>JAYSWJ010000014.1:0-42454 GCA_043718065.1 Polaromonas sp.
CGCTGCCCACGCCAAGCGCCCAGGCAGCAAACAATTTCGGGAGCTATGGCGGATCGTTGGCCACGCTGGCAAGAGCGGGTTGGCGGTGCACTCAGCGTAGCGGCATAAAGGGGGAGTAGGCGGCCCTAGGCCGCCACGGAGGACAGCCGCGCAGCTGAGTGCGCCACCGACCCGCTCACTTACACAACGCTTCATGGTGAAAGTAGAGATCACTTACTCGTTGGCATCGCAAACTCAGCACCCTTGCCAATGCTCTCTGGCCAGCGCTGCATGATGGATTTTTGCTTGGTATAAAAACGCACGCCTTCTTCGCCGTAGGCATGCATGTCGCCAAACAGCGACTTTTTCCAGCCACCAAAACCGTGCCACGCCATCGGCACGGGGATAGGTACGTTAATGCCGACCATGCCTACCTGAATGCGACGCGAAAATTCACGCGCTACGTTACCATCGCGCGTGAAGCAGGCCACGCCATTGCCAAACTCATGCGCGTTGACGAGTGCAATCGCCTCTGCCAAGTCTTTTACGCGCACGCACGCCAGCACGGGACCAAAAATTTCTTCTTTGTAAATGCGCATGTCGGGCGTGACGTTGTCAAACAGCGTGCCGCCCAGCCAATAGCCTTGTTCACAGCCTTTCTCGGTTTGGTCAAAACGGCGGCCGTCGACCAATAAATCTGCGCCCTGCGCCTGGCCCACCGCAATGTAGCCGGTGATACGTTCAAACGCGGCCTGGGTCACAATCGGGCCCATCTCGGCGTCTAAGTTAGTGCCGTTTTTTACCTTTAGCGTTTTGGTGCGCTCGACCAGTTTGGGCATAATTTTGTCTGCCGTATCGCCCACCAACACGGCCACGCTAATGGCCATGCAGCGCTCACCGGCCGAGCCGTAGGCCGCGCCAATCAATGCGTCAACGGACTGGTCAAGGTCGGCGTCGGGCATCACTACCATATGGTTTTTGGCGCCGCCCAGCGCTTGCACGCGTTTGCCGTGGTGCGCGCCAGTTTCGTAAATGTAGTTGGCAATGGGGGTAGAGCCGACAAAGCTGATGGCTTTGACATCGGGGTGCACCAGCAGCGCATCTACGGCTTCTTTGTCGCCTTGCACCACATTAAAAACACCGTCGGGCAAACCAGCTTTTTTCAGCAGCTCGGCCATGAACAGCGCGGGGCTTGGGTCAATCGGGCTAGGCTTCAAAATAAACGTGTTTCCGGCTGCAATAGCCACCGGAAACATCCACATCGGCACCATCACCGGGAAGTTAAACGGCGTAATGCCTGCCACCACGCCCAGCGGTTGGCGTAGCGTCCAGTTGTCGATGCCTGTGGAGACTTGCTCGGTAAAGTCGCCTTTAAGCAGCTGCGGTATGCCAGTGGCAAATTCGACAATATCAATACCGCGCGTGACCTCGCCTTGCGCGTCGGTAAACACTTTGCCATGCTCGGCGGTGATCATGCGGGCCAGGTCGTCTTTGTGCAGGTTCAGCAGCTCTAAAAATTTGAACATTACCCGCGCCCGCTTGAGCGGTGGCGCATCGGCCCATGCCGGGAAGGCGGCTTGCGCTGCGGCTACTGCAGTGTCTACATCGACTGCGGTGGCTAGCGCCACGCGGCCGGTGACTGCACCTGTGGCGGGGTTGGTCACGGCTTGGCTACGCCCAGCAGCGCCCGCCGCGCTGGGGGCAACATGGCCGCCGATGAAATGGTCAATATTTGCGATACTCATAGTCTGCCTTTAATAATTGTGTATATTTTGCGCGAGATCGTCATCAATTTCCAATGAAATTGGCAAAACATCACTATAAGTAATATTTATACAATACAGCTATGCGCATGGCCTCTGTCTATCCCCATCCCGGTGATCCCATGTCGCCCGTACCCTGTTTGGCAGCGCGTCTGCAGGCACAAGACGCGCTGCCGTTGGCGGCGGCGGGTAACTATGATGTGGCCAGCCTAAAAGCTTTTTGCGCCGTGGCGCGTGAGGGCAATGTGTCGCGCGCCGCTGTCCGCCTGCACCTGACGCAGCCGGCCGTCAGCCTGCAAATCAAAGCCCTGCAAGAGCGCAGCAAGCTGCAGTTATTTACCCGCACACCCAAGGGCCTGGCCCTCACGCGTGACGGCGCAGCGCTGCTGCCGCAGGCTGAAAAGGTGCTCGCCGCGTTGCAAGACTTTGGCCAATCTGCGCGTAATCTGCGCAGCACCCTGCGCGGCACGCTACGCGTGGGCACCATCCTGGACCCCGAGTTCACGCGGCTGGGGGAGTTTCTTAAACAGTTAGTTGAATCTGCCCCGCAAATCGACACCGAGCTGCGCCAAGCCATCAGCGGCGAGGTGCTAAGGCAACTGGCGCAGGGCGATTTAGACGTAGGCTTCTACTTGGCCGATTCGGACGCTGTTTTAAGCCAGAATATAATGCAAAATAGGCCGGTAACCCAAGTAAATCCTGCTCAAGCAGCTATTGAATTTATAGTACTGCCATTGACTAAATTTACCTACCGCGTGCTGGCCCCAGCAGGCTGGGGGCCGCAGGTGCTGGGCCGCGACTGGCGGGCCTTGGCTGCGCTACCGTGGATCACCACGCCGCCCGCCTCTGCCCACCACCGCCTGCTGGCAGGCGTATTTGGCCCGCTGGGCATCAGCCCCAAACGCGCGGCACTGGTAGACCAAGAAGCCTCCATGCTGGACCTGGTGCGCTCGGGTGTAGGCTTAAGCTTGGTACGCGACTCTATTGCCATCCACGAGTCGCAAACCCGGGGCTTGGTAATTGCCGACAAAGTATCGCTGGACTGCACGCTGTGCTTTGTTTATGCTGCCGCCAGATCGCACGAGCTGGTAATAGGCGCAGCGCGGCAGGCTTTAGACAAGGTATGGGGAAACATTTAAGAGCGTAACGCTTACAAGTGATGGGGTGTGTTACGGGCTACTATCAAGTTTAGCTACGCACATCAGCCTATGGACACCTCCGCGCCACGCATCGACAGCATGACCACCCCGCAAGGACTGCGGTACGTGCTGCGTGGGCGCTGGACTGCAGCGCAGTTTGCCGACCCATTGCATTGGGAGGCTGTGCAAGGTGACTTTGCCAAAATGCGTGCGCCCAGCGGCACACCGTGGGATCTGCGCGAGGCCGAGCAAATTGACCATATTGGTGCGCAGCTGCTCTACCAGCACTGGGGCCGCACCCTGCCCAGCGAGGCTGTCATGCACCCCCAGCAGCGCGAGATGCTAGAGCGTATAGCGCATTTAACGACACCTGAGCACAAAGAACCCCCTAGGACGTGGAGGCAACGCTACTTGTCTTTGGGCGACATTGTGCTGCAATGGCTGTCGCACGCGCGCGACTTTGTGCAGCTGATTGGCCAGCTATTTTTAGACATTGTGCGTTTTGCGGGCCAGCCGCGCTTAGGGCCGTGGCGCGATATCTCGGGCCATATGTACCAGTTTGGTACTACCGCATTGCCTATTACCGCGCTGGTGGGTTTTTTGATCGGCGTGGTGCTGGCGTATTTGAGCGCGCAGCAGCTCAGGCAGTTTGGGGCCGACGCCTATATCGTCGATTTACTGGGCGTGTCGCTGGTGCGCGAGCTGGGCCCCATGCTGGCCGCTATTTTGATTGCCGGGCGCTCTGGTTCAGCCATCACCGCCCAAATTGGCGTCATGCGGGTGACTGAAGAGCTGGACGCCATGCGGGTGATGGGCATACCGCACGGGTTTAGATTGGTCATGCCGCGTGCCCTAGCCTTGGCCGTAGCGATGCCGCTGATCAGCGCGTGGACAACGGTGGCCTCGCTGATAGGCGGCATGCTGGCCGCCGACATAGCGCTGGGCATATCGCCCAAGTTTTTTATCAACGGCCTGCCCGACGCGGTCGCGCTGTCTAACTTAACCCTGGCGGTTTTTAAGTCGGTGGTGTTTGGCCTGCTGATCGCGCTGGTGGGCTGCCATTTTGGCCTGCGTGTCAAACCCAACACCGAGAGCCTAGGCCAAGGCACCACGGCCTCGGTGGTCACCTCCATCACCTTGGTGATTTTGGTCGACGCGTTGTTTGCTATCGTCTTTAAGGATGTGGGCATATGACAAACGTGGTGGAAATCTCTAAGCTGTGGACGGTGTTTAAAACGCCAGAGTCTGAATCAGTCGTTCACAAAGACCTGGACTTGACGATTGCCGAGGGTGAAATGCTGTCTTTGGTCGGCGGCTCGGGTTCGGGCAAAACCGTGTTGTTGCGGCAGATATTGGGCCTAGAGACACCGCAGCGCGGCACCATATCGGTGTTGGGCCAGCCCGTGTCGGCATTGGGCGGGCAGGGTGCGTCGGGCCGCGTGGGCATGCTGTTTCAGCACGGTGCGCTGTTCTCAGCGTTCAGCGTGCTCGACAACATTGCCTTTGCACTGCGAGAGTTGCAGCAGTTGCCCGACGATTTGGTGCATGACGCCGCCATGGTTAAGCTGCTAATGGTGGGCCTAGACGCTAAACAGGCGCTGAAAATGCCAGCCGATTTGTCAGGCGGCATGATCAAACGGGTAGCGCTGGCCCGCGCGCTCATCATGGACCCGCCGCTGTTGTTTCTAGACGAGCCCACCGCTGGTCTAGACCCTGAAAGTGCCGACGATTTTTGCGCCTTGCTGCGCTCACTGCACAAAGAGCTGGGCTTTACCTTGGTGATGGTGACGCATGACCTGGACACCTTGCTCGACTTGTCCACGCGGGTGGCGGTGCTGGCCGATCAAAAAATCATCGTCAGCGGTACGCCGCAAGAGGTAATCGCGTACCGCCACCCGTTTATCGAGAAATTCTTTTTGGGTGAGCGTGGCAGGCGCGCGATGGCTACGTTGGCACCCTCTGTGCCGACACCACACTGAGGACTAAAGCAATGCGTTACGTACCAAGCACCACGTTGTTAGACAATACTTTTAAGACCATGCAAGGGAGGCTGTCTTATGGAAAATAAATCGCACGCACTGGCAGCTGGTGCGTTTGTACTGCTCATCACGGCCATTGTGGTGGCGCTGGCGTCGTGGCTGTCGCGCGACACCAAAATGCGCGACACGTACGAGCTGAGCACCCGTGAATCGGTCGCTGGCTTGTCAGCGCAAGCGCCCGTGCGTTACCGCGGTATCGACGTGGGGCGGGTTGATGCTATTGGCTTTGACCCCAAGGTGAGCGGCAATGTACTGGTCAAACTGGCTATTGACGAGGCCACGCCGCTGACCAGCTCTACCTTTGCCATGCTGGGGTTTCAGGGTGTCACCGGCTTGGCCTACATTCAACTAGACGACAGCGGCGAGTCAAAGCAGCGACTGGCCACCACCGCAGAGCAACCCACCCGCATCCCGCTGCGCACCAATTTGCTCACCAAACTGACCGAGCAGGGCAGTAATTTGATCTTGCAGGTAGAGGAAACCACCCAACGCATTAACCAGCTACTGTCGCCCGAGAACCAAAAAACGCTGCTCGACAGCGTTAAATCGGCCGGGCAAAGCGCTGCGCAAGTGGGTGCCATGTCGCAACGTCTACAGGCCATAGCCGACGCGCAGTTTGGCCCGCAGCGAACGGACATTCCTGCGCTGGTCAAAGACACCAGTGGCGCTATGCGTTCGTTGCAAGCGACCTCTACTGAGCTGAGCAAAACAGCGCAAGAAACCTCTCGCGCCGCCAGCGCAGCTACCAGCGCCATTACCTCGCTTAGCAGTAAATTGAACGAAAAAGATGGCGTGCTCGACCAAGTTAGCGCAGGCGGCGCTGCCGTTGCCCAAGGCGCGCAAACGTTCAACGCCAATACCTTGCCCCGCTGGGGTCGGGCGGCAGACAATACCTCTAAAACAGCGCGCAATGCAGAGCGCGTGTTCAACACCATTGGCGAGAACCCCCAAGGCTTTATCTTTGGCAATGGCGCAGCGACACCTGGCCCAGGCGAGCCAGGCTTTGCTCCGCCAGTGCGCTAGCCAACTGGCAGCCACACCAGCCACACCAATTTACCAACGCGCCCAGAGTGCCCCATCAACTTGCCACCCAATTAGCTATTAATACCATAGCTGCTTGAGCAGTAAATACGGCCCACAAATGCTAAATCACACTATAAATCTAAGCTGTCAACGCCTACCTAGCGTTATTCGCAGCGCCACCATGCTTCTAGCTGCCTGCGTACTGGTGGCCTGTGCCACACCGCAAGCCCCTGCGACCAAGGCTGTCTACGACCTGGGTTTGCCCGCTGCGCGCACGCCCGCGCCTGATGCCATCACTGCCTTGCCAGCGCCTACGATGACCAGCATGCCAGCAGTGTCTGCAACTGCCGCAACTGGCGCATCTGCTAAAAGCGCCTCAGTGTTACTACTGTCCGACGTGATCAGTCCCACTGCGCTGGACAGTACGGCCTTGGTGTACCGATTGGCGTATACGGATGTGCAGCAGCTGCGCGCCTACAGCTTGGCGCGCTGGAGCATGCCACCCGCGCAGCTGGTGCAACTGCGCCTGCGTAACGCGCTGGGCGCGCGCGGCCCCGTGCTGGGCGTGGCCGACGGTGTGGCCCCCTGGCGGCTGCAGGTAGAGCTAGACGAGTTCAGCCAAGTTTTTGAGTCACCGGGCAGCAGTGCGGGTGTCGTGCGCCTACGCGCTACCTTGTTGCACAATGAGCAATGGGTTGGGCAACAGGTTTTTACTGCTAGTGCTAACGCCAGCGCCCAAGACGCCGCTGGCGGCGTGCGCGCGTTAACGGCAGCAACAGATGACGCCGTGGCGCAAATGGATGGGTGGGTTGCACGGCAAATGCAGTTGCCTAAATAAGCGCTGCTTCGATGTCTTTAGCTAGCGATGCCGGGGCATCTTGCGGTGCATAACGGCGCAATACTTGGCCGTCTTTACCCACCAAAAACTTGGTGAAATTCCATTTAATGGACTGACTGCCCAGCAGCCCCGGGGCTTCACTGGACAACCATTTAAACAGCGGCGAGGCCTGTGGGCCGTTGACCTCAATTTTAGCCATCATGTCAAATTGGACGCCATAGTTCAGCTGGCAGAAACTGCTAATTTCCTCGTTGCTATGGGGGTCTTGGTTGCCAAACTGGTTGCATGGAAACCCCAGCACCACGAGACCCTGCTTGCTGTATTGCTGGTGCAAGGCTTCTAAACCCGCAAATTGCGGCGTAAAGCCGCAGGCGCTGGCTGTGTTGACGATCAACATGGCTTTGCCCTTAAATTTCTTCAGCGCCACCTTGCGGCCCGCTGTGTCTAGTGCTTCGAAATCGTATGCAGTATGTGTCATGCCCTGGATACTAGTCCAATTTTGACATGCTGGCTTTACCCCAATCGTTGTTTTTTATAAGTAAAACGGTCCAATTTCACGTGCGCAGGCACAAACTGCTGCCTGCTTCGCGTCAGAGTTTGCGTCGTTCCGCCAGATTGCATAAAATGTAAATGGAATTAAATATGCTTACAAACAACTCTTTAGCAAATAAAAATCAGCCGTCTCACGCTGTGCATCGCGTTTTTTACAGTGGTGTTCGGGCGGTATGTTTGCTAAGCTCGCTTAAGCGTGTTTACTGCAAAGGCTAGAGATGAGTACCCCCCATAAAATTGCGATAGTAGGTTTTTCGTCCTTCGAGAGGGCCACATTTGAGTCATTTTTCAGGCTGGCCGCCCGTCGGCCGCCGGGGTATGTGTTGGTGCTAGAGGCTTCGCAGGCCAATCTGGCCGTGGTCAACGCAGACGACGCCAACGCCTTGCAGTCAGCAATCGCACAAAAACCCTGCGCCCATGTCATGTTAATAGGTAATACCGATGGCGGAACTGGCTGGGCTACCCAAAAGCGGCCCTTGAATCTGATGAAGGTGTTGACCACGGTAGAGCAAATGCTAAACGGTGCGCCGGCGGCAGCACTACCAGGTGCACCTGCGGCAGCACTACCTGCTACTGTGCACGCAGCATCTTGGCCATCAGCATCGGTTGCACCTGTACCAACGGCAGTAGCATCCACACCACCGCGTGCGGCCTCGCAGCCTGTGTCGGCTAATCGTGTGCCAACTAGCAGCCCGGCAGTGCTGGCACCCCGCACAGTAGTAGGCCCTATAGCCGTCAGCAAACCAACACCGGCATCTACACCTGCGCGTACGACACGCAACGACGTGCGTATAGGTTCAGGTGACTTTTCCAATAGCCGCGATGACAGCCCCGTGTTAGGCGGTGTCACCCGGCCTATGACAGCCGACGACGACCAAAATATGGACCATATCCTGGTTGTGGACGACAGTGACATTGCTTTAAAGTTCATGCGCAATCGCTTAACCCGGTTTGGCTTTCGTACCGACTTGGTCAACTCTGGCGAGGAAGCCTTGGGACGCATGAATGTACGGCCGTACAAGTTTGTTTTTCTTGATGTGATGATGGAGGGTTTGGACGGCTACCAAACTTGCCGCGCCATCAAGCAGCGCAAATACTCTGAGGGCAAACCACCGGTAGTGGTCATGCTGACCAGCCGGGGCGGCACCATCGACAAAATCCGCGGCACGCTGGCCGGCTGTGATGCGTACTTGACCAAACCCCTTAACGAGCGCGACTTGATTGCAGTGCTGGCCAAGCATGACCGCACCGTCGCGCGCGGGTTCCAACAAACCAATTACGGTGCGAGCGTGAAGTCTGGTTTTGGTGCTGCTGGCTCACGTTAACCCGTGACCAGCATGGGCTAAAAGTGCTTTAAGTTAAAAAATTATTACGGCTCTCTAGATTGCCCAAGGCAATGAAAGCAGCGAATTAAAAGAATGAGGAAGTTATCATGAAAAAAGTTTTAGTAGTTGACGATGCGCCAGTAGATGCGCAAAATTTGCAGCGTATTTTCTCCGACGCTGGCTGGGTAGTTGTGTCGGCTAGCTCGGGTGCCGAGGCGGTGGCCAAAGCTAAATCCGAGGTGCCAGATCTGATCATGATGGACGTGAACATGCCAGGCCTTGATGGCTTTTCTGCCACTCGCCAGTTGATGCAAGATCCCACTACCAAGGGCATACCAGTGGTGTTTGTAACGTCTAAAGACCAAAAAGCAGACCGTGTGTTCGCGCAAATGCTAGGTGCCAAAGGTTACGTTACCAAGCCCTACACGTCTGATCAAATTTTGAGCTCAATTTAATGCTTTGTTTGGCAACTTGGCACATGGCATTGCCTAGCGCTAGCGCAACGGCTAGCGCAGATGCTTGTCACAAAGACAGCACGCTAGAAGGTGCGCAGTGAAACTGGCTCAGGGTATTGTCTGCGGCTCATGGGCTTTGGCGCTTTCGTTTGACTGGGCTCGGCAAATTGTCGAGACTTTTGAGATCAGCGCTGTGCCCAAATCACCCACCTGGCTTGTAGGCGCTGCCAACATAGAGGGCAATATACTGCCGGTGATCGACTTGGCTGTGTATTTCAGCCCGACCACTGCAAGTTTGCAAGTGTCTCCCCATCAACGCTTGCTGGTCGGCGGCTTGCAAAGCACAGGGGCTGACGACGCTGTCGCCTTTATATTTAACGGCCTGCCTCAGCAGTTGACGTATGAGCCGCAAGAATTAACCTATGCCGGCGCTCTACCGGCCAATCTGCGTGAAGTTTGTGACGCCGTAGCGACAGACGCCACAGGACGCAATTTTTTAGAGATAAACATAGACAAACTGATGGTAGTGCTGGCAGATGAGCTATCTCTTTTGTAAACTGATTTGCATTACGACTGATAACCAGTCAATCAAGGCAGCCCGCACCAAGCGTGGCTGCTTCACGATAAACGGAGTAAACGATGAATATTAGACAAAAAATGCTGCTGGGCGCGGGTCTATTGACTTTAGTGCCGGTGGCTATTACTGCGGCGTTGATGTGGCAAGGAGCCTCCAGCCTGGCAGACCAGACCCTGCAAGAGCGTACAAGTGCGCAGTTGATCGCGCTGCGCGATACAAAAAGCCAACAGTTGGCCGACGAATTCAGCTCTACTATCCGACAGCTACAAGCCTTGGCAGCGCAAAAAAATACCGTAGATGCAATGCGACAGTTTAAAACTACGTTCAGTACAGCAGGTAAAGACAGCGCCATCGCGCCTGCGGTTGCCGTTGCCGCTATCACCACATATGTTCAAAAAGAATTTGCAACTGAGTTTACCAAGCGCAATTCACAGGCAGCCCCTGATTTGGCTAAAAGCATTGCGGCGCTCGACGCTAACGGTGCCGCTTTGCAGGCCGACTTTATTACCAAAAACCCCAACCCTCTGGGCCAAAAAGAAAAGTTGATTAAGCCCGAGGGCAACTACGCCTATGCACTGGCCCATGCCCAGTACCATCCCAGCTTAGAGCGTGCGCAAAAGTTGTTTGAGTTCTACGATATTTTTTTGATCGACACGGAGACAGACAATGTGGTGTACAGCGTATTTAAGGAGCTTGACTTCGGCTCCTCGCTCAAAACTGGTATTGAGTCTGATAGTAAGTTGGCTGAGGCTTACAACAAAGTCAAGCAGGCAGCCAATCGCGATGCTGTATACCTGTCGGATTTTGCGCCTTATCTAGCCTCGTATGGCGACCAAGCGTCGTTCGCTGCTGTGCCACTGTTTGATGGCGATAAGCAAGTGGGTGTGCTGGCTATCCAGTTCCCCATCGACAAAGTCTCCGAGGTGATGAACTCTAACAAAGCGTGGAAAAAAATCGGTTTGGGCGACTCTGGTGATATCTTTATGGTCGGAGCAGATAAGCTCACGCGCACTAACACACGCTACTTGCTAGAAAACAAAGAAGAGTTCGTCAAGACCATGGGCGATAAAATTAGCGCTGCTAACCAAGCTGTCATGCTGAAGAAAAATACTAATATCGGCTTGCTCACTATTGATTCTGTGGCTACACGTGAAGCTTTGGCTGGCAAAGAAGGCTTCGCAAAGTTTGTGGACTACCGGGGTATTTCCAGCTACGGTGCTTGGAGTCCGTTCCGCGCGCAGGGTTTAAATTGGGCTATCGTGTCAAAAATTGATGAGGTGGAAGCTGACCAAGCTATCAACGCCATTAACCAACAGTCATTGATTCGTGCGCTGCTGATTGGTTTAGGTGTGGTGGTGATTGCTGGTTTATTGGTTACTTGGTTCTTGCGTCGATTCTTGGCGCCGATCAAAAAACTCAGTGACACCGTGCAAGAGGTTGCATCAGGCAACACTGCTGCCCGCACGCTTCTAAAAGAGCAAGACGAAATTGGCGCGCTAGGCCGCTCGTTTGACGGCTTATTGGATGACCGTATTGCCACGCTAGAAAAAGCCGGCAAAGAAAACGAAACACTCAACAACTCGGTGATTGCGCTCTTGCAGACCGTGTTCCAGCTAGGCAACCGTGATTTGACTGCCCGTGCACCTGTGACCGAGGACATCATTGGCACGGTGTCGTCTTCTGTGAACCAGTTTACCGAGCAGACAGGTCGGACGTTGGCTGAAGTGCAAGACATTGCAGAGCAAGTGCGTAAAACCTCCGAAGCCGTGCGAGTGCAGTCTGTGATGGTTGAGGAGACCGCGCGATCAGAGCGCGAGGCGCTGCAGTCGATGTCAACCAACTTGAACAAAGCGACTGATCAGCTGTCACAAATGGCGATACTTTCGACCCAGTCCAATAAAGCTGCAGAGCAAGCCGCCACTGCAACACAAGCTGCTTTGACAGCGGTGGACGGCACGGTCAAGGGTATGGACCAGCTGCGCGACTCTATTTCAGACATGGAAAAACGCTTTAAACGTTTGGGCGAACGCTCGCAAGAAATTTCAACCGCTGTGCAGTTGGTCAACACCATTTCTGAGCGTACGCACGTACTTGCGCTGAACGCATCTATGCAAGCGGCTACTGCAGGTGAGGCGGGCCGCGGTTTTGCGGTGGTGGCTGAAGAGGTGCAACGCCTGTCAGACAGCTCACGCCAAGCCACAGCGCAGATCTCGCAGCTGGTGGGTAACATTCAGGCTGAAACTAACGAAACACTATTTACGGTGAACCGTCTGATTGGAGAAGTGGTTAAACAGTCTGAGCTAGCGCAGCGCGCGGGTGTGCAGATGAACCAAACGCAAACAACGACTCAGCAACTGGTGAGTTTAGTGCGCCAGATCTCTACTTTCTCTGACCAGCAAGCACAGTTGGCCACCAGCTTGCAGCAATCTGTGCTGGACATTAACCAAGGTACTGAGCAAACGTCCTCCGCAATTGCTGAGCAAACGTCATCCACCCAGACGCTGGCCGATTTTTCTCGCCGTTTGACCCAAGCGGTGGGTCAGTTCAAGCTGACAGAAAAAACCACGTAATGCGGTATTACATGCTTAACGTACTGACTGCCAGGGCATTATGACACTGGACGATCTGCTAGGCTTACTGCGCGAAGAGTTTGCGCTGGATGTGCCTGCCACTGAGCAAGCCATGGCGGCTGCGCTACAACATCCTATGGCTGCTGCAGAGCACCTTGAGCCCATGCTGGGGGTGATCGATCGCTCTATTCAAGCTAGTGCGCTGGTGGAGTTGCATGGTTGGGGCGGCTACTTACAACAAATTGCAGAGTTTGCTACGTTGCAATCGCAATCACAATCTCCTGATGCGGCATCTTTAGTGTGGTTACAAGGGTGGCTAAAACCTGCGCAAGCTTATTTAGAAGCCCCAGCCACCACGCAAAGTGTGGCAACTATCTTAAATTATTTGCGCGCATGCCCGGTAGCACCTGACGAGTCGGTGCTGGATTTTCTGCGCGATATGTTGTTGCAGCCCCCGGCACTGGCCGCTGAAGAACTGGCAGCTGCCACGGCGCTGTTAGAGCCGGCAACGCTTGACGACGTTAGCTTGGCAATCGACGAATTGGACCTTGGCTTGTTGTCGGCCATGCTGGCCGATGCACCAGAGCAATTAGAACGGCTGCTAGTGCACCTGGATAATTTGGCCGCAGGCACCGCTGAAAAAGAGCACATGATCGAGGCGCAACGCATCGCGCACACCTTCAAAGGGTCAGGCAATATCATCGGCCTACCAGGCATTGGACGCACTGCCCACCGCCTCGAAGATGTGATGGAATGGGCGCTAGAGCGTGTGCAAGCAGGCGACGTCGTTAATCCAGCTGCGGTGCGTGATATGCAACACGCCGTGGGGGTCATGCAGCATATGGTGGCCCATCTGCAGGGTGAAGAAGCCCCACCCACGGAGGCTGTAGAGTGTTTGCAGCGTCTTTTGGACTGGGTGGGCTGGCTGCGCGGCGGTAGCATCACTACGCAAAACCCTGCGCCTCTAACCGCTGGAGCAGCTGATATGGCGGCTGCTCCACGCGCTGTAGCTGCGCAGGCTTCGGACGGCGTCAGCACGGGCACCATGGTGCCGGCTGCAGAAGTACAAACATTGCGCGTGGGCGTGGATCGTTTAAGCCGTGTGCTGCGGCGTTCAGGCCAGTCTATTATCAATACCCAACGCTTTAGCCAGATCGTTAAAGATGCTGATGAGCGGTTGGCGGCGTTAGAGCTGCACCATGCCCAATTAAACATACGTTTGCGTGAGCTGGAACAAACGGTAGATAAACAGGTGGTGCAACTGCAAGAAAAACGCGAAACAGGCGAAGTGTTTGACCCGCTAGAGATGGACCGCTACGACGCGTTGCATGGCCTGTCTCGCTTTGTCAGCGAGGCAGTGCAAGACGAATTAGAGTTTGCCCGCGAAGCAAAAAAACATCTGGGGCGCAGCATGCAACTGCTGCGTGACGAAGATTATTCCCTGCGTGAGCAGCACCGTGAACTATTACAGGCGCGCTTAGTGCCTGTTAAGTCAGTAGTGGCGCGATTAAAACGTAATGTTGCACAAACAGCGTCCAGCACGGGTAAATTGGCGCAGTTGGTGATAGTGGGGGAGAACACAACGCTAGATGCCGACGTACTTAACCGTTTAACGGAGCCTTTGTTGCACTTACTGCGCAACGCGGTGGACCACGGCATAGAAGATGCCGATGAACGCAGCATGCTGGGCAAACCGAAAACTGGCACAGTGACTTTGAGTTTTAGGCGTAGTGGTCAAGAGGTAGAGGTCATTTGTGCTGATGATGGTCGCGGGCTAGACTTGCCTACGGTGTATAACAAAGCCGTTGAATACGGTTTGATTCAGCGCGGTGCACAGTTGTCAGAAGACGAGCTGCGCCGTTTGATTTTGCGACCAGGTTTCAGCACCAAGGGTGAAGTCACTGAAGTGTCCGGCCGGGGTGTCGGTATGGACATTGTCAACGACCGCATTAGTGCATTGAAGGGGCGTCTTGAAATTGCCAGCGAACCCCATAGGGGTTCAAGCTTCACCTTGCACGTACCTGTCTCCACTGGCGCAACCCAGTCGCTTATTGTGAGCTGCGCTAACGAGTGGGTGGCACTGCCTGCTGACCAAGTGGTGCAAGCAATGGCAGCAGATGAGGTAAAGCTGATACTTAAAGATGGCCAGACGTATCTTGAATATGCCAACAATAGCTACCCCGCATACAGCCTGGGCGTATGGCTAGGATTTGAAGATCAGATCAATTTGATGGCAACCCCAAGGCCATGCGTGCTGTGCAAAGCATCGACGGGAACGATTGCTTTGGTGGTCGATACTGTTGTCGATGCGCGAGAGTTGATCCTGCAAGATGTAGGACGCCTGATACGCCGTATTGCGGGTGTTGTCGGCGGCGCGATGCGTGCAGACGGTAAGCCCATGTTTGTGCTAGATATACCTGCGCTAGAGCGCGCTGCGCGTTCTACTGTGCGTGTGACGGCATCGCTGGCTTTGCGCCGCCGCCTGGCTGTTAAACGTACACGCGTACTGGTAGTAGATGACGCTTTGTCTGTGCGTCGCTCCATGGAGCAATTACTGGAAGATGCAGGCTATGAAGTCACTAGTGCAAATGATGGCTTTCTAGCCTTGGATAGCATGCGCGAGAAACCGCCTGCGATCGTATTGACAGACTTGGAAATGCCCAACCTGAATGGCCTGGACCTGACACGGCGCATCCGTGAAGTGCCTGCATTCATGGCCTTGCCTGTCATTATGATCACTTCACGTGCTAGCGATAAGCACCGCGATCTGGCAGAAGATGCTGGCGTAGATCTTTATTTAACCAAGCCCTACACTGACGCGGCGCTTTTAGAGCATGTGCGCCGTTTAACCTCGCAAGACGCAGCCTCGCTGATGGTCTAAGCGCTGCACGTTATAGCAAAGCTGAGATTTTTTGAGACTGCAAAGCAGTGCAGCAACATTTTTAATGCGTGGTTTGCTTATCAGCGAACGCGGCTGAAGCTGCTGCAATCATTATCAGGGCACCACCGCCTAAAGTGCGCGCATCAAGTACAGCTGCGCCCAGCAGCACAGAAGACAAAGATGCAAATACGATCTCTGACAGCATAACGAGCGCTGTAGTGCCTGAGCGTAAATGCGCTGCGCCATACTGCAGCGACAGATTGCTAACCAAAAAGGCGGCAGTCAACCCCAGCAGCAGAGCCACCCAATCTGCCTGTACAGCGGGCATAGCTGAAACCCAGCCGGCAGTATTGCCCCAGATTGCTACTGCGACTGACATCACGGCACCACCGCAAAACATACTCAGCATGCGTGATGCTGGTGGCGTGTCACGCAGCTTGAGCAACATGACGTTTACCAGCGCAAAGCTAAAGCCACCCACCAACGCCAAGTAGTCTGGCAAGCTTTGCGGCACAGGCCAAGCTGAGCCGGGGGTTTTCAGGATCAACAAAACACCCGCAAACGCTACACCAAGCCGTACCAACGCCACAGGTTGTGCTCGCTCGCCCAACAGACACCAAGCCAGCAGAACCGCCCAAGCAGGCATTAAATAAAACAGCAAGACTACGCGCACCACGTCGCCTTCGGTGACTGCCCAGTTAAAACAAATATTGGTCAGGCCAGAACCCAATGCCAACAACCACATAGCTCTGTGCCGCAAAACTGCCCGCCATGCCGCAGGACGTGCAAGCAAGATGCAAACCGACACTATGGTGTAGACCATTGCGGTCGCCCACAAAGGATGTACACCATAATTTTGGAGTAAGCGAAATGGCCACCATGACATACCCCATACCAAAGCGTTGGCCAGCAAAGCGCCTACCGCTATACGCGTAACAGCTGCAGGGGCAGTGGGCAAACGCATCAGGGCAAACAGCAATCAGGCTGATTAGCCGTGCAAATTGTCGTTGCGTGCGATATGCAGTAAGCGCGCCAACTCTTGTGGATGGCGCACAAGGTTAGAGGCGTGCCAGCGTTTGATCACCAGCATCATGCCGGCTACCAGCAAGCCAAACATGGTAATGGCCAGATAGGCGCTCAACTGCTCAGGCTTAAGCGCACTCAAACCCAGTTTTTGCGTGATGCTAAAGCGAGACCAGTTAACGGTAGCGACCAAGGTGTACAGGGCACCCAAGCCCAAAATGCACGCTTGTTCGTTAAAATTTTGCACCGCAATTGAGCGACCTGCACCCATCAAATTGTGCCCACGGTGTTGCAGCAGAGCATTCATGGGCACCACTAAAAACCCGCCAATAGCGCCTAGCAAAATTAAAAACGGAGCAGCCAGCCAGACGTTGGTGATCAAGTTCAAGACGATCATCAGCAGGCCCATGGCAATACCTAGTGGCATTAAACGAGGCGCATGCTCAAGGCGCGTTTTGAGTGATGCCAGTACAGCACCGACAGCGGTACCAATGGCGACGACCCCCACCAGTGTGGATGCTTCTCTGGTGCTGTAGCCCAAAGCCGCAGCGCTCCAGGCCAGCACGATATAGCGCAAGTTGCCGCTAACGCCCCAAAACAACGTAGTGGTTGCTAGCGAAATTTGGCCCAGTTTATCGCGCCACAACGCCAAGTTACACGTCCAAAAATCAGGCAACAGGGTGAATAAATTGTGCGGCAACGGGCGCATCTGTGCACCTGTCAGCGGGATACGATTGTTAAACCAAGCTGCCACTAGGTAAATCACCACCAGCACACAAATGGCCCCCTCAGGCGGTGTGTCCACGCCTGTATCGATCAATGGAAAGTCAAACGACAACAGCAAATGAGACACTGACCGGCCCACCAATTGACCGCCCAGCACTACCCCCAAAATAATAGAACCAATCGTCAGCCCTTCAATCCATCCGTTAGCCTTCACTAGCTGCGAGGAGGGTAAAAGCTCGGTCAATATGCCGTACTTGGCTGGCGAATAAGCGGCAGCACCAAGACCTACTACGGCGTAGGCTAACAAAGGGTGCACGCCTGCCAGCATCATCAGGCAGCCGACGATTTTGATGGTATTGCTAATCAGCATGACCCAGCCCTTGGGTTGCGAGTCAGCAAACGCCCCTACAAAGGGTGCCAACAGCACATAAAACAGCGCAAACATAGGCACTAATGCGGCGCGCTGCCATTCGGGCTGCTGTTCATCGCGCAACAGCTCCACGGCAGCAATAAACAAGGCGTTGTCTGCCAGCGAGCTGAAAAACTGCGCCGACATAATGGTGTAGAAACCGCGTTTCACGTAAAGATTAGATTAACTATTGATCAATGACTTGGCTTTATAGCACGCGCTGGCATCCCTTTAGTGAATCTGGTTGGGTCTACACTATCGATTATCCTGCTTGACAGCTATGCAATATTGATAATCTGACCGCATTTACCGCTATGCCGCGCCCTATATTAGCCACCATCCACACCGCCGGTCTACGCCATAACTTAGCACGTGCACGCGCTAAAGCGCCTGATGCCAAAGTATGGGCTGTAGTTAAAGCCAACGCTTACGGCCATGGAATTGAGCGTGTTTTTGACGGATTTCGCGCAGCCGATGGCTTTGCCTTGCTTGACCTGCAGGAAGCCCAACGCGTGCGCAGCCTAGGCTGGCGTGGCCCTATCTTGTTACTGGAGGGTGCGTTTGAGTTGCGTGACCTAGAGCTGTGCTCGCGCTTGTCGCTATGGCATACGGTGCATTGCAGCGAGCAAATCGATATGCTGGCAGCGCATAAAACCAATGTGCCGCAACGTGTGTTTCTAAAAATGAACTCGGGGATGAATCGCTTGGGCTTCAAACCTGCCAGCTACCGCAGCGCATGGACTCGGCTCAATGGGTTACCTCAAGTCGATGAAATTACCTTAATGACGCACTTTAGTGATGCCGATGGACTGCGCAGCGGCACGGATGGTATTGCCCACCAACTGGCAGCGTTTAACGCAGCAACCCTAGACCTGCCTGGCGAAAGATCGCTTAGCAACAGTGCTGCCACATTGCGTTACAGCACGCAAGAGTTGCGCACCGATTGGACACGCCCCGGCATCATGTTGTACGGCAGCGCGCCAGACTATCCGCACCATTCAACAGCCCATTGGGATCTGCAACCCAGCATGACATTGTCCACCGAAGTCATCAGCGTGTGCGACTTGGCCATAGGCGACACGGTGGGCTACGGCTCAAGTTTTGTGGCCGATAAACCCATGCGTATTGCTGTAGTAGCTTGTGGCTATGCCGATGGTTATCCGCGTTTGTGCCCCACGGGCACGCCTGTGCTGGTGGGCGGCGTGCGCACACGTACGGTGGGCCGCGTTAGCATGGACATGATTACGGTGGATATTACGGAGTTGCACGGTGTTCACCTAGGCACCGAGGTGACGCTGTGGGGGCGTGCCAGCAACGGCGTGGTGTTGCCCATAGACGAAGTTGCCGCTACTGCGGGCACCGTGGGCTATGAGCTAATGTGTGCGCTGGCCCAGCGCGTGCCTACTGTGGTTGAAGCTGAGGCCTTCTATGCCGCAGAACCTGCTCAGCCAGCTATGTAATCAATAGCACCTTAAAACGTTCCTGGATAACTTCCGCCGTCCATCAACAGGTTCTGACCGTTGATATACCCGCCGTGTACGCTGCATAAAAACGCGCAATACGATCCAAACTCTTCGGGTGTACCTAAGCGTTTGTTGGGCAGCGCCGCGATACGGCTGGCGCGCACCTCTTCTACGCTTTTGCCGCTATTTTTAGCCGCTGCCGCAAAATTACCCGCCAAACGATCGGTGTCAAAAATGCCTGGCAGCAAATTGTTTAAAGTAACCCCTTGGGCTGCCAAACTGCTGCGCGCAACGCCTGCAACAAAACCCGTCAGTCCGCTGCGCGCGCCGTTGGATAAGCCCAGTATGTCAATGGGCGACTTCACCGCGCTGCTGGTGATATTGATAATGCGGCCAAAGCCACGCGCGGCCATGCCGTCTGCAGTGGCCTTAATCAATTCAATAGGCGTCAGCATATTTGCGTCAATAGCTGCCAGCCAAGTGTCGCGGTTCCAAGCGCGAAAGTCACCCGTAGGCGGGCCGCCAGCGTTGGTCACGACGATGTCAAAGTTAGTGCCCGGGCCACCTGTAGCTGCAAAAATTTGCGCGCGGCCCTCGGGTGTAGTGATGTCTGCAGCCACTGTAAGAATGGTAGCGGGGCAGGCTGACCGCAAAGCGCCCGCAGCGGCCTCTAGTACTTTGGCTCCACGCGAAACCATCACTACATTTACGCCCTCGCGCGCCAACGCCTGTGCGCAGCCCCAGCCCAGCCCTTTACTTGCGCCGCCCACCAGGGCCCAGCGGCCCGCAATACCCATGTCCATCGCTTTGCTCCTGTCATTTGATGCGTTGAGCTTACCATCAGGGTTAGACTTGCTAGACAAGGCCATTCGCAGCCGCTCATGTTACCCATGGCCCTCATTTTTAGTAACAATTCATTGCAAACGTAACTTATTTCACGTAAAACTTGCATTGTTAGGCCAAATAGCTTACCTTTAACAACTATGATTAAAAATGACGGACCCAGATCCGGGGACTCAAGAGCCCTACCGACCCAAAACGAAAGCCGCGTCATGCCGCGCGACAGTGCGTTGCGTGCGCAAGTAGCTAACAGCAGCTTCGGCAACAGCGGCTTTGCTCCAAGCGGGTTTGGTAATAGCGGTTTTAGCAACAGTGGGTTTGGACCCAGTGGCATAGTGCCCACCAATGCCCCGGGCATGCCTAACACGGTGATCGGTTTGCTGCAAGCGCTGCAACATGCCGACAGCCCCGACAGCGTCAAACTTACCCTGGGTGTGGCCCAATGGCAAGTGTTGGCAGGTTATTTGCAAACTTTCACCATGGAAGAAGGCCAGGCCTTGATCGAGCAGGGTTCCAAAGACACTACGGTGTATTTCATCGAATCGGGCGCGCTTAATGTGTACCACACCGACGCTAACGCGCAAGCACACGTGGCCATCATTGGCCCAGGCTCCTGTGTAGGTGAGGGCGCATTTTTTTCCCGCATGCCGCGCAACGCCACGGTACAGGCCGCCAACCGATGCAAACTATGGTCCTTAACCCCCATGCGATTCACCGAGCTGTCCAACCGCCACAGCGCCATAGCATTGGCACTGGTGATGTCGCTAGGCTCGGTGGTGGCACGCAGGCTGGGCAATCGGCCCAAGCGCGGCGCGGTGACGTAAAGCATTTATTCCATTCAAGCAAAACGGCAGCCTACAGGCTGCCGTTTTGTTTTGCGTTACGGATAAAACCTGCTAGAGCTGCAAGGCTCGTTGATTTTAGCTCAAATGCTTGCCAATCAAGCCTGCGATTTGAAACATAGTGACCTGTGGCTGGCCAAACACGGCGGCCAGCTTGGCATCGGCGTTGATGCTGCGCTTGTCTTTGGCGTCTTGCAGGCCGTTGGTTTTGATGTAGTCCCACAGCTTTTTAGTCACCTCACCGCGGCCATACAAACCCTCGCCAATCACGGCGGCCAGCGCTGCGCTGGGCTTTAGCGTGCCAGCACGTGGTACTTTGGCCTCGGTGGTTTTTGCAGCAGCTTTTTTGGCCACCGTCTTTTTAGCAGCTACTTTTTTAGCGGCCGGAGTTTTAACGGCAGCTTTCTTAGCCGCTGCTTTGCCAGCAGGTCGTGCAGGTGCGCCCTTGGCAGCGCCTGCAGCCGTCTTGCGCGGTGGGTATTTGCTAGCTTCAAACTCAAAGCCTACTTTGCCTTCTTCTTTGTTCCACGATAAAAAGGCTTTAAAGCTGCGGCGTGTGCGCATGCTGACAAACTTATCCAGCAAATCGGTTTTGCCGGTTTCCAGCAGCTTGGTCATTTGCTCGCGCTCAATGGGTTGCTGCAAAATAATCTGACCGCTTTTAAAGTCGCAGCTAGGGGTAGGCTGCTCTGCTGTGGGCACCGATTTTCCGCACACATAGCTTTTGCCAAACTCTTTGACTGGGCTGCCGCACTTAGGGCAAGCGCCTAGCGATACTTTGGCTGATAAGTCCACGATCTCGCCGGTTTCTGCGGCTTTAGCGTCTTCACCAAAGTCAAACTCTAGCTTCCAGTTTTTGTCTTCTTCGTTGTACTTCAGCGCAATCTCGGCGACGAATGGCCAGCCCGCTTTAGACCGGAAACCTTCCAGCGGGCCAATCTTTTTGTCGCGGATAAAGCCTTCGACTTCGGTAGGCTCAAAGGTGCGGCCTGCTGGCGATTTGCCGAAGCTAAAGCCGCAGCCCTCTGCCGCACCCGCCTTGCCGGTGCAGGTGTAGCGGCGGTAGTTTTCTTTTACGATGCCGCCGCAGTTGGGGCACGGCGTGGCGAGCGTAGCGTAGTCACCTGGGATGGTGTCGCGGTCGTATTCTTTGGCTTTTTTGACGATTTTTTCCGTCATGGCGTTGATCTCGGCCATAAAGGCTTCGCGGCTGAGCTTGCCTTGCTCCATCAGCGCCAGCTTGTGCTCCCACTCCCCCGTCAGCGCGGGTTTGGAGAGTTCTTCTACGCCTAAGCCACGCAGCAGTGTCATTAATTGAAAGGCTTTGGCTGTGGGAATCAGCTCGCGGCCTTCGCGCAAGATGTATTTCTCGTTGAGCAAGCCTTCAATCGTGGCGGCGCGTGTGGCAGGTGTGCCCAAGCCTTTTTCTTGCATGGCTTCGCGCATTTCGTCGTCGTCTACCAGCTTGCCTGCGCCTTCCATCGCGCCTAGCAAAGTGGCCTCGCTGTAGCGCGCGGGTGGCCTGGTTTTAAGGGCTTTGGCCTCGGCTACCTCGTTGCGCACCATCTCGCCGGGTTTGACGGCGACCAGCGTTTTGCTGCCAGCTTCCCCATCTTTACCTTCTTTTTTTTCTATCTCGTCGTCGGCTTCTTTGCCGTAAATGGCCAGCCAACCGGGCTTAACCAGCACCTTGCCTTCGGTCTTAAAGCTGTGGCCCACCGCAGTGGTTATTCGCGTGGTCACTTGGTACTCAGCACTCGGGAAGAACACCGCCATAAAGCGGCGCACCACCAGCGTATACAGCTTAAATTCTGCCTCGGACAAATTGCTAGGTGACTGCAATGTTGGGATAATCGCAAAGTGATCGCTAACTTTTGTGTTGTCGAATATGCGTTTACTTGGCTTGATGTAGCCATTATTTAACGCCGTCAACGCATGCGGTTCAAGGTGTTTGTGGCCACCGTCCGCCAGCATTTCAAAGGTCTTTTTAACGACAGGCAAGTAGTCTTCGGGCAGCGCACGCGAGTCGGTACGCGGATAGGTCAGCGCCTTGTGGCGCTCGTACAGGCTTTGCGCTAGCTGCAGCGTGGTCTTGGCGCTAAAGCCAAATTTACCGTTGGCCTCGCGCTGCAAGCTGGTCAGGTCGAACAGCAAGGGACTGGCTTGCGTGGTGGGTTTGCTTTCTTCGGTAACGCTGGCGGATTTGCTTTTAACGGCATCGACAATGGCTTGCGCATCGCGCTCGTTCCAAATGCGGTCGGCCCTGAGCTCAGAAGCACTGGGCCCTTCCCCCGTGCCAGCATCGCTGCCCTTTTTCCACTTCGGGTCAAACCATTTAGCGGGGTACTCACCAGCTTCGCTCAAAAACGAAGCGTGAATTTCCCAGTAATCGCGGAAGATGTGTTTACGAATTTGCTCCTCACGCTCTACCATGATGGCCAGCGTAGGCGTTTGCACGCGGCCCACGGTGGTGAGAAAGAAGCCTCCGTCGCGCGAGTTAAACGCTGTCATGGCGCGGGTGCCGTTAATGCCTACCAGCCAGTCGGCCTCGCTGCGGCTGCGGGCGGCGTAGGCCAGAGGCAGCATTTGCTTGTCAGAGCGCAGGTTGTCAAAACCATCGCGGATGGCTTGCGGTGTCATGCTTTGCAGCCACAGGCGGGTGACGGGTTTGCCCAATGGCACTTTGCCGCCAGCGTATTGCTCGATCAAACGAAAGATCAACTCGCCCTCGCGGCCCGCGTCGCAAGCGTTGATGATGGCGCCCACGTCTTTGCGTTTGGCCAGCTTAACTACCGCGTTCAATCGCGTTTTGGTTTTGTCTACGGGCTTCAAATCAAAGTACGGCGGGATGACTGGTAAGTTGGCAAAGCTCCACTTACCGCGCTTGATGTCAAACTCCTCAGGCGCTTGAATTTCGACCAAGTGACCCACGGCAGAGCTGACGATATGGCTGTCGCTCTCAAAGTATTCGTCGTGCTTTTCAAACTTGCCCCACACGGGCGTTAGCGCCCGCACGATGTCTTGGGCTACAGAGGGTTTTTCGGCAATGACTAAAGTTTTCATATCGGCATTCTCACACTAATTACATACAACCCACTACAATGCAGGTCTCGCGCACGCACATGCGCAGGCGCACACACATGCGCGCGCCCATGATTCACCATACCAAATTTTTCGGGCTATGCCAAAAAACACCCACGCTGTCGCAAAAACCGACAAAAAAGACAAACTAAAAAAGTCAGACAAAAAAGCCCTGCAGAAGGCCCAAAACAAGGTGACAGACAAGGTGGCAGACAAAGCGACCGACAAGGCTGAAAAAGCCCTCAAAAAAGCCAAAAAACTCACCAAACGCACAGCCAAGCTCGACGCTTTGGTCGTACCCGGCAAGTTCATTGTCACCCGCAAATCGGGCGTGCATGGCAAAGGCATGTTTGCAGTAGCCCCGGTGGCCGAGGGCCAGCATTTGATCGAATACATTGGCCAGCGCATTAACTGGAAAGAAGCCCTGCGCCGTCACCCACATGACCCGCTGCAACCCAACCATACGTTTTACTTCTCGCTCGAAGGCGGCGACTGCCTAGACGCTAACGTCGGCGGCAACGACAGCCGATGGATTAACCACAGCTGCGCACCTAATTGCGAGGCTGACGAATTGCATGGCCGCGTGTTTATCAAAGCCCTGCGCAATATTGCCAAAGGCGAAGAGCTTTTCTACAACTACGGCTTGGTCATTGACGAGAAGTACACCAAAAAGCTCAAGGCCGACTACGCTTGCTGGTGCGGAGCACCCAAATGCCGTGGCACCATGCTGGCGCCCAAAAGCCTCGCTTAAATCGTGGCGGCGCAGGTGATTGACATGCTGCACACAACGTACTCCATTGGGCGCAAGCCATTCACGCAGTGCGTAGGGCCCACACCCCACACCCTGCTGCCGTACTATGCCTGACAACGCCTTTCCCGGCAGTGCCGAGAGCATCTGGCAAGACGTGATGGCCTTGGGCCTGCCTAGCTTGGCAGGCTTTAGCGTGGAAATCTTGCCTGAGATCGACTCAACCAACACTGAGCTGATGCGCCGCGCCCGCGCGGGCCGCACCGAGCCAACCCTGCTGGTGGCCCAGCACCAAACCGCAGGCCGTGGGCGGCTGGGCCGCCAATGGCACAGCGGCGCACCGTTACCCGCAGACAACAACGCGGGCACTACAGCCCCTTCGCTGACGTTCTCACTGGGCCTGCTGCTGCTGCCGCAGGCTTGGGATGGTTTGTCTTTGGCGGTGGGCGTTAGCGTGGCCAGCAGCCTGCATCCGCGCATTCAGCTTAAATGGCCTAACGACCTGTGGGTGGACGACTGTAAGTTGGCGGGTATTTTGATAGAAACGCAGCAAACGTTGGGGCCAGATGGTGAAGTTGGCGGCGCAGTAGGTGGCGTGGCTGGCAACGCAGGCGCGGGCAGTAAAGCGCGCTACACCGTGATCGGCGTGGGCATTAACATCACGCCCAGGCTGCCAGAGGCCTTAGCTAGCGTTTCTACCCCTGCCGTGGGGTTAGTGCAGTTAGAGCCATCTATAACTGCTGCACAGGCCTTAAATCGCGTAGCAGCGGCCTTGCTGGGCGACGTGCTGCTGTTTGAAAAAGAAGGTTTTGCCGCTTTTGCCACCCGCTTTGCTGCGCGAGATGCTTTGACCGGGCGCCCTTTGCTGCTAAGCGACGGCACGCAAGGCACAGGGCGCGGCGTCGACGCCCAAGGCGCGCTGCGCGTGCACACTGCAGGCGGCGAGCAGCGCGTTACTAGCAACGAGGTGAGCGTGCGGCCTGCTAGCGGGCCAACGGGCGCACCATCTGCCATAGGCGCGGGCAAACCAGCTGCTTTTTTGCCCACTACGACGGGCCCGGCCGGCAGTCGGTAACATACGGTTCACCACACCCCACTTTTATATGCTGCGTCTCATTGTTGTACTTTTATTGCTAGCCAACGGGCTGTACTTTGCGTGGACGCAAGGCTACTTGGCTATTTTTGGCCTAGCGCCCGCATCGCAAAGCGAGCCTGCGCGCATGGCCCAGCAAATCAAGCCCGAGGCCCTGCGTTTGCTTAGCCCCAGCGAGGCCAAGCGTATCGATGGTGTTGCCAACAGCGCCGCTAGCAGTGCCCCAACTGCTGCCCTAGCCAAGCCGCTGGAATGCCTGCAAACCCCCGTGCTGGGTGAGCGCGTAGCCGCTGCCGCGCGCAGTGCGCTGCAATCCTTACCCACTGGCAGCTGGACCATGGACAGCGCCGAGCAAGTGGGCCGGTGGATTGTGTACATGGGCAAATACAACGACCCAGAAGTGTTGGCCAAAAAGAAAACCGAGCTACGCCGACTAGAGGTGACCATCGACACTTTGCAAAACCCCAAACTTGAGCCTGGCATTTCCTTGGGCGGCCACGCCACTGCGGCCTTAGCCAACCAAGAGCTTGCCAACTTAAGCAAGCGTGGCGTACGCACTGCCAAAGTGGTCCAAGAAATTGCCCCCGCGCAGGGCCAGATTTTGCGTTTACCTGCAGTGGATGACGCTTTGCGTGCGCAATTAGAGCCGGTCACCACGGCGCTGGGCGCGGCGGCGTTACGTAGTTGCAGTCAATAGCCTAATGCCTTATGCTATTGATTAAATAGCTTGCTGAGCAGGATTTACTTGGGTTAGTGGCCTATTTTATTATTAAAAATGCCGTTTGAAGTACTCTGACTGGTACTTTCTGGCTTGTTTATGCTGCGTGTTCGCTGCGCTGGCGCTGGCTGTTCTGCCCAGCTCTTTGTTCCAGCACGCGCCACAGCAGTGCGCTTGTAGTGGGCTTGGGGTTTGTTTCCGATTTGGTCACGCGCGAGCATTCGGGGTCGGATCAAAATTCAGGTGCACTCTGCATCCGGCGTGCACGCACAAGACAAACGACCAACTAAGCCAGAACGCACGCTGACACGACACCAGACCAAAACTAATCGTAATCCTCGTCCACCCCACCCACCGCCTTGCGAATCACCTCAGGCGCAAACCCACGGTTGGCTAAAAAGCGCATTTGTTTGGCCCTGTCAGCGCCGTCTGGCGCAACGCTGCCAAACTTTTTGCGCCACACTTCGCGAGCCCGGTCTAGCTCGGTGGCTTTTAAATGAGCGGCAGCTTGGGCTACTGCGTCGGGGTCTACGCCTTTGGCTTTAAGCTCTTGCACCACACGGGCCGTGCCTAGCTTGGCACCGCGCCGGTAGGCTAACGAATCGGCCACCCGCTGCTCGTTGATAAAGCCTTTGGCCGCTAATTCATCTAAGACTTTGGTCAACTCGCCGGGCTCGGCCTCAGCGCTGGCTAGCTTGCGCTGTAGTTCAACGCGCGAATACTCGCGCCCCGCCAGCGCGCGCAAAGCACGGCCTTTGAGGCTAAGAGTGGCGATATTAAACACAACTAATCTACTATTAATTTAATAGCTGCTTGAGCAGGAACTACGGCCTGAAACGCCTATTTAGCATATAAAATTTAGGCTAAACAAGGCAAATATTAGGCGTAGTTCGTGTGTCTGCCAAGTTAAGCAAACTAAGCCGCCGCGCCATCTACGCCGATTAACGGAATGTTCAGCGATTCGCGCACTTTGTTTTCAATCTCAATGGCCAGCGCCGGGTTCTCACGCAAAAACTCGCGTGAATTGTCGCGACCTTGGCCAATTTTTTCACCTTTGTAGGCGTACCACGCACCGGCTTTTTCGATCACCTTGGCCACTACGCCCATGTCGATAATCTCGCCGTGGCGGCTAATACCCTCGCCAAACAAAATATCAAACTCGGCGGTTTTAAACGGCGGGGCCACTTTGTTTTTCACAATTTTCACGCGGGTTTCGTTGCCAATGGCTTCCTCACCCTTCTTAATGGTGCCCGTGCGGCGAATATCCAAGCGCACTGAGGCGTAGAACTTCAGCGCGTTGCCGCCCGTGGTGGTCTCCGGGCTGCCAAACATCACGCCAATCTTCATACGAATTTGGTTAATGAAAATCACCATGCAGTTGGACTTTTTGATGTGCGCTGTCAGCTTGCGCAGGGCTTGGCTCATCAAGCGCGCTTGCAGGCCGGGCAATGAATCACCCATTTCACCTTCCAGCTCGGCCTTAGGCGTCAGCGCCGCCACCGAGTCCACCACGATCAAATCGACCGCGCCGCTGCGCACCAAGCTGTCGACAATCTCCAGCGCTTGCTCGCCCGTATCAGGCTGGCTGATCAGCAGGTCTTGCAGGTTAACGCCTAGGTTTTGCGCGTACTGAATGTCCAGCGCATGCTCGGCATCGACAAAGGCGCAGGTGCCAGACAGTTTTTGCATCTCGGCAATCACTTGCAGCGTCAGCGTGGTTTTGCCTGACGACTCTGGACCGTAAATCTCAATCACACGGCCGCGTGGCAAACCGCCTACGCCCAGCGCTACGTCCAGGCCCAGCGAGCCGGTAGACACCACTTGAATCTCCTCAATCGCCTCGCCTTCGCCCAAGCGCATGATGGTGCCTTTGCCAAACTGCTTTTCAATTTGCGCCAGAGCTGCTTGCAGCGCCTTGGACTTTTCGGTATTGGCGGCGCTGGCGATATCCAGCTTGCTGTTGCCTACTGGGCTGGCAGCGTCTTTCTTAGCTGCTTCGATCTTGGTGCCTTTAACTTGTGCGTCCATGGTGTGTTTCTTTCAATGTAATCAATGGGTTAGGGTGACTATCTGCACTTGTAACTAACTACAGGCTGTGTGCATAACCAGTAATGTAGATGCAGTTGATAAACTCTGCAAGGGTAATTTTAGTCAGTTTGCCTGATTAAAATGATGCCATGAAAACTTCATATTCATCCGCGGCTAAAGCCCCAAAACCAGCCCCCAGCACGGGTGCGCAAGACGGCTGGCGCGTGTCGCATCTAGGGCGCTTGCTGGGCGAGTCAGTGCGGCGTTTTGATGCGCGCGTGCTAACGCTGATGGCGCACGACATTGACGTGCCTCTGGCGCTGTCTAACCTGGCAGCACGCGGGCAGGTGAGCGCGGCGCACATCCACATCACGCGCCATGTGGGCCTGCAAGGCTCGCGCCTGACCGACCTGGCCGGGGCAGCCGACATGAGCAAGCAAGCTATGGGCGATTTGGTGACGCAATGCGAGGCTTGGGGCATAGTGCAGCGCCTGCGCGACCCAGCAGACGCCCGTGCGCGGCTGGTGTGTTTTACCGAAGCGGGCTTGCAATGGTTAGCCGCGTTTGAGGCGGCCGTAACGCAGGCCGAGGACGAGTTTCGCCAAGAGGTAGGGGACGATGTGGCGCGCGTGGTGGTGTTTGGGCTAGAGGGCTATTCGCGCAGCTACGCTTAACGAGTTGCTGCTGTGTTTAAAGCATGGGTATGCTTAGACAGCGTTAATGCCACACATGAGAGTACAACGCCAGCACGGCGGCGCGCTCGTCGGGTAGCGCGCTACTGTCCACCTGTGTGGGGGCTTCGTTTAAGCGTGCTACGTGCTGCGCGTGGCGCAAAGTGCGGTACGCGTTGGCAGCGCGCTCACCTACGCCAGCGGGCAACAAGCCAGCATCTTGCGCACGCTGCAGCAGCGCGATGTTGCCTACATTGGCTTGCAGCGCAGGCATAGCGCAGGCGTGGGCCAGCACTAGGTGTTGCACGGCAAACTCTACGTCCACCATGCCACCCGCGCTGTGTTTAACGTCAAACTTATCGCTAGGCACGCGGTGCGCGGCACGTACCTTTTCGCGCATGGCCCTGATCTCACTGCTCAGCTGGGCTGCATCGCGCGGTGCGCACAGTACC
Organism: Polaromonas sp.; assembly: GCA_043718065.1. GTDB lineage: Bacteria > Pseudomonadota > Gammaproteobacteria > Burkholderiales > Burkholderiaceae_C > JAAFIP01. The sequence continues at coordinate 29,236 of JAYSWJ010000014.1, forward strand.
GCTGCGCGCACCGCGTCAAAGCGTGCGTGCAACTCGGGGCTGCCCAGCACGCAGCGTGCGCGCGTCATGGCTTGGTGCTCCCACACCCAAGCGGTGTTGCTGCCGCGCTGGGTTTGGTAGTCTTCAAAGGCTTGCATGGTGGTGACCAACAGGCCTGAGCTGCCATTGGGTCGCAAAGCGGTGTCAATCTCGTACAAATCACCCTCGGCGGTTTTAGTCGACAACCAAGTGATCAACTTGCGCACCAGCGCGGCGTACACCACGCCTGCTTGCTCGTGCGCGTCGCCGTAGACAAACACGATGTCTAAATCGCTGCCGTAGCCCAGCTCTTTGCCGCCCAGCTTGCCGTAGCCGATGATGGCAAACTGTGCTTGGTCAGCATGGCGGTTTTTCAGGCGTTGCCAGCACCAGCGTGCAGTCACTTGCAGCACCGTGTCAGCCAGCGCGCTCAGCTCGTCTGCCACCTGCTCTACGCTGGCGCGGCCCTCGATGTCGCGCACCAAAATGCGAAACACCTCGGCGTGCTGCGCACGGCGCAGCAACATCATCAGCGCCTCGTCGTCATCTTGCCCGGTGATGTGCAGGGCATCGGCGCGCTGCTGCAGCTCGGCATCAAACTGCGCCGCGTCAAACCGCTCATACAGCACGGCATCGCTGGCCAGCTCGTCTACCACGCCGGGGTGTTGCATCAGGTAGCGTGCAGGCCAGCGGGCTGTGCCCAGTACGCGCAGCAGCCGCTCGTGCACCAGCGGGCGCTCTAGCAATAGCGACAAATAGCTCTCGCGGCGCAGCAGCGGTTCGATCCAGTCGGCAATGCGCAGGGCGGCGTCTTCGCTAACTTTGGCATCGTTGATCCACTGGCCAGTGCGTTGCACCAGCCGCACCAGCCGCTGGCGCGCTACATCGCTCAGCGCCAGCACGCGCGGGTGCTCGCGCCACAGCGCTACACGTTGGCCAAAGCGCTCAGGCAGCTGTGTAAGCAGCTGGTCAAAGCTGGCCTCGGGTGCAACAGCCGCGCTGCCATTGCAGCCTTTGCAAGGCTGGGTATTGCCCAGCAGGCGGTCAAACTCGGTGGCCACTATTTCGCGGTGGGTGTCTAGCGTGCACAGCAGCGTGCAGCTGCCTGCTAGGCCCATGCTGCGTGCTAACCAGTCAAGGTCGGCATCGTCAGTGGGCACAATATGCGTTTGCTGGTCGTCCAGGTACTGGATGCGGTGCTCTAGCTGGCGCAAAAACACATACGCTGCGGCCAGTGCGTCGGCGGTGTCTTGCGGCATTAAGTGGGCTTTGGCCACCCGCTGCAAAGCCTGCAAGGTAGGCCGGGTACGCAGCTCAGGGAACTGGCCGCCGCGCACCACTTGCAGCAATTGCACGGTAAATTCAATCTCGCGTATGCCGCCGCGCGACAGCTTGATGTCGTTGGCCCGCTCAGGCCGGCCCGCAGCGCGCTGCGTGGCGTGGTCGCGGATTTGGCGGTGCAGCACGCGCAGCGCATCAAACACGCTGTAGTCTAAATACTTGCGAAACACAAACGGCAGCACCACGGCGCGCAATTGGGGTGCGCTGGCGCGTGCCCCTAGCGGCGCTACTACACGGCTTTTAAGCCATGCAAAGCGCTCCCATTCGCGGCCTTGGGCCACCAAATAATCCTCCAGCGCGCCCAGCGACACAGCACTAGGCCCCGAATTACCGTTAGGCCGCAGCGCCAGGTCTACCCTGAACACAAAGCCATGCTCGGTTACATCGGCCAGCAGTGTGCTAATGCTGCGCACCGCTTTGGCAAAATATTCGTGGTTAGTTAGTTGGCCGCGCCCTTGTGTGCTGCCAGCAGTGTGGCCGTCTTCGTCGTAGACAAAAATAAGGTCAATATCGCTAGACACATTCAGCTCACGCGCACCCAGCTTGCCCATGCCCACTACCCACAATACGGCCCGCTGGCCTGCCGCCGTGGTGGGTGCGCCATGCACCGCGTCGAGCGAGTCTTGTACCTGCTGGCAGGCCGTATGTAGCGCAAATTCGGCCAAGTCGGTCATGGTGGTGGTCACCTCGGCCAAGCTGCAGCGGTTGTCGCAGTCGCGCTGTACCAAGCGCTCTAGCACTAGGGCGCGGGTAATGCGCAGCGCGGTGCCTGTGTCGCACGGGGCTTGCAGTAAGCGTGCGTAGCATGCCTGCAAGGTGGCAGGCGTGACAACACCAGGGGGCAAAAAAGTCAAACTGCCCGCGTACCTGCGCCGCACGCGTTGGGCATAACGGGGGTAGTTTGACAAACGGGCGTGTGATAAATCGGCCGGTAAATCCATGGTTGGCGCATCGTCATACAAAACTTCACATCCTTGTGACAAACTGACTTGCTGTCTACGGGTCATAATTCCTACCATTGTTGCCTATGTCTGAATTATTGTTATCTAACCCCACAAGCCCTGCGCCTAGCGATCTACCGTTGCCTGTCACACCACCTTCGCGCAAGCTGCGTTGGTTTAGCAGGCTGGTGGCAGTGATATGGTGGCTGTGCGTTGTGGGTGCGATTTTATTTGTGCTGGCTTGGGGGGCACTACATGGGTTGATTGTGCCGCGAATCGGCGATTTGCGCCCAACGCTAGAAAATCGGCTCACCAGCATGTTGGGCGTACCGGTGCGTATTGGTGCCATCACGGCCCAGTCCAACGCACTGGCCCCATCGTTTGAATTGACCGATGTACGGCTGAAAGACAGCTTAGGGCGCGATGCCTTGGTGCTGCAAAAAGTGGTGGCTACCGTGTCGCCCCGCTCGATACTGCAACTAGGTTTTGAGCAACTGGTGATTGATCAACCCACGCTGGACGTACGGCGCAGCCCGCAAGGCACTATTACGGTAGCGGGGTTTGCCCTGCCTTCGCAACAGGCCGACACCTCTGGCAGCAGCCCAGCTGTTGACTGGTTTTTTTCTCAGCGCGAATTTGCCATTCGCTCAGGCACTGTCAGCTGGACCGATGAGTTGCGCGGCCTGCCGCCGGTACAACTGACGCAGGTTGATCTGGTCGTGCGCAACCCACGGCGTACGCACCAAATTCGCTTAGACGCCACGCCAGTGCCCGAGTGGGGTGATCGATTTACCTTGGTGGGAGATTTGAGCAGCCCTTTGATGCGCACAGGTGCTGGCCAATGGCGCGACTGGCAGGGCAGCCTCTATGCAAATTTTGCACGTGTAGATGTGTCGCAACTCAAGCGCTATGTCGACGCCAGCTTTGATGTAGCGCGTGGCTATGGCGCGGTGCGCGCATGGGCAGACCTAGGCCAAGGCAAGATCACCCAAGCCACCGTTGATGTGGCTTTGGCCAACGTGCAAGTAACCCTAGGACCTAAATTGCAGCCCTTGGTGATGCCCTCTCTGAGCGGCAGGTTATCGGGCCAGGCTGTCAATGGCGGTATACGGGTGGCTACAGACAATTTGGCGTTTCGCACCCAAGAGGGTGTGCAGTGGCCGGGCGGCGACGTGAGTTTTTTGCAAACAGGTCAAGAAGGCACTACCAAATCTGCGGGGGAATTAAGCGCCGACAAATTAGACTTGGCCGCGCTGTCGCAGATTGCCGACCGCTTGCCAATGGGCACCACCACCCACGCGCTGCTGCGCAGCTTGGCACCGCAAGGTCTGGTTGAGGTGGTGCGCGCATCATGGCTAGGCCACTATAGTGCGCCTAGCACCTACGAAGCGCAAGGCCGCGTTAAAAACCTAAACGTGGCTGCTGACTTGGGCCCACCCCAAGTCGCGCTAGATGGCATCGCTAAAATAAGCACCAAAACCAGTCGCCCCGGTGTGCGTGGTGCAACGATTGATTTCAAATTAAACCAACAAGGCGGCCAGGCAACAGTGGCCATTGACCAAGGCGCTTTGGTGTTGCCGGGTATTTTTGAAGACCCTACTGTGCTGCTAGATTCTCTGCGCACCGATGTCAAATGGACACAGCAAGACCAGCGGATTGATGTGCAATCAGACGCACTGACCTTTACCACGCCTGACGGCAAGGCCGAAGCTAAATTCAAATGGCGCACTGCCGACCCGGCTAAAAGCTCGGCCAAATCCCGCTTTCCTGGTGTGCTGGATTTACAGGGTAGTTTGCAGGGCGTCAACGGCACACGCGTGTACCGCTACTTGCCTGCAGTGCTGACCCAGTCCGTGCGTGACTATGTGCGCAACGCGGTGGTGCAAGGCAGCGTGAAAGAAGCCAAGTTCACCGTCAAGGGCGACCTGTTTGACATGCCTTTCAAAGACCCCAAACTGGGTGAGTTTCGTATCGCAGCGCAACTGGCTGACGTGCACTTTGCCTATGTACCGCCCACTACAAAGCCTGCCGATAGCCTGCCATGGCCACCGCTAACCCAAGTCAACGCCGAGCTGGTATTTGACCGCGCATCGATGGCTGTCAACAACGCCACGGGCCGTCTGGGCGACGGTACAGGCACTGTGCAAATTACCAAAGCCAACGCCGGCATAGCCGACTTTAAGGAGGGCGTGGCAACGGTGCAGGTCAATGCAGACACGCGCGGCGCATTAAGCGACATGGCGGCTATTGTCAACACCTCGCCGCTATTGGGCATGACCAGCAAATCCTTGGCCAAGGCTAAGGCCAGCGGCAACGCGGATTTAAAACTGCGACTGAATTTACCGCTGAGTGATCTGCAAAGTAGCAAAGTATCAGGCAGCATAACCTTGATGGGCAACGATGTGCAAATGACCCCCGACACACCATTGCTAGGTAACGCCAAGGGGCTAGTTAACTTTAACGAAGAAGGCTTTAACATTAAAGACGTCCAAGCCCGCATGCTGGGAGGCGACGCGCGGCTAGACGGTGGTACACGTGTTACCTCAGGGCCTGCTGACGCTGGCTTGGTATTTCGTGCGCAAGGCAATATGACAGCCCAGGCTTTGGCGCAATCTAAAGAGCTGGGGTTTGTCTCGCGCTTGGGTACCTATGCCTCGGGCGGTACAGCCTACACAGCCACGTTAGCGTTTCGCAAAGGCGTGGCCGAGATCGCCATCAACAGCGATTTGCAAGGCATGGCGCTGAACTTACCCGCGCCACTGAACAAAGCGCCCGAGGCTACCCTGCCACTGCGTTACAGCAGCGCACTGGTTCCCGCGTCCTTGGCAGCAGACCAAAAGCTGCAAGACCAGATCAACGTGGACGTGGGCAGCATTGCCAACATCGTATTCGTGCGTGATATTTCGGGCAAAGAGCCGCGCGTGCTGCGTGGTGGTATTGGCGTGGGTCTATCTCAAGGCGAGACCACTCCATTTATACAAGACGGCGTGGTAGCCAACATTAATTTTGCACAAGTTAACCTAGATGCTTGGCAAAAACTTCTTAGTGTTGCTCCCGGTGACGGCACAACTACTGGCATCGCTGTAGACAATACTGTAACCGCTCCTGGCGAGTTGTCTTCTTCTGCGGCACTCAGTAGCTACCTGCCTAGCGTCATGGCTGTGCGCGCGCAAGAGCTTATTGTGCAGGGCCGCACGCTGAACAACGTGGTGGTAGGTGTCTCGCGCGATGGGCTTAATTGGCGTGCTAACTTAGATGCCCGTGAGCTTAACGGTTATGTCGAGTACAGCCAACCCAGCGGTCTTAATCCCGGCAGAGTGTATGCCCGCCTAGCCCGCTTGAACTTGGCGCAATCAGCCGCCACAGAGATTGAAGCGGCACTAGACAACCAACCCACCGCCATTCCTGCGCTAGACATTGTGGTGGAGGATTTTGAATTGCGCGGCAAAAAACTAGGTCGCATTGAGGTGGAAGCGACCAACCTAGGCAGCGCTACAACGTCAGCAGACGCCGCCAATCGCAACACCGTGGTACGCGAGTGGCGTTTGAATAAACTCAATGTCATCTTGCCGGAAGCGCTGCTCACGGCCACAGGCAATTGGACGACTATAGGAAGTGCAGGTTTAGGTAGCCGCACGGCGACTGTCGGCAGCGAACGCCGACGCACCGCGATGAGCTTTAAGCTGGATATCGCTGACTCCGGCGAACTGCTTAAACGCCTGGGCATGGACAAAGTGATTGCCAAGGGCAAGGGCAAGATGGAGGGCCAAGTGGCTTGGATCGGCTCGCCACTGGCGCTGGACTACCCCAGCATGAACGGCAGCTTTAATGTCAACATTGAAAGTGGGCAGTTCCTCAAGGCAGACCCTGGCTTGGGAAAACTACTTGGGGTGCTAAGTTTGCAGTCTTTGCCGCGTCGCTTGACCTTAGATTTTCGTGATGTATTTACCGAAGGCTTTTCGTTTGACTTTGTGCGCGGCGATGTCAAGATAGAACAAGGCGTGGCCATTACCAAAAATTTGCAAATGAAGGGTGTCAACGCAGCCGTGCTGATGGAGGGCAGTGCCAATATTGCCAAAGAAACACAAGATCTCAAAGTAGTGGTGGTGCCCGAAATCAATGCAGGCACTGCCTCGTTGGTGGCGGCGGTGCTCAACCCCGTGATTGGGTTGACCACGTTTTTAGCGCAGCTTGCTCTGCGCGGCCCGATCATTGAAGCAGCCACACAAGAGTTTCAAATCACGGGTACATGGGTTGACCCCAAAATCACTAAAGTAGGCCGCAAGTCTACCCCTGCCAGCAGCGACAACCCTTCCTCCAACGCCACTCCTTAATTCACATGCGAATAGCTGCCATTCAGATGGTGTCCGATGTGCAGGTGCCTATCAACTTGCAAGTGGCAGGCGAGCTGGTAGCGCAGGCTGCTGCGCAAGGTGCTGAGCTGGTGGCGCTGCCGGAGTATTTTTGTCTGCTAGCGGCCAGTGATACCGATAAATTAGCGGTGCAAGAGGACGCGGCAACCGCGTCGGTTGCGCCCATCGGCCCGATTCAAACTTTTCTAGCCAACACAGCAAGGCGTCACAAAATATGGTTGGTGGGTGGCACGTTGCCTTTATCCATCACCCAACGCCAGCGCGTGCGCAACAGTTGCTTGGTGTTAAATCCACAAGGCCAACAAGTTGCGCGCTACGACAAAATTCACTTGTTTGCTTTTGACAATGGCCGCGAGAGTTATGACGAGTCGCGTGTGTTAGAGCCTGGCACCACGCCCGTATGCTTTAGCCTGCCCTCGCGGGACGGCCACACCTGGCGCGTGGGCTTAAGTGTGTGCTACGACCTGCGGTTTGGCGAACTGTACCGCGCCTTGCAGGCCGACTTGCTACTGGTGCCCAGTGCCTTTACCCACACGACAGGCCAAGCCCATTGGGAAACACTGCTACGCGCTCGTGCGATTGAAAATTTAGCCTACGTTGCAGCCCCCGCGCAGGGCGGCCAGCATGCCAATGGGCGTACCACCTGGGGCCACACCATGGTGGTCAGCAGCTGGGGCGAGGTGCTAGCGCAGCGCGCCGAAGGTGCTGGTGTGGTGCTGGCAGACATCTCCATGCCGCAGCTTGTGCAGCGGCGCACACAGTTGCCTGCGCTGGCGCACCACAAGCCATTGCCTCCAGCTGTGCACAGCGTATGAGCACAGGCGGCGCGCAGGTTTTAGGCAAGCGTTTGCCCACCAGGTTGCGCCAGCTGCGTATTACCCGCAGAGCCCTGCTATGGGCAGCATTGCTGGTACTGGTGCTGTCTTTATTGGCCACCTTGGTGTGGCTAGCAGGGCGCTACGAGGCCAGCCAAGTGCAAGTGCGCCTAGAGCGCGATGCCGCCGAAGCAGTAGGCGACATTCGCGCTGCGCTAACCCGCAATGTACAAAACATGCAAGCACTGCCAATGTATGCAGACCAACCTAAAGTGTGGACACAAGGTGCCGCTAGCTTGCTGCGCGAGCACCGCGAAATAGTGCGGATGGAGTGGCGCGACAATGCGCTGAACGTTATCGGTGCGGTAGATTCTGTATACCAAGCTTCTATATTTGCCAAGCTGCCGCGCAGCAGCACTTTTGCTGATGTGCAAGCGGCCTGTGCTGGTGCACGCCGCAGGAGTGGGCCGTCGTATTCCACCAGCCATTTCCAGCCCATTGCCGACGGGCTGGGGGTAGAGCTGATTGAAATGTGCCTGCCGCTGACAAACGCTGGTCAAACCAACGGTTATCTAGTAGCGTCGTATGCGCTGCAAAGTATGCTCGCCGAGCTGGTGGGTAAACAGATCGCGCGCAGCCAGGAAATTTCTTTTACCGAAGCTGACGGCACACGCTTGGCAGTGCACGGTGCAGCACAGCGGGGCAGTCGCGTTTTTAGTGCGCAGCACTTGCTAGATTTGTCTGGCAACACCATGGTGCTGCGCATGGACAGCTGGCGCGCAGCACCTGATTTATTTCCTAACGTGTTAACTGCCCTGGTAGCCTTGATGTCGCTGGCCTTGTTGACGGTGCTGCTGTTGCTGGGTAAAGACGTGAACAAACGCTTGCGTGCCGAGCGCGATTTGGCTGATGCGCTGGCGTTTCGTAAAGCCATGGAGGATTCGCTGGTTACCGGTATGCGCGCACGCGACCTGCAGGGGCGTATCACCTACGTGAACCCGGCTTTTTGCCAAATGACCGGCTTTAGCGCGGCTGAGTTGACCGGCATCACCTCGCCCATGCCTTATTGGCCGCCCGAGCTGGTAGACGAATACCAGCAGCGCCAAACGGTGCGTTTGATGGGCCAACTACCCACACGCGAAGGTTTTGAGTCGGTTTTTCTGCGCAGTGACGGCACCCGTTTTCCGGTGCTGATTATTGAAGCCCCGCTGATCAACGCCCAGCAAGAGCAAACCGGCTGGATGAGTGCTATTTTGGATATTACCGACCAGCGCCGTATGGAAGAGCTGTCGCGCGCCACCCAAGAACGGTTGCAAGCCAGCGCACGCTTAGCCACCGTAGGTGAGATGGCCTCGCTGCTTAGCCACGAGCTGAACCAACCGCTGGCCGCTATTTCTAGCTATGCTACGGGCTCGATCAACATGCTCAAGGATTCGAGCAACACGAACCCGCAAGACATACAACACGCCCTGCTGCGCATCGGCGAGCAAGCTGAGCGTGCAGGCAAAGTGATCAAGTCTGTGCACGACTTTGTGCGCCGCCGCGACCAAGCGCACGAGGCTGTCGCGCCGCATCTGCTGTTTGACGCCATCATGCCGCTGGTCAGCTTGCAAGCGCGCAAGCTGGGCGTGCGCGTGCAGATGCGCTGCCCCAGCACGCTGCCTGCGGTTAACTGCGACCGCACCATGGTCGAGCAAGTGCTGCTTAACCTAGCGCGTAACGCCATGCAAGCCATGGACGGCGCGCCCATGCAGCAACGCGTGGTCACGCTGCAGGCCCGCGCGCTGGTAACCCCTGCTGACCACGCAGGGCATTGGGTTGAGTTTTCGGTGATTGACTTGGGCAGCGGCATTGACGCGGCTACCGCAGCGCGTTTATTCACTCCGTTCTTTACCACCAAAGCCGAGGGCATGGGGCTGGGGCTGAGCCTGTGCCGCACGGTGGTAGAACAGCACGGTGGCTTTTTAGCGTTTGAGCCGAATACGCCGCGTGGTACGGTATTTAAATTTACGCTGCCCATGGCCAGCCAAGCCGCGCAGGGCACAAGCCAAGCGTTGGCAGCAGTGGCAACTACCTAGCCCACACAACACTAGCTTGGCAGACAATTGCTCCCATGCAACCTACCCTAGACGCTACTGTGTACATTGTGGACGACGACGCCAGCGTGCGCGATGCGCTGGCCTGGCTGCTGCGCTCACGCCACTTGCCCTACGAGGCGTTTGACAGCGCCGAGGCGTTTTTGTCCCAAGTAGCGCAGCACTTTACGCCTAACCAAGCGTGCTGCTTGTTGCTAGATGTGCGCATGCCGGGCATGAGTGGTCTGGCACTGTTTGACGCTATCCAAGCCAAACCATGGGCGTACGCCATGCCCGTTATTTTTCTCACGGGGCATGCCGACGTGCCCACGGCGGTCGACACGGTTAAACGCGGTGCTTTTGATTTTTGTGAAAAACCATTTTCTGACAACCTACTGGTAGACCGCGTAGAGCATGCACTGGCAGCCAGCGCCAAGGTAGTGCAAGAAGCGCACACAGTGCAAGGGCTGCGCCAGCGCCACGCCGAGCTGACCGAGCGCGAGCGCGATGTGATGACTTTGGTCATCCAAGGCCTGCCTAATAAACTTATCGCCGATCAGCTGTCGATCAGCGTGCGCACCGTAGAAGTACACCGTGCCCGTGTGTTTGACAAAATGGGTGTTAAGTCTGCAGTTGAGTTAGCCAATTTGCTACAAAAAATATAGCTGCTTGAGCAGGATCTACGGCCTAGAACGGCTAAACCGCATTGAATAGCGTGTCTGAATAGACATAAAAAAGCGCACTTGCCATGCAGCCAGTGCGCTTGTAGATGAGAAGACGGATTAGTAAATTACTTACCAGCCACCACCCGCACCATCTCTAGCGTCTTGTTGCTGTAGCCCCACTCGTTGTCATACCAGCTGATGATTTTGACGAAGGTGCTGTCTAGTGCAATGCCTGCGTCTGCGTCAAACACGCTGGTGCAGGTCTCGCCGCGAAAATCGGTGGCGACTACTTTGTCTTCGGTGTAGCCCAGCACGCCCTTCATCGCGCCTTGGCTCTGCGCTTTCATTTCGGCGCAAATCTCGGCGTAGGTGGCTTCTTTGTTCAGCTCTACCGTCAGGTCAATCACTGACACATCGCTGGTGGGTACGCGAAACGACATGCCAGTTAGCTTTTTGTTCAGTTCAGGAATCACCACGCCTACGGCCTTGGCAGCACCGGTGGACGAAGGAATGATGTTTTCTAAAATACCGCGCCCGCCGCGCCAGTCTTTATTGCTTGGGCCGTCCACCGTTTTTTGGGTGGCGGTGGTAGCGTGCACCGTGGTCATCAGGCCGCGCTTGATGCCCCATTTGTCATTCAACACTTTGGCCACAGGGGCCAAGCAGTTGGTGGTGCACGATGCGTTGGACACAATCGCTTGGCCTGCATATGTTTTATGGTTAACGCCGTACACAAACATCGGTGTGTCATCTTTGCTCGGAGCCGACAGCACCACTTTTTTAGCGCCTGCATCTAAATGCTTTTGTGCGGTCACTTTGTCCAGGAATAAACCGGTGGACTCAATCACAACCTCAGCGCCTACCTCGCTCCACTTCAGCGCTGCAGGGTCGCGCTCTTGTGTGAGGCGAATGCGTTTGCCGTTGACCACCAAGGTCGCACCATCGACTGACACGTCGCCTTTAAAACGGCCATGCACGCTGTCGTACTTGAGCATATAGGCCAAGTAGTCAGGTTCCAGCAGGTCGTTGATGCCGACGATTTCGATGTCAGAAAAGTTTTGTACCGCTGCGCGAAATACCATGCGTCCGATGCGGCCAAAGCCGTTGATGCCTACCTTGATGGTCATTGGGTTACTCCAGAGTCAAAAAAGTCAAATTACACGCGGCAGCCAAGCTGGCCTTTTTTCATGTTTTCAAAGTACGTCAGGTCGCCTGGGCAAGCCACTTTGGCTTCTGGCAAAGGTGTGTTGGCCTTGGCGGTGCAGGTGTACGACTTGGTCTTTTTGTTGACGCCAGCTTTGGACAACTTCCAGCCTGCTGGGCAGGTGTCACCGGCTTTAGCCACAGGTGCGGCGGCCGCTGGCGCTGCTGCCACAGGTGCTGGTGCAGGCGCTGCGGCTATTACTATAGTCGTTTTGATGTCTTTGCCGCCGCATTTCAGCGATGAGCCGGCCTTGGTTGGCTCAACCGCTACGGTATACGTGCCGGGTTTGGCGTACACGTGGTTACCAATGCGTGGCGCGTCTTGGGCTTGGTTGACTTTTTCGTAGCTGGTGGTGCCGTCGCCCCAGTTAAACAGCAAACCACAATTAGTGATGCCGTCCTTCACTTCGAGTTCTGCAGTCAGTTTGACAGACTCGCCAACTTTGGCTTGCTTAGGCTCTAGCTTCACGCCAGACAGCGTTTGGGCCGATACCGTCACAGCCAAAGTGGCTGCAACCAAAGCGAGGATTTGCATTGCTTTTTTCATAAAATTCTCCTTGTATAGTGGGTCAATTCAATCACTGCGCCCAGGATAGCCCGAGCACCCCGTAGTCTAACGCTGCTTTAGGGCTGCCAGTACCGTAGCGGCTACGTTAGCAGGTGTAAATCCAAAACGCTCGAATAGGTCTGGTGCAGGTGCAGATTCACCATACGTGTCGATGCCTACCACCGCTGCGCAGCCGTATTTCCACCAGCCGCCGGTACTGCCCATCTCTACTGCAATGCGCGGCACGCCTGCTGGCAGCACTTGCTTTTTGTAGGCCACGCTTTGTTGGTCAAACGTGGTGGTGCTGGGCATAGACACTACGCGCACGGCAATCTTTTTAGTGGCTAGCAGCGCCTGCGCCTTCAGCGCCAGCTGCACCTCAGACCCCGTGGCGATGATGATGGCTTGGGCTTTTTTGTTAACACCTACTTCGCTAGGCTCGGCCAATACGTAAGCGCCTTTGCTGATGTTGTCTAAGCCCGAGGCATCCGGCGCAGCTTTGGACGCGGCCTTGGGTGCGTACAAAATGTTTTGGCGTGACAGCAGCAGTGCGGTCGGTTTAGTTTTATTTTGCAAGGCCACAGCCCAAGCCACCGCAGTCTCGGCCGTATCGCCCGGACGCCACACATCCAGGTTGGGAATCAAGCGCAGCGATGCCGCATGCTCAATCGACTGGTGCGTGGGCCCGTCTTCGCCCAAGCCAATACTGTCGTGGGTAAACACATGCACCACGCGCTTTTTCATCAGCGCGGCCATGCGGATAGCGTTGCGGCTGTAGTCGCTAAAGGTCAAAAAAGTGCCGCCGTAGGGGATAAAGCCGCCATGCAGCGTGATTCCGTTCATGATGGCGGCCATGCCAAACTCGCGCACCCCGTAGTTAATATGGCGGCCCAGTTTGCCGTCGGTATCGCGCTTTATGTCGCCTGCAGCGTCAATGCGCAGGGGCGGGGTGCTCTTGGTGTTGGTCAGGTTAGACCCGGTTAAATCAGCGCTGCCGCCCAGCATCTCGGGCAGCGCGGCGGTAAAGGCCTCTAGCGCGATTTGCGATGCTTTGCGTGACGCCACAGTCTCAGCTTTGTCGTTGGCTGCAATGACGGTGTCCACCACGGTTTGCGCGAAGTTCTTAGGCAAGTCGCCCGTCATGCGGCGCAAAAACTCGTTGGCTAAATCGGGAAACGCTTGGCGGTAGCCTGCAAAGCGGGTGTCCCAGCTCAGTTCAGCTTGCGTGCCTTTGGCCAAGC
>JAYSWJ010000131.1:0-4311 GCA_043718065.1 Polaromonas sp.
CCGCGTGCACGGCGGCGATTTGGTGTGGGAGGTAGGCTCGGGCTATTTTGGTTGCCGCAATGACGACGGCAGCTTTAACGCCGATAAATTTGCTACCAATGCCCGCGATCCACAAGTCAAAATGATTGAGTTGAAATTAAGCCAAGGGGCCAAACCCGGCCACGGAGGCTTGCTGCCCGGGCCAAAGGTGACAGCGGAGATTGCGGCAGCGCGCGGCGTGCCCATCGGGGTGGACTGCGTGTCGCCCGCAGCGCACAGCGCTTTTAGCACGCCGCTAGAGATGCTGCACTTTATCGCGCGCTTGCGTGACCTGTCGGGCGGTAAACCCACCGGGTTCAAGTTGTGCATTGGCCACCCGTGGGAATGGTTTGCGATTGTCAAAGCCATGCTGGCCACCGGCATCACGCCTGACTTTATTGTGGTGGACGGGGCCGAGGGCGGCACGGGCGCAGCGCCACTAGAGTTTACCGACCACGTGGGCGCGCCGCTGCAAGAGGGCTTGCTGCTGGTGCACAACACGCTGATGGGTGTGAATTTGCGCGAGCGTATTCGCCTGGGCTGCGCGGGCAAGGTGGTCAGCGCGTTTGACATTGCGCGCATGATGGCGCTGGGCGCGGACTGGTGCAATTCGGCGCGTGGCTTTATGTTTGCGTTGGGCTGCATTCAGGCGCAAAGCTGCCACACGGGTAACTGCCCCACGGGAGTGACCACGCAAGACGCGCACCGCCAAAAAGCGCTGCATGTACCCACCAAAGCTGACCGTGTGTACAACTTTCATCAGCAAACGTTGCATGCGCTGCAAGAGATGGTGCAAGCCGCTGGCCTGACCCACCCGGGTGCTATCACGGCGCACCACATTGTGCGCAGGCTGGACGACAGCCAAGTGCGTTTGCTGGCTAACTTGGTGCCGCAGATGGCGGCGGGCGCGTTGCTGGATGGCGCGCTGACTGACCAGCACAATGTCTTTAAATTGTACTGGCCGCGTGCGCAGGCTGGCAGTTTTGCGGCGGCTGTGAGTTAGTCTTTTTTTGTCTTGTATTGTCTTGTCTTGTTGGGGGCTGGTTGCTTGGCTTGGCGTGCGCGCCGGGGATCTGGACTCGAGCCGGGCATCTCTTTCGCGAAAAATACTCCGCAAACACGCGCGAAATGAGCTTTTGGTTTAACTAGCATTGTCAACGCGCGCCTTGCTGCGTATTTTTCATCGAGACGGACCCGACTCGTCACATTGTTCTTTGCTGGGTTTGAGCAGCCCGCGCGCTGGTCAGTTGTTCGCTTGTACAACCCGTTCGCCTGTCCTAGGGTTCGCGAGTCCTGGGGCAGGCTTGGGAAGAACGGAGTGTGGCACCGGTATTACCGCCATCACCATCACCATTACCATTACCATCACAGCTACTATTAATTTAATAGCTGCTTGAGCAGTATCTACGGCCTAGAGTGGCTAAAACTCTCTAAAAAAAGTGTGGGTTCAGACGCTTCCACTGCACTACCGCGCAGTGGCCAGCCCCCAGACCGGCATGACGTTAATCGTAGATTTCGCGTTCAGGGTCGGTGGCTTCTAGTTCGTAGCTGGCCGCTAGCATGGCCAGGCGGCCGATCACGCCGTACATGTAGAAGCGGTTTGGCTCGCTGGCACCGGGCGGCATGCCGGGCTGGGGCATGTGGGCTGATTTGTTGAAGGCTAGTGGTACAAAGCTGGCACCGGGGGCGTTTAGGTTTTCGTCCACGCCACGCTCTGAATGCACGCGGTAAAAACCGCCCACCACGTAGCGGTCCATCATGTACACCACGGGTTCAGCCACGGCGTCGCTCACGCGTTCGTTGGTCAGCACGCCTTCTTGAATGATCACGTCGCTGACTTGTTGGCCGTCTTTAATGACGGACATTTTGTTTTTGGTTTTGCGGTTGACTTCGCTCAGGTCTTTGACGTCGCGCACGGTCATGATGCCCATGCCGTAGGTGCCGTTGTCGGCTTTCACTACAACAAACGGTTTTTCGTTGATACCGTATTCTTTGTATTTGCGTTTGATCTTGGTCAGCAGAGCGTCCACATTGGTGGTCAGGCATTCCATGCCCGTGCCCTCGGCAAAGTTAACCTCGCCGCATTTTTCAAACATGGGGTTAATCAGCCACGGGTCGACGCCCAGCAGCTTGCCAAAGCGTTTGCTCACCTCTTCATACGCGGCAAAGTGCTGCGACTTGCGGCGGGTGTACCAGCCCGCGTGCAGGGGCGGCAGCAGGTGTTGCTCGTAGGTTTCTTCCAGTATGCCGGGCACGCCAGCGGACAAGTCGTTGTTAAGCAAAATGGTGCAGGGGTCAAAGTTTTTTAAACCCAAGCGGCCTTTGCCGCCGCCATTAATGCGAATGACGGGTTCCAGGAGTAAAGTTTCCCCATTCGTCAAGGTAATCGTTGTGGGTTCTTTGATCTCGGGGTTGATCGAACCAATGCGCACGTTCAGCCCGGCCATGTTGAAAATACGCGACAGCTGGGCCACGTTGGCCAGATAAAACGGGTTGCGCGTGTGGTTCTCGGGCACGATCATCAGGTTGCGGGCTTCGGGGCAGATTTTTTCAATCGCCGCCATCGCCGCCTGCACCGCCAAGGGCAGCATTTCTTGTGTCAGGTTGTTCCAGCCACCAGGGTACAAGTTGGTGTCTACTGGGGCCAGCTTAAAGCCGGCGTTGCGCACATCAACCGAGGTATAAAACGGAGGCGTGTGCTCCATCCACTCTAGGCGAAACCAGCGCTCGATGGCGGGCATGCTGTCTAAGATGCGTTGCTCTAGCTCGTTAATAGGGCCGTTAAGTGCGGTGATGAGGTGAGGGACCATGCTATGTTGTAGGTTATGAACTGCAATTGTAGATATATGAGGACGATGATTACATCTACAAGGTAACAGGTTTGTTATTTAAACGAGCTGGTTTTGTCATGCAAGATACCCCTAAAATCGAACCCATTATTTTGTGCGGAAACTTTTGTATGCAATTTATTCGATTCTCTGACCTTTGCAGCCAAGGCGCTGTAGGGCAAAAGCGCGTCTTTATCCGCGCCGACCTGAATGTACCTTTAAGCCCCCACGCTGCGCGCTCCGCGTCTTCGCTGCCCCCCGAGGGGGCGCAATCCGACTCTGGGCGGCCCGTCGCCGAATTAGACGATGTTGGCCAGATTACCGAAGACACCCGCATCCGCGCCAGCATAGCGTGCATTCAAATGGCCCTGGACGCAGGCGCGGCGGTGATGGTAACTTCACATTTAGGCCGCCCCAAAGAGGGTGAATTTAAACCTGCCGACTCGCTAGCGCCCGTAGCCGAGCGTATGGCCCAGCTGCTAGGCCGCCCCGTGCCGCTGGTGGCGAACTGGGTGGACGGCTTCAAAGTCAACGGGCAAGATCTGCAGCCCGGCCAAGTGGTGTTGCTGGAGAACTGCCGTTTAAACAAAGGCGAAAAAAATAACGACGACGCGTTAGCGCGAAAAATGGCCAAGCTGTGCGACATCTTCGTGCACGACGCCTTCGGCACGGCCCACCGCGCCGAGGCTACCACCTATGGCATTGCGCAGTACGCGCCCATAGCCTGCGCAGGGCCGCTGCTGGCTGCTGAGATGGACGCCATCAGCAAAGCGCTGGCCAACCCCAAGCGTCCGCTGATCGCCATCGTGGCAGGCAGCAAGGTCAGCACCAAACTGACTATTTTGCGGGCACTGGCTGGCAAAGTAGACGGCTTGATTGTGGGCGGCGGCATTGCCAATACCTTTATGTTT
This sequence comes from Polaromonas sp., assembly GCA_043718065.1. GTDB lineage: Bacteria > Pseudomonadota > Gammaproteobacteria > Burkholderiales > Burkholderiaceae_C > JAAFIP01. Next base: position 3,758 of record JAYSWJ010000131.1, read on the forward strand.
GCAGCAGGTATGCACATTGGCAAGTCGCTGGCCGAGCCTGATTTGATTGGCGAAGCCAAGGCCGTGATGATCGCCATGAAAACCCGTGGCGCTGAAGTGCCCATCCCCACCGATGTGGTGGTGGCCAAAAATTTTGCTGCTGATGCAACGGCTACTGTCAAAGCCGCTACCGATGTAGCTGAGGACGACTTGATTCTCGACATTGGCCCGCAAACGGCGGCCAAGCTGGCCGAGCAGCTGATGAAAGCCGGCACGATTGTGTGGAACGGCCCGGTGGGCGTGTTTGAGTTTGACGCCTTTGCCCATGGCACCGAAACCATTGCCCGCGCGATAGCGGCGTCACCTGCGTTTTCTATCGCAGGCGGGGGCGATACGCTGGCGGCCATTGCCAAATACGGTATTGAAAAAGACATTGGCTACATCTCCACCGGTGGCGGTGCTTTTTTAGAAGTGCTGGAAGGCAAAACCCTGCCAGCGTTTGAGATTTTGCAACTGCGGGCTACGGCGGGTTAAAAGACCGCAACGGTTTGAATTTAGCTGCCTGTACCGGGACC
>JAYSWJ010000132.1:0-4309 GCA_043718065.1 Polaromonas sp.
GCCTTGTGCAGTCGCAAACTCTCAGCCTCCACTAGCGGGGTAATCGTCAGCCTGCGCATCAGCGCGATACCGCTGGAAAATATGCACAAACAGCTGTGGTGTGGATGCTGGGCTGATGCGTACAGCAATCCTTGCAGCCCGTAGTGTGCACAGTCTTGGGCCAATTGCTGCGTGGTGGCGTAGCGCAGGGATTGCAGAACTGGGAAAGGTTCTTCATGGCCGCGCAAGTCTGCCAAGCGCAGGCGTTGGGTGGTTTCAAACACTACTACTGCGCGCTCGCTTAAGGTGGCGATGGTGCAACTGCGTGCCTCGCGCCTGAACAGCGATTCGTAGAGTGCAGTTTCGGCACTGTCGGCAAGGTAGGCGGTGGCTTGGTCGCTTAAGTCAAATCTGCTGGCCAGTAGACCAGTGGGTGGCAGTACAAAGCCGTTGCTGCGCACGCTGCCTTTGATGGCCTTGATGCGTTGAATGCGGTGCCAGCGCTCTTGTTTGGGGATTTCTAAAATCGGTGGATTGAGATCATGCAGTTTCATGAAATAGATTTAGTGAGCTTCTGCAGTGGCCAGCGCGGTGATGCGGTCTGTGGGCAAGCCTTGCTCTAGCGCGGCGCGGGGCGTGATGCCGTCTAGCGCGGGCAGTGGCGTTTCTAAAAAGCCTAGTACTCGCCAGCCGTCATCGCTGCCCAGCTGTGTGGCCAGCGGAGCAATAGCGGCCCACACTGCGGGCTCAAACTGCCAACGGGGCAGCTTAAAGCCGCGGCGCAGATGTGCTACACCGATGCAGCGGCCGCTTTTGATCCACGCATTGATCGTCACGCGCGTAGTGCCTGCCAAGGCGGCAGCTTCTTCGGTGGTGATCATGTCTTGCGCGTCCATGCGTTCGCGGCGGTACTGCGCGCCAGTGCGTAGCAATTCACTGGTGCGCGTTGCACAGGCGTAGGGGTCGGCTGAAGTGCGGGCTGGTTGGGCACGGGGTGGGGTGAATGCAGAAGTTAAAGTTAATGAGGTCATAGTGGATTTACTTAGCTTGTGCGCTTATGGCGCGTTGCGAAGGTTGAGCTTGCAGGTGTTATAGAAGCTTACGTTACGCACTGGTGCAGTGCGTTTCTCCCTGCACTTTGCGATTTGCAAATGTGAGTGCATATCGAAACGAAAACTTTGGATAGTCTGTTTAATAGACGCGCAAAGGGGTTTTACAACAGTTGTTTCAAATGGCCGGGCGTATCTATTAACCAATAAGGCGTCAAAATATTCCAGCATGCTGTGAGCACGCTTTATGTTATTACCCACAAGAATGACCTTGTTGGTGCTGATTTGACCCGTATTCGGAGCAATTTTTTCATCTTCCCACGTCAACATAATTCTCTCCAACGCATATTTAGAACCATCATGTTCGATAGTTTAGCTTATTTCGATAATTTCGTAAAGCTAGATTAATTCGTTGATTTCGGTTTTTTTCTCAGTAATTGGCTCAACTCTCAAAACGGCCCTTTAATCCGATAAACCAAAAACCCACTCTGCGGCGTGAATTTGTCATACAACGCCCGCGCCCGGTAGTTGGTCTCACGGGTGTTCCAGTACAGGGCACTCCAGCGGTGGGTTTTGCACTCGGCTATCAGCCAGTCGATCATTTGTTGGCCTATGCCGCTGGCGCGCGCTGCGGGGTCTACAAACAGGTCTTGCAGGTAGCACACGGGGGTGAGCTGGCTGGTGTTTTCGTGGGGCAGGTAGTGGGCTATGCCGATGATGGTTTCGGCTCCGTCGGCAGCGGTTTGTGCCGCAGCGATGGCAAAGACCTTGGGGTCTGCGGCATGGATGCGTTGCCACAGGTGGTTGGTGATGGCGGGGTCGGGCTCGCGTTCGTAGAAGCGGGTGTAGCCGTCCCACAGGGGCTCCCATTGAGTGCGGTCTGCGGGGCTTAGTTTGCGTAGGGTGACATGGGCGGCGTTTGGCATGGCTTAAGTTTCTAGTAGTTTATAGGATGCCACTATCAATCAAATTGCTATTAAATTAATAGCTGCTTGAGCAGTATCTACGGCTTATAAGCATTAAAACTCTTAAAATTCTAGCTTATCTACGCTACACCAGTGTTACCACACTCCTACGGCGCACTGCCACTACACCCTCCCCACACACCTAGCGCACATACGGGTTATTCGGCCTGCGGTCGCGGCTGTTGCGTTTGCCGTCGCCATCACGGTCGCGGTCATAGCGGTTGGGCACGCCGTCGCCGTCGCCGTCGCCGTCGCCATCGCCATCGCCATCGCCATCGCGGTCGCGGTCGCGGTCGCGGTAGTAGGCGGTGTGTCGCTCGCGCACCCAGCTGTCGCGCACAAAAATAACGGGTTGGCTGCAGGCGTTGTAGCGGGCGCAGTGGCGCGGCCAGTTGGCTGAGTGGGCTGTGGGAATATACAAATAAATCGGTTCGCGTTCAACTACCACTTGCGGTGGTAGAACTACCACGGGCTGTGGCGCTACCCAGCCCGCCTGCGGCACGGGCCCGCCTAGGGTTATCCGGCCATATACGCCGGGCTGGTGCACACTAATAGATACGTTGGCAGCCAATGCAGGTAGCGCTGCGCTGCTACACAGCACAGCGGCAGTTAATGCGTTGCGTAAAATTTTTGCTTTCGTCGCAGCTTTCCTTTTTTAAACACAGATACGCTGCAGTATTGGCCCAGCGTTTAGACGCAATGTGCCTGCGGGGTAAAGTTACGTAAACAGCTGCGATGGTTCGCGTTACAAGCTAATGGCTGCGCAGGCCTAGCGGGCTACTTCTTCCCACAACTTTTGCGATTCGGGTGCTGCGTGGCCTGCAGTTTGCACGTCTAATTTACAAAGGCACTATGCCCCGCCAAAGGGCACGCAGTTTACTTTGACTGCCTAACATGAGGGTACTAATCAATGACTATCAAACGCACGCTAGGTTGGATATTTTTAGGCATCCCCGCCACGGTGTTTTTGGTCGCGGCGGCAGCGGCTGTTTACTACGCTAACGAGGTGCGCAGCGCGCGTAACGGCACCCCCGCGCTGGTAGCGGCTGCCTCTAGCCGCTACGGCGCGCAGGTCAATCTGGCAGACTTGTCGGCACAGCGCAAAGCCATGCTGCTGGCCATAGAAGACCCCGCCTTTATGCGCCACCACGGGATAGACCTGGCCACGCCGGGCGCGGACATGACAACCATCGCCCAAGGCTTGGTCAAAATTTTGTACTTCCCCGAAGGCTTTGACCCCGACTTCAACAAAATCCGCCAGACCCTGATAGCCCAATACGCTCTAGATGCGCTGGTGTCCAAAGACGACCAACTGGCGTTGTTTTTGAACGTCTCGTATTTGGGCGATAAAGACGGCAAACCCGTGCACGGCTACGCCCAAGGCGCGCGCAACTACTTTGGCAAAGACTTTGCGGCCTTGAACGACACCGAGTTTGTGTCGCTGGTGGCCATGCTGATCGGCCCCAACTACTTTAAGCTAGGCACCCCCGCCCACGACGAGCGCATGAAGCTGGTGCAAGCCTACTTGGCTGGCCGCTACCAGCCCGATGGCCTGCTAGATGTGGAATACAAAGGCAAACTCCAAGGCACGCCCGCCCAAGAGGCGCTGATAGCGTTGCTGCGCGTGGTGACCAATGCGCGGCCCAGGAAAGAGGGTTGAGGCTGCTGATGGGCTTGTGGATACTGCTCGGTAGTTAAACCGCTACACAACATACTATAAATTCAATAGCTGCCTGAGCAGTATTTACTTGGGTTACTGGCTTATTTGATGCTAAAAAAGTGCCTTTGAACAGGCCTTGCAGGTATGGCAGATCCTTCAGGATGTTTGCGCTCACTCTCTTACTCGTGGTTGTAAAACGGTGCACATCAGGTGCGTTAGTCGCCCCAGCCTAGTCAGTAAACCTTGCAGACGCCCCAACTCCAAGCTATAATGGAAAGCTTTTCCGCATTTGCGTGACGCATTGTGAACGCGGGGAAGATTTCTTTTTTATTCACGTTTAGGTAGATAAATGCCAACCATTAACCAGCTAATACGCCATGGACGCGAGGTCGAAACGATCAAGTCGAAGTCCCCGGCTATGCAAAACTCCCCCCAGCGTCGGGGTGTGTGCACACGTGTGTACACCACGACCCCCAAGAAGCCTAACTCCGCCCTGCGTAAAGTTGCCAAAGTGCGCTTAACCAACGGTTTTGAGGTGATTTCCTATATCGGCGGCGAAGGCCACAACCTGCAAGAACACAGCGTAGTGCTGGTTCGCGGCGGTCGTGTCAAAGACTTGCCCGGTGTGCGTTACCACATTGTGCGTGGTTCGCTCG
>JAYSWJ010000133.1:0-29854 GCA_043718065.1 Polaromonas sp.
CTGGAGCCTTCTTTACTGCAGCTTTTTTCGCTGCTGGTTTCTTTGCTGCGGCTTTTTTAGCCGGTGCTTTTTTCGCAGTTGCCATTTTCATTCTCCTAGATCTAGTTGATAGTTCAACTTGGAATGCACTGTGGGCATGTTGGACGCCCAAAGCGATTCAGCGCGTTGGGCAAACTGCCCAGCGCGCTGAATGGGGGAACAAACTGCCAAACCACGCTCTGCGGCGTAGTTTTGACAGTTTGAAATATTGTCTTGTATATCATGTAGTGATAGATGCTCTGCTTAGAACTTGGTCTTAGGCTTAATCCCAAGACAACGCACCGCCTGATTGGTATTCAATCACGCGCGTCTCGAAGAAATTACGTTCTTTTTTCAGATCAATCATCTCGCTCATCCATGGGAATGAATTTTCTTCACCTGGAAACAGTTCCTCTAAGCCAATTTGTGTTGCGCGGCGATTAGCAATGTAGCGCAAGTAGCCTTTGAACATAGACGCATTCAGACCTAGCACACCACGCGGCATGGTGTCTTCTGCATAACGGTACTCGAGCTCTACAGCTTTCATGAACAACGCGTTAATTTCAGCCTTGAACTCTGCTGTCCACAGATGTGGATTTTCTAGCTTGAGCTGGTTAATCAGGTCAATGCCGAAGTTGCAATGCATGGACTCGTCGCGCAAAATATACTGGTATTGTTCTGCCGCGCCAGTCATTTTATTTTGACGACCTAGCGCCAAGATTTGCGTAAAGCCTACGTAGAAGAACAGTCCTTCCATCAAGCAAGCAAATACGATCAAAGACTTTAGCAAAGTCTGGTCAGCCTCATGGGTACCTGTTTTAAAATTAGGATCAGAAATAACCGCAATAAAGGGGATCAAGAACTGATCTTTATCCTTAATCGATTGCACTTCGTTGTAAGCGTTGAAAATCTCGCTTTCGTCTAGCCCCAACGACTCGGTAATGTACTGGTAGGCATGGGTATGAATAGCTTCTTCAAACGCTTGGCGCAGCAGAAACTGACGGCACTCGGGCGCAGTGATATGGCGGTAGGTGCCCAGTACGATATTGTTAGCTGCTAGCGAATCTGCGGTAACAAAAAACCCCAAATTGCGCTTAATGAGTCGACGCTCATCGTCGGTCAACCCATTAGGGTCTTTCCACAGTGCAATGTCACGAGTCATGTTGACTTCTTGCGGCATCCAATGGTTAGCGCAAGTGGCCAAATATTTTTCCCAAGCCCATTTATATTTAAATGGCACCAACTGATTCACGTCTGTTTGACCGTTAATGATGCGCTTGTCTGCTGCATTAACACGATGTCCAGTAGTGACAGGCGCTTTGGCTGCTGCCGTAGCATGCGCAGTGTCGACAGCTTTTTGGTTAGCTTGTAGCGTTGCTGCAGGTACCGGTGCGCCGTCATCTAAAAAACGCCGAGCTTGCGATTGGGCAGCTTCGGTAATCGTTAGGGGAAGCTGATCCAAGCAGCTATCTATAGAGCCACTGAGCATTGCGTTGTTCAACGCAGTAGATACTTCATCATCCCAAGTCAACATATATTTTCCTATACTTCAATTATGAGAGCAGACTTTGCAAAATGCAAAGTGTTTGCGTTATGTAGCGTGCGAATGTGTTGCTGTTTTGCATCGCAATAAATCCTCAATATCTAAACAAGCTATGTTTTTTAGAGCATTGCATGTTTAGAAGTCAAAAGTGCAGCGCATCGAATCGCATCGGCTTTTATTTCCTATTGGCATGATTCGCATGTGGGATCATCTACACCGCAGAACTTAATATCAGTCGCAGGCGTAGCACTTAGTTGATCTCGCGCTGCGGCGGCTGCTGCTTCGAGGGAGCTCATAGCACCACTAGAAGCGGTGCTAGCGCCAGAAGACACTGCATTCATATTGCCCGCTTTCACAGTAGATTTTTCAGCATGTGTCGCTCCCACAGTACGCAGGTAATAAGTGGTTTTTAATCCACGAGTCCAAGCCAATTTATACGTATCATCCAGCTTCTTACCCGACGCGCCCGCCATATAAATATTCAATGACTGCGCTTGGTCGATCCATTTTTGACGACGTGCCGCCGCTTCGATCACCCAAGTAGTGTCTACCTCAAAGGCAGTAGCGTAAAGCGACTTGATTTCTTGCGGCACGCGGTCAATCGGGCGCAGGGAACCGTCATAGTGTTTCAGGTCCATCACCATCACGTCATCCCACAAGCCCAACCGTTTAAGATCACGCACTAAATAACCGTTAATGATGGTGAATTCGCCAGACAAATTAGATTTGACTGACAAGTTGCCAAAACAAGGTTCTATGCAGGCATCCACACCAATGATGTTAGATATGGTTGCGGTAGGCGCGATAGCCACGCAATTAGAATTGCGCATACCATCTTGGCCAATTTTCTTGCGCAAGGCATCCCAATCCAACTTGGCAGAGCGATCAACCTCTACATAACCGCCACGCGCTTTGGTCAACATGTCCAGTGTATCCAACGGCAAAATGCCTTGATCCCACAGAGAGCCTTTATAACTGGAATATTGCCCGCGCTCTTTAGCCAGCTCGGTGGAGGCCCAATAAGCGTAGTAACAAATCGCCTCCATAGATTCATCAGCGAAGTTCACGGCCTCTTGGCTAGCGTAAGGCACACGCATTTCGTACAGGCTGTCTTGGAAAGCCATAAGGCCTAAGCCAACCGGACGATGGCGCATGTTGGAATCACGCGCCTTTTTCACAGCGTAGTAATTAATGTCAATCACATTGTCCAGCATGCGCATGGCCACCGTGATAGTTTTCTTTAACTTTTCGTGGTCCAGTTTGCCGTCTTTCAGGTGCTGCACTAAATTGACTGAGCCAAGATTGCATACCGCCGTTTCGGTGTCGCTAGTGTTCAGAGTGATCTCAGTACACAGGTTAGACGAATGCACTACGCCAACGTGTTGCTGAGGCGAGCGCACATTACAGGCGTCTTTGAACGTAATCCAAGGGTGACCTGTTTCAAACAGCATAGTCAACATCTTGCGCCACATGTCGGCGGCCTGTATCGTGCGGTAGGGGCTGATCTCACCGTTGGCCGCTTTGGCCTCATAAGCCACGTAAGCCTTCTCGAAATCAGCGCCAAACTTGTCATGCAAATCGGGAACGTTGTTAGGTGAGAACAAAGTCCACTCACCTTTTTCCATCACGCGACGCATGAATAAGTCGGGAATCCAGTTGGCAGTGTTCATGTCGTGCGTACGGCGGCGATCATCACCGGTATTTTTACGCAGCTCCAAGAATTCCTCCATGTCTAAATGCCAGCTCTCTAGGTAGGTGCACACCGCCCCTTTGCGCTTGCCACCTTGGTTCACGGCCACTGCGGTGTCGTTAACCACCTTTAGAAAAGGTACCACGCCTTGTGATTCACCGTTAGTGCCTTTAATATGAGCCCCCAACGCGCGTACACGGGTCCAGTCATTACCTAAACCTCCTGCGAATTTAGACAGTAGAGCATTTTCTTTGATGGATTCGTAGATACCGTCCAAATCATCAGGCACTGTTGTGAGGTAGCAGCTAGACAATTGTGAACGCAAGGTGCCGCTATTAAACAGCGTAGGCGTACTGGACATGAAGTCAAATGACGACAGCACTTCGTAAAATTCGATAGCACGGGCTTCACGATTAATCTCGTTAAGTGACAAACCCATAGCTACGCGCATAAAGAACGCTTGCGGCATTTCAATACGGTTTTTGCGCACATGCAAAAAATAACGATCATACAAAGTCTGCAGGCCGAGATAGTCAAATTGCAGATCGCGTTCAGGTTTTAATGCAGCCCCCAGTTTTTTCAAATCAAACTGCAGTAAGCGCTCATCCAGCAGTTCGTTGTCAACACCTTTTTTAATGAACTTAGGGAAGTACTCGGGGTACTTCTCGCCCATTTGATCATGCGTTGCCTCTTCACCTAAAATTTCCTTACGAATGGTATGCATCAGCAAGCGCGATGTAGCGTAGGTGTAATCAGGGTCTCTTTCAATCAATGTCCGTGCAGCTAATATAGAAGCTTTGTACACCTCGTCCACAGGAACGCCATCGTACAAATTACGCAGCGTTTCGGAAAAAATAGGCTCCGGCGTTACATCTTTGCCTAAGTTGGCGCAAGATGATGCGATCAAGTGTTTCAACTTGACCATGTCCAAAGCAATGCGCTTGCCGCCGTCTGTAACGTGAAGTACAGGCATAGCAGCAGCCGCTACGGCTGGCGTCAGTTTGGCGCGCTCTTGGGTTCGGCGTTCGCGATAGAGCACATAAGCGCGCGCTACTTCCTGGTAGCCTCCACGCATTAACCCTAATTCTGCCTGGTCTTGCACATCTTCAATATGAAACGTACCGCCGCTAGGGCGTGAACGCATTAATGCTCGCACTACGGTTTGCGTCAAACCCTCTACGGTTTCACGTACGCTGGCAGATGCAGCACCTTGGGTACCATGAACGGCCAAAAAAGCTTTCATCATGGCCACAGCAATTTTGCCTGGCTCAAAAGGCACCACGGCACCGTTGCGTCGAATAATTTGATATTGCGCCAAGGTTTGCGTAGCCATAACGCGCTCAGATGCGGCGACACGGCCCACAGCATGTGTAGCTAGGGGAGATTGCGACTCGACAACAGAAATTGTTTGCATTGTGTCCTCAAAATTTGTTTACTTTTGTTTGAAATGCCAACCCCACGGTTTGTTTGCAACACCCCAAGATTTCGCTCAGCTAAATGGTTAGCTTGGGCTCAGTTGGCGTATTAACAAGGCACTTTTTCTATCACAGCTTGCCAGCAGGTATATACTATATATAGTGTTTCTTGTGTTGGCAAGACACTATAGGTAGTGTACCGCTGTGCTGAGAGAATAGCGCTCTTGACCGGTAAAATTTATTAATAAGCAAGCCCAAGCACGCTTGTTCAATGGCTTGGGCAGGTTTATTTAAAGACCTAATATTAGTACCAAGCTGCGCTAAGCCGCACTGGCATTGGCGTGGCACTTTATTTGCCTGCCTAGAAACACCCCAAACAAGACCACGGTGTGTAGTTGTCACAGAAAAATTTGCTTGTAAGCTTGTTAAACAAGTTGCCGACGTGCTGTGGATTTTTCACTAAATGAAAAATCCATAGCTTTGGGAAGATGCATTTTTTAAGTAATCCAGCGCTGACCAATCAAACCCGGAGCCTGGATCTTGTTTTCTGCCTGGTGCTATATGCTCGTGGCTGGTGATAAATCGCATGGGGTATCGCAAATGCAAAGCTTGGCACAGCTTTAATAGCGTTGCATATTGGGTCGGTTCAAAATGACTACCCTCTAAACCCTCCAGCTCAATACCCACAGAAAAATCGTTGCAATTATCACGCCCTCCAAACGACGACAGACCCGCATGCCAAGCTCTGTGGTCACAACTGACAAACTGCCATAGGACGCCGTTTCGAGCAATTAAAAAATGTGCCGACACTTGCGTGCCGCGAATAGACTGGAAATACGGATGCGCATCCCAGTCAAGCTGGTTGGTAAAGAGTGCTTGTATCTCGCCACCTCCATAGCGGCCAGGTGGCAAACTGATGGAATGGACCACTACCAAATCAATACAAGCGCCCATCGGACGTTCGCCGAAATTAGGAGAATCCAAGCGCTGTGCCGGCACATACCAGCCGTTTTCCCAGTCTCGGGCAGTCGATGAAGATGCGCTAAGCATAAGGCAACATAACTTAAGCTTCGCTAGATCCGTCTTGTGCAGAGATCTGTGCATCAATGCCTAAGCGCACCATGCGGTAGCGAATTTGACGCAGGCTAATACCTAGTCGGGCGGCAGCGGCAGTTCGATTGAAGCCGCATTGGGCTAGCGCCTGCATCAAAATAGCTTTCTCTTGTACATCTAAGTGCGATTGCAGATCGCTAGGCACCACGGCGGTGGCCAATTTAGTAGGCGGTGCCGCTGACAATGCAATTACGGCGTCATTGGCTTGGGTTACCGCAGCCGCAGCCATATCCTGCACTTCGAGTTCCAGCTCATCTCCATCCGACAAGGCTAATGCTCGGTGCAAGATATTCTCTAATTCGCGCACATTGCCAGGTAGATCACATGTTTGCAGAGTCAGCATCATGGCGGCCGAAACACTGCGCTGCGCTACACCCGTTTCTGCAGCAATGCGCGCCAGCAAAGCCTGTGCCAGTTGCGGAATATCTTGGCGCCTGTGGCGCAATGGCGGCAAAGCGATTTCGATCACGTTGAGTCGGTAATACAAATCTTGCCGGAATAAGCCCTTAGCAACCAGTGCACCCAAATCATGGTGGGTTGCACTCACGATACGGGTGTCGATAGCCTCTTCTTGTGTGCCGCCCAGGGCGCGTACGCTGCGCTCTTGGATAGCACGCAGTAGCTTAGCTTGCATCGCCAGTGGCAGATCGCCTATTTCATCTAAAAACAATGTACCGTTGTGGGCCGCTTGAAAGTAACCTTCGCGATCCTGCGTTGCGCCTGTGTAGGCACCTTTGCGGGCACCAAAAAATTCTGCCTCGAGTAGTTGTTCAGGTATAGCACCACAATTAACCGCCACGAATGGCCCCGCTGCGCGGTGGCTGCAAGCATGCACGGCTTGGGCCACCAACTCTTTGCCCGTACCTGACTCGCCGCGCACCAGCACCGGAGCCATGCTACGCGCTACCTTGTTCACGCGGTCACGCACAGCCTGCATAGCTGAAGAATCGCCCACCATACGTTTAAGTGCAGCAGGCGCTGAGGTTTTTTCATCCAAAGACACTGCTGGGGGTTTGAGTTTGGACTCGTCTTGTACATCGATGCCTTGCATTGTGGGCTGTACAGGTAAGCTGGTTGCATCTGTGGCTAACGCTGCGCTTATGCCTGATGAGCGCACAGCTTGGGCTACAGCACTGCGGAACTGTTTAAGGTCAACTGGTTTGGTCAAGTAATCGAATGCGCCGGACTTTAACGCCTCCACTGCGTTTTCAGCAGAGCCATAAGCCGTAATAACGATGCAACGTTCGCTGCGTTGGGATTGCGTTAAAAACCGCAGCACATCCAAACCCAAACCATCTTGCAAGCGCATGTCGGTAATGACTGCGTCGAACCGCCTTGCGCGCAACGCTTCCAGGGCCTGCTCAACTCCATCGGCCGTATGAACCACATAACCTTCGCGCACCAGACTGAATTCATACAGCGTGCGCAGGTCAGGCTCATCGTCAATAACAAGGACTTGGGGGTGTTCTAGTGGGGCTGACATACATTAGATTTAGAAAGCAGAAACTTGTAGAGGCAGCATACCGGAAGCCAGATTCAGCTGCACATAAAATTCATTACCCGAAGGTAACATGACGCTGTGCGAAAAATCTGTTTGTGTCGACACGTTAGGTTGGTCTGTGCGTTGATAACCAATCGACGCGCCATGGCGTATGCACAGCTCTCGGCAAATATACAGCCCCAAACCGCTCGAGCGGCTTTCTGAGCTGAAAAAAGGTTCGAATAAATGCCTTTGAACACCCACATCCAGCGGCGGTGAATCGCTCCATACAGCCAAGCGCATTTGGCCTGCAGATATATGCGGTGTGGGCAACAACACTCTTATGGCCGCGACATCTTTACTGGCATAACGCAGTGCGTTATCTAGAAAATTAACCAGTACACGGCGTAAATGGTCTTCTTCAAACACCACTGTGCTGCTGCGCCGCTGGGCATGGGCAGACGGCAGCAGGAGCTGGTCGCCGCATCCGTGTTGTGCAGCCCAGTCGCGGCAAATGGCGATGATAGTTTGCTCGGCGTCAGACAAAAATGCATCCTGAGATTGGGCGGGCGTTACGCGCGATATGTCCAGCACATCATCAACGATGCGCGCCAACCGTTTGGCATTGTGTTGAACCATACTGGTGAGTTTTTGCTGCGCAGGGTCTTGTAGCTCCTCAGCCAACAATGCATTAGCCTGTGATATTGCAGCCAATGGATTACGAATTTCATGCGCCACTGCAGCAGACATGCGGCCCATAGCGGCTAACTTTTCAGTACGTAAGCGCGCCTCCATTTCGCGTAAATCTTCCAGGAACATCACACACAGTGCTTGCGAATCATCCACACCACCCGTACCGGCAGCCGACTGTGTGCGTACTGACAGCCGCCGTGCAGCACCCATAGCGTCTACTATGGCGACCTCGGTTTTTTGCGCACTAAGCTGCTGCAGAGTAAGCCAAGCTACGTCTGCCAAAGGCTGCCAAGCAGCATGCGAGGCTAATACAAAAGGTGCACTAGGCAGTGCTTTATCTAGGTCGCTAGAGTCACTGACGACCTCACTAGGAGACTGCGCAGGCATATCTCCGATCCTAGGCCCTAGCATTTTGCGCGCCGCAGGGTTGGCGGTGCGCACGACACCGTTGCTGTCTACCACCAAAATGCCATCACTCAAACCGTCAATCACCATTTGATTGACCTGTATTTGGGTGCGCGCTGCCATGGCACTGCTGTAGACCAGCCGCTCTTGGCGAGCCAAGCGCACGGCCAACTGATTTGCCAAATACGCCACCACGAATAGTCCCAGCCCTGTTAACGCAGCTTGCAAATACCGTGTAGTGGCATCACCCGTGCCCATTAAAGATAGCCACCACGCATCGCCTAACAATACCAAAGTAACAGTTGCAGCAGTACCTAAAGCCAATAACAAAGGCCCCAAGACGGCGGCCAGTAGCACTGGCAAAGCAAACAGAGGGGTAAAGTTGATACCGCTGACTTGCCAATAAAGCAGCATAGAAAAGACAACGACATCTGCGCCGACAGTCACTAGCCACTGTGGGTCAAAACGTTGAGGGTTTCGCTCTGGCATACCTAGCCACAAAACTACCACCGTCAGCACCCAGTAGGCGGCGCACAAACTCAGCTCACGTCTTAGTGGCACTGCACCCATCGTGTGAATAAATACTATCAACAGCAATAAAACGGTGGCTACTAATATGCGCGCCGCCATAAAACCGCGCCATTGCCTTGGCAGTCCTTCGTCTGTACCAAGGGGCCACTTGGTTGTGTTGGGCGCCAATTTAGTCAATAACAAAGGTATCACCCCTCCAGCTGCTGGCGATGCGCGCTGCTGCAATAGCTACCTTGCTTGCCTGCTAGTGCATCAGTTACAGGTAGGTGCACACCGCACACTGCGCATTGCAGCATAGGCTGCGGCGTGGCGTCTGTTGGCGCGCTCTTGTGGGCGGTAGGTGGCCGCTTTGCAGCAGCATTAAGGCGATTACTGCGCCAAATCCAGAATGCTAACGCCAGCACAGCAAAAACAGTAAGGTATTTCATGGGATGCGATGCAAAATCATTTCAAGCACAAAGCGCGATCCTACGTAAGCCAGTAGCAGCAGCCCAGCCCCAGCATACAAAACGCGCACTGCGTGTTTGCCGCGCCAGCCCCATTGCCAACGCCCCCACAGCAGCGCAGCAAACGCTAACCAAGACAATACTGAAAAAATTGTCTTGTGATTCCATTTCCAAGCCACGCCAGCGCCATACAGCGACTCGCTAAACAGCCAGCCTGCCAGCAAGGTACCGCTGAGTAGAACGAAGCCCGCCATCACAAAGGCAAACATCAAACGTTCTAGTGTCATCAACGGCACGCCTGCTTGGCTGGCATCGCCCGCTATGCCTAGGCGCATTTGCGTCTCTAACCGCGTCATTAGCCAAGCGTGCACTACCGCTGCCGCAAACAGACCATACGACGCAATGCCCAGCGCCCAATGCAGTGGCAGCCATGCCGAGGCTGTGGACTGCAGGGTGCTGCCCGGAAACAGCAAGCCCATTAACACCGCCATTGCTCCCAAGGCAGCCAAGGCCTTGCGTGACTGCAATTGGGGGTACAGGCGGCTTTCTAGTGCGTAAACCGTCAGAACTAGCCAAGCTGTCATCGACAACGCAGGGCCAAAACCAAACCGCGCGCTATCGGCTTGCCAACCTAACAGACCAAAAGCCAGCAACGCCCCATGCAAGATCCAAGCAGCCAGCAGTGCCCAGCGTACAGCCTGCGCACCCATAGCCCGTGCTACAACGGGCGCAACATAGGCCGCGATGGCCAAAATGCCCAGTACCCAGCCCCACAGCGACGTAGCAGATAAAATCATGGTTTAAGTGTACCTCGGGCTTACCGCTTTGCGCATCTTTGGCTTTGCCCCCCTTTCAGATTGAACCCATGGCCTCTGCTCTCACCGACAAACTCTCACGCCTAGTTAAAACCATCAGCGGTCAAGCACGGATTACAGAATCCAACGTGCAAGATATGCTGCGCGAGGTGCGCATGGCCCTGCTGGAGGCCGACGTGGCCTTGCCTGTGGTGCGTGACTTTATTGCGCGGGTTAAAGACAAGGCTCTGGGCCAAGAAGTTATTGGGTCGCTTAAGCCTGGCCAAGCCCTAGTGGGGGTGGTGCAGCGTGAGCTGACGGCCACCATGGGCGATTTAACTTCGCCCGATGGATTGAATCGCTACGTAGCTGACATCAACTTAGCAACCCAACCTCCCGCCGTTATCCTCATGGCAGGCCTGCAAGGTGCTGGTAAAACCACCACCACGGCCAAGCTGGCCAAACACTTGATTACCAGGCGCAAGAAAAAAGTGCTTACTGTATCAGGCGATGTGTACCGCCCGGCAGCTATCGAGCAGCTAAAAACCGTTACAGCCCAAGCTGGTGCCGAATGGTTCCCCAGCACGCCCGATCAAAAACCTGTCGACATCGCCCGCGCTGCGTTGGACTACGCACGCAAACATTACTTTGACGTGCTGCTGGTAGACACCGCTGGTCGCTTGGCAATTGACACCGCGCTAATGCAAGAGATTAAAGATTTGCATGCGGCGATTAACCCTATCGAGACGCTTTTCGTCGTAGACGCTATGCAGGGCCAAGACGCGGTCAACACGGCCAAGGCATTCAAAGACGCGCTACCGCTTACGGGCATTATCTTGACCAAAACTGACGGTGACTCGCGTGGCGGCGCAGCGCTGTCGGTCAAGCAAATTACTGGCGTACCTATCAAATTTGCTGGTATTAGCGAAAAGATTGACGGCCTAGAAGTTTTCGACGCTGAGCGCTTTGCCAGCCGCATCTTGGGCATGGGCGATATCGTAGCGCTGGTGGAACAAGTCACGGCAGGCGTGGATATGGAGGCTGCACAAAAGATGGCGGCTAAGATCAAAAGCGGTGCTGGCTTTGATTTAAGCGACTTTTTGGGTCATTTGCAGCAGATGAAGCAAATGGGTGGTTTATCTAGCATGCTGGACAAATTGCCTACGCAAATGGCTGCTAAAACTACCGAACTGGACATGCAGCGCGCCGAAAAAGATATTCGCCGCAAAGAAGGCATCATCCAAAGTATGACCCTTAAAGAGCGTCGCCACCCCGACCTGATTAAAGCCACCCGCAAGCGCCGTATCGCCACGGGTGCAGGCGTGCAGGTGCAAGACGTGAACCGATTGCTCAAAGAATTTGAACAAATGCAAGGCATGATGAAAAAGATGAAGGGTGGCGGAATGATGAAGATGATGAAACAGATGGGCGCCATGAAGGGTATGGGTGGACTACCCGGCATGGGCGGCGGCGCAAGACCTAAACTGCCGTTTTAAATTGCTGCAACAATAATTGACAGTTAAATCGATTCAACTGGGCCATAGTTTTAAGTGCTTTTTAAGGCTTTTAAGCCGCAGAACCTGCTCAAGCAGCTATTAAATTAATAGTTTTTGAGATGTCAGTTGAGCGGCACATTAAGTTGAAATTGCACAGCCGCTGCGCCCAGCAGATTAACCTGCGCAGACCAACCTTGTTTGAACTCATAAGTTAGGGCCGGTATAACGACTGGCGCAAAACCGCCCAAGTTGGCCACCTCGTCTTTAAATTCACCTCGGTAGCCATAAACGACACCCGCTGTCCATTTGAACGACAAATGGTCTACGCCAAATATAGATTTGTAGACACCGCCAAAAGGGTAAACGTAAATACTGGGTTGGCCAAAAGAATTGCTAAAAAGTACCACGCCGTCTAGCTTGGCGTTAGTGTGTTCACGCTCTACCCCTGCCATCAAAACGCGCTTGTGGGTAGGCTTTGGGTTGAAGTGATAGGTATAAGCGCTCAGCATCAAAGTGTATTTGTACGGGCTCTGCTCTGTCTGCGCAGTCACTGCCTGAACTACAGACTCAGCCGTTTGAGCCACAGCCGTACTGGCAAAATAAGCCACAATCAAACCACAGGCTATACGAATCAATATCTTCATGCTCTACGTTCTAAATTGGTTAATTTTAAAGATAACAAGTTTAACCGCTGTTAACCCTGTCAAAAGCCGCCTGTTAAGTGCGCGCTGGCAGCTGCGCTGTGTGGTCTTTTTGGCAATTATCCAGTGGGCAGCGCTGGGCAGTGGCTGTGCCTGGCTAGACGTCAAGCAACGCAATATCATCTACCGCCCCACCGTGGGCGTACCCGCCGATTTTGCGGGCCTGCGCGCAGGTGATGAGCGTTATTTTGTAAATGTACCCCTACCAGCGCTGCAAGAGCGTAGTACTAGCGCATCTGCAACCACTCAAGCTACAGAGCAAATCGAAATGTGGTGGCTGCCTCACCCTGACGCACGGGCACCCACTTTGCTGTACTACCACGGCACGTTTCGCAATCTGTACCAAAATTTACCCAAAATCAATGCTATGCGGCAAGCGGGTTTTGCCGTACTAGCTGTGGAATACCGCGGATGGGGCCGTAGCAGCGTGATCGTGCCATCTGAGCAAACTATTGTGCAAGATGCGCTTTTAGCGTTTGAAGAATTGCGCCGTCGCCAGCCCCGCGCTAGCCAACGCGTTTTGTATGGCCACTCTATGGGCAGCGGCGTAGCAGTAGAAGTTGCCAGCCGCCTGAATGCACCTGACGACTACGGTGCCATTATTTTGGAGTCCGCACTTACCAGCTTCCCCGATGTGGCCAGCGAAGCAAGCTGGCTTGGCAGATTGGTAGCCGCCTTTAATACCGAACGCTTTGCCTCGATTGAGAAAATTAACAAGGTGCAAGCGCCACTTTTAATGCTGCATGGCGCACAAGACACCACCGTACCTATTGCACTGGGGCAACGATTGTTTGAAGCGGCCAATGCCCCCAAAGAGTTTGTCAGCATAGCCGGTGCTGCGCACAGCAACTTGCAATCTGCAGACAGCGCAGCGTACCAAAACGCGCTTAAGAGTTTTAAAAATTTGTATCTGGTAGATCGTTAGACCTAGTTTTACCTTAGCCTGCTGCTCAGGTTTCGCGTAGAGCTTTGGCTTGCTTATCCGGGAATTGGTTACGCGGTTAGCGTACGTACCGGGGAGCTGGACTCGAGACGGACCCGACTCGTCACATTGTTCTTTGCTTGGTTTGAGCTGCCCGCGCGCCGTGTGTACTGGTAGATTACGCAGCCACTATCAATTGCATAGCTGGTTGAGCAGAATCCACGAGCTAAAACGGCTAAAACACAAAAAATGTCAATCTTTCATGACAGTTGACCCACAAAATCAACACCTACCAAGCAAACAGAGCTTGTTGTTACTAAGGACGGTAAAGATAACTTAAACGGGATTTGTCCTACGTAAAGCAGCGTTTTGTCTGACATACAGGCGCACACTGCGCAATTAATATTGACTTGTCTTTACAAAATAGCGCACATGTCTCAGTGCTGCAACTTTAAGACCTACAACCCTTTTCTTTCTAATGCAGCATTTCGGAGGTCACGATGCAACCACACTTTATAAATATTTCGTCTTGGACCACCTCATCTTTTGGCGATGCAGCTGACACATCTTCTGCAGAACTGGCATCTCTCAAACACCACCTGTCGTCATGCAAAGGCCTGCATGGAAAGTTCTTTGCCGCGCGTTGCGCTGCTGAAGCCATCGACGCGCATATCAAATCTCGCTTTATCACCACCTTAGTGCTAGCTGCAGTATTCATTGGAATAAGCTCTTTTGCGATGTAGGGATGAAGCGCTCGGAAATTCTTGATTTAGTTCCGCATGCTTCCAAAGTATCAGACCAAATATTAGATCCTGCACGAGGCCTTGTAGAGCCTCCCATTCGTGCAGAAATATTTGGCCTCGAACGATTTGCACAGCATGGTCGCAGCTTGGGAGACGCGCACCGCGCCGCAAGTGGTACGCCGCAAACCGCTACATTCTTCCCTAGGCTGAAAAGTAATGTAGATGTTCTCTATGAGACGCACCGTTACATAGGCCTGCACGCCAATACGGGCTACGACATCAGCCCCGCTGCAGAATGGCTGCTGGACAACTTTCATCTGATTGAAGCTCAGCTAAAAGAAATTCATGAAGGGCTGCCACGCAGTTACTTTAAAAGTTTGCCTATTTTGATGGATGAACCACTGGCTGGTTTACCACGAATTTACGGTATCGCCTGGGCCTATGTGGCACACACTGACGGTGCATTTAACGAAGAGTTGCTCATCAGGTTCCTGACTGCTTACCAAGAAACCAGGGAGATCAACCTGAGTGAAATATGGGCGCTGCCGACAACATTGCGCGTTGTTTTAGTAGAAAATTTGCGCCGCGTAGCCGAGCGTGTAGCGACACACAAGGCTGCAAGAGAAATCGCTAACCTGTGTTGCGATAATTTGGAGTCGATGACAATAGCATCGCTAGACAAGTTATTGGCTCTACTGCAATTGCGCGGAGTAGGATCGGCTTTTTTAGCCCAGATGGCCCAGCGATTACAAGACTACAAAAAAGCTGGCGATGCACAGTTTCTAGCCAGTTGCTACCAGTGGGTGCTGCGCGGTATGCCAGATTTAGCCGCCTACCAAATGCTGCAAAGCGCAGACCAAGCGGCGAATAACTTGACTGTGAGTAATGCCGTCAAATCGTTACGCGCTATCAATAACGCTGACTGGTTAAGCATTGTGTCTCGCGCCAGTAACTTGGTGCAGTTGCTTTTGACATCAGCAGTTTTTGAAGCCGAACACAATGCCACGCGTGACCGGACCCTGCATGCGATAGAAGTCTTAGCCAAACGAAGCGGCTTGAGCGAAATGGCCGTAGCACGTGTATTGATGGCGCAAATGCAATCTGTACCTGCTAAGTCCAATCTAAGCACCACCGCAGTCTATTGGTTAAAAGGTGCTGGCTGGCCCAAGCTGGCAAAACAGCTCGGTATCAAAATCTCACCGATGGCATCTTGGACATCGCAACATTCAGGCTTGCGATTGAGCGTTTATTTAAGTATTTTTCTAGTGTCTACCCTTGGCTTAGTAGCTTGGGCCCTACCTAGCCAACATGCTCTGCCAATTGGCAGCAATATTGCATGGTGGGCTTATTTTACGGCCGCCGTGTTGATGCTATTTCCAGCGTCTGAAGCTGTCGTAGCATTAATTAACAGACTGATCAGTGAATCTGCAACTCCAGAGCATTTACCTCGCTATGCACTGGCCAGTGGCATACCCTTGGAGCATCGCACCATTGTGGTAGTGCCCTCTATGCTAACCAATGCGCAGTCAGCGCACAATCTTGCCCATAGGCTCGAATTGCATTATTTGGCCAATCCAGAACAACATATTCAGTTCGCTATGCTCACCGACTGGGCAGATGCAGACACTGAACGCCTAGCATCCGACAGCGCTCTGTTATCTAACGCGCAACAACTAGTAAGCGAGCTGAATGCGCGCTATCCCCAAGAAGATGGTCCGTGGCCGCGCTTTATCGTATTGCACCGTCAGCGTGTGTGGAGTGATTCAGAGCAACGCTGGATTGGCTGGGAACGTAAACGTGGCAAGCTGGAACAATTGATAGAGCTACTGGGGGGTGGCGTACAAAAATATTTTATAGATTTAGGGTCAGAGTCTCGGTTGGCTACCGGCACACAATACGTTGTCACCTTAGACAGCGACACACAGCTGCCACCAGGACGCCTGCGTGAACTGATAGGTGTGGCGGCACACCCCAATAACCAACCTCATCTAGACCGCGATGGGCGTGCCTTGGTGTCGGGCTATGGCATTTTGCAGCCCCGCATATCCACACCTCTACCTGCGCGTCGCGATGCTACGTTATTCCATTGGCTATTTGCAGGCCAATGCGGCATTGACCCGTATAGCTCTGCCACCTCTGAGGTTTACCAAGATATTTTCTCTGAGGGCACTTTCACTGGCAAAGGGCTACTGCATGTACACACCATGCATGCATTGCTGTCGGGGCGCCTACCCTATGAACAAGTGCTCAGCCACGATTTGATCGAGGGGGCCATGGCGCGCTGCGCCGCAGTTACTGATATTACGGTGATTGAGGAGGCGCCTTTTCACTCAGATGTAGCCGCCTCACGCGTGCACCGATGGACCCGTGGGGATTGGCAGCTATTGCCTCTATTGCTTAGTCCACGGCGCTACCCACTAAAAGGCATCAACCAGTGGAAAATTTTTGATAATTTACGCCGCTCGCTAGTGGCTCCGGCGTCTCTACTGCTTATCGTGCTGGGCTTGGCTGGCGTGGGCTTGTCCCCCTGGGTTGCGCTAGGGTTGGTGGTCGCAGCTTTCACTGCAGGCCCCATGATGGGTGCACTGGCTGGCTTCTCCCCCAGCCGTGACAACGTGGCTAAGCTGCACTTCTACCGTCAGGCAATGCTTGATTTGTGGCGTGCTATTTTGGGTGGTGCTTGGCATGTAGCGCAGCTTTTAGAACAGTCTTTGCGGTCCGCAGATGCTATTGGCCGGGCTGTCTACAGAACCGCCATCAGTAGGCGTAAATTACTAGAATGGACTACGGCAGACGCCGCCCAAGCAGGCGTTAAAACACGGCTAGCAGATCTTGCCAAACAGCACTGGAGGATGCCACTTACTGCGCTGATTATTTTGGCGCTGCTGTTGATGCTAGCAGCTGGCGCAGAAAAAACGCCACATACTTTACTTGCCATCGTGTTGTGTCTAGTGTGGGCCGCATCAGCGGTGTGGACTTGGTTAGTGAGCCGAAAGAATGTTTTTAACAAACCCGTAAATCTACCCGCTGCGCAGCGCGCTTACTTGCAAGACATTGCCCGTGGTACATGGCGATTTTTTGAACGCTGCGTCGTTGCGCCTGACAATTATTTACCCCCAGACAATCTACAAACCAGCCCCTACGATATCGTGGCGCACCGCACCTCGCCCACCAATATTGGTTTGTACTTGCTCAGCGTCATGAGCGCAAGACAATTCGGCTGGATAGGCACACAAGACGCCATCGCAAGGCTAGAAGCCACGTACTCCACGCTACTTAAACTAGACTGTTACAGAGGCCACTTCTACAACTGGTATGACACCCAAACGCTTGCACCACTGCTACCGCTGTATGTTTCCACCGTGGACAGTGGCAATTGCAGTGGTCACTTTCTGGCGGTAGCACAAGCTTGCAAGGCTATGGCGCAAACGCACCATACAAAAGACTTGCAAGAAGTGGGCATCCGCACCTCAGAAGAGAGAATCCGGCAACTGTTGCGCAAAAGGGCCAGCTTGTCGCCTGCCCTGCGTGACGAGCTTAAATGGTGCCTGCAAGACCATAGGAACACCCTCAGTTCACACTTGGCTGATGCCGATTTATACAACGCAGACAGTGCGCAACAAGCGACATCTAACAAAGAAATCAACATGTCGCTGCTGGCGCTGGCAGAAAAATTTGAGAAATTAGCCTGGCAGCCCGACTACAGTTTTCTCTACCACCGCAAACGAAAACTTTTTCATATTGGCTACCGCTTGGCAGAGCATCAGCTCGATGAAAGCTACTACGATCTGCTGGCGTCTGAGTCACGCTTGACCAGCTTGCTGGCTATTGCCAAAGGCGACGTGCCTGTCGCGCATTGGGCTGCATTGGCCCGGCCATCTTACGCCGTGGGTACCGGCACTGGGCTGCGTTCTTGGTCAGGCTCGATGTTTGAATATGCCATGCCTTCGCTGGTGCTAGACGAACCACCGGGCAGCGTCTTGAGCGAGGCTTGCGCAGCCGCGCTGCGCGAACAAATTACCTTTGGTGCAGGACACAGCGTGCCTTGGGGTATTTCTGAATCAGCCTATGCCGCGCAAGACCACACCTTAGCGTACCAGTACGCGCCACAAGGCGTGCCTAGGCTAGCACTGCGCCGCACGCCGCCTGATGAACTGGTAGTGGCACCCTACGCTACCGCACTGGCAGTGCAAATGTCACCGCATTTGGCTATCGCTAATTTTGCACAGCTTGATGCACTGCACTGCCGTGGTCGTTACGGATTTATTGAAGCCCTAGACTACACGGTAGCGCGCCAAACAGAGTCCACTGGTTTTGTGAGTATTCAGACATTTATGGCGCACCACCAAGCCATGAGCATTGTGGCCATCGCAAATGTGCTTTTAGACGGTGTGCCGCGCTGCTGGGCTATGGCCAACCCGCGCATTGAAGCGGTAGCCTCTTTGCTGCACGAAAGGCCGCCGCGTGAAGTGTCAGTACTCGCACTGCAATTACCAGATTTGGGTGGCCAGTTGCCAAAACAGCATACTCCGGGATTTTTGCGAGATGTGGTACCCAGCGCTACCGCGCTTGAGCCCACCCATATTTTGTCTAACGGGCGCTACAGTGTTAGCCTGCGCGCCAATGGCGCGGGCTACAGCAAATGGGGGTCTATCGACATCAACCGCTGGCGCGATGACGCCCTGCGCGATGCGTACGGCAGCTTTTTCTATGTACGCTGGAACCAGCAGCCTAAAGCGGTTTCCATCACCCAGCATCCAGCCCCCGATGCTGCCGCGCACTACAGCAGTATTTATCACGCTGACAGGGTGTGTTTTGATGCCGTATGGCCAAAATTACAGGTACACACCACGGTGTGGGTCAGTCCAGAGGATGATATTGAATTGCGCAAAGTTGAAATTCGCAATGAGAGCGATCAAACCATCGAGATAGAGCTGCTGTCTGCCTTTGAAGTAACGTTGTCTAACGCGCGCGCAGATGAAGCGCACCCCGCTTTTGGTAATTTATTTGTACGTACGCATTGGCACAGCGCAACCCAAGCCTTGGTGTTTGAACGCACAGCGCGTTTGGCTACTGAAAAAGGCTTGTTCGCAGCGCATTTTCTAGCCGTTATCGACAGGCAAGTGACTGACGTGCGCTACCAGACAGACCGCCAGTTGTGGCTGGGCCGCAACCATACTGCAAGCAACCCTGTGGCCAGTGTTACGCCACCAGATAGCGGCTCAGACACTGGCCTGGATCCCGTCAGTGTCTTAGCCGTCAAACTGCGTATTGCTGCAGGATCGGTGGCCAAATTAACGTTTGCCACAGCCGCCTGCGACAACCAAGCCACCCTGCACGCGGTCATAGACAAATATCGTTTGCACAACCACGTACAACGTGCCTCGTTGATGTCGGCCACGCTGGCAGGCATCCGCAACCGGGCGCTGGGTGTGAGTACTGAGAATTTTGCTGCAATTCAGCTACTGACCACTACCTTGTTGTTCAGCCTAACCCGCCCTCAAACCAAGCTGTCTCTGCAGCATGACCCATTGGCAGACAGTTGTGACCGTAGGCTACTGTGGCACTTTGGCATCTCTGGCGACCGGCCATTGATAGTGGTGTACGCCAGCGTTTTGCAGGGTTTAGGCCTGCTGCGGGCGATGGTGCAGGCCCTGCGCATGTGGTCTTGGGCAGGGGTGGCGTGCGACATGGTGGTGATCAACGCCGAACCTTCTTCGTATTTAAGAAGTTTGCAACACGAAATTGCAGCCTTGCAAGAGCGATTTACCACGGACATGGGCTCTGCTGCTAACCCCTACGGTGCCGCCATGGGTTTTCATGTGATGAGGGTAGAGGAGTTAACGGGTGGTGAGATCAGCACGCTGCGCAGCTTGGCACGCGTTTGGCTACAAGCTGACGGAAGGCCGCTGACGCTGCATGTAAAAGAACTGTGCGAATTGCATGAACAAGCGTTCGAAGATCGGGACGCAATATTTACTACACCAGTAGCCATGGCCAGTAGCCATGCTGGTGCAGTGCCCAACCCGGTGGGCACTTTTGACACTGCTACAGGCGACTTTACGTTTGATGTCAACGCCCAGCTGCGCCCAGCAAAGCCGTGGATTAACGTGCTGGCCAACCCTGATTTTGGCGCGCACATATCAGAGTCTGGCGGCGGCTACACGTGGGCAGGCAACAGCCGCTTGAATCAATTAACAGCTTGGTCTAACGATGCCGTGTGCGACGCACCATCTGAATGGTTTTTGGTACAAGACTGCAAAACCATGGATGTTTGGAGCGTAGCGCCATCTGCTTGGGGTGACAACCATGCACAGCACCGCACCCTGTACCAAGTAAAGCACGGCCAAGGCTACACCACCATTAGCCACAAGCGCGGCGATGTAGACATCAAAGCCACCTGGAGCGTAGATGCGCAAACCTCGGTAAAACAAATTCAGATACACCTCACCAACAAAGGCCGTAGAACCTTGCATTTACGGTTAATTGGCATGGTGGAATGGATGATGGGCGCGCAGCGTAGCGACCGCCGAACGGTGCACACAGCCTTGTTCGCACAAGGCTTAGCGCCCAATGCCGTGACCGCCTTGCTGTGCACACAACGCGAAATGTCCGGCGGCTTTGGCGCTGGCACTGCCTTCCTAGCCATGGCAGACCATTCAGGCGATGCAGGCGACTGGACGTGTGACCGACGCGAATGCTTTGACGCGCGCGGACGCTTGGTGGTACCCGATCATTTTGGGCAACACGCAGGCAGTGGGCTAGACCCTTGCGCTGCGCTGTCGGTACGCTTTGAATTAGCTGCAGGTGCATCGAGCGAGCGCGTATTTTTGCTAGGCTATGCCAGCACCCTGCATGCCGCACAGCAGCTGGCGGTACAAGCCGCCCAACCAAGCGCAGACCACAGGCTAGACCAAGTACGCAGCAGCTGGAACCAGTTGCTAGCCGCTACCACGGTTAAAACGCCTGATCCACTCTTTGACGTGATGGTTAACCGCTGGCTGCTGTACCAAACGGTGTCTTGCCGTATGTGGGCCAAGGCAGGTTTTTACCAAGCCGGCGGCGCTACCGGCTACCGCGACCAATTGCAAGACGCTATGGCGCTGGCTTGGGCGGCACCCCACATGCTGCGCGCACAAATTGTGCTGGGAGCATCGCGCCAGTTTGCCCAAGGCGATGTGCAGCATTGGTGGCACGCACCCACAGGTGCGGGTGTGCGCACCCATTTTTCGGACGACTTATTGTGGCTACCGCATGCCTGCCACCACTACGTGCATGCTACAGGCGATACAACCCTGTGGGACCAAGAGGCGCCCTTCATCGAGGCTGGGCCTATCCCAGACGGTGCCGAAGACGCCTACACCACGCCCACTATTAGCAGCCACACGGCATCCATCTATGAGCACGGCGCGCGCGCGATTGACCATAGCCTGCGCGTGGGTGTGCATGGCCTGCCCCTGATGGGCAGCGGCGACTGGAACGACGGCATGAACCGCGTGGGCCACCTTGGCCGCGGCGAATCAGTTTGGTTAGCTTGGTTTTTGTGCCAGCAAGTGGCGCAGTACGCACCGCTGGCAAGACAGCGCGGCGACACCGCACGCGCCGCGCGCTGGGAAGAAGCCTCGCTAGGTTGGCAAACTGCACTGATGGTTGACGCATGGGATGGCCAATGGTTTAAACGCGCATTTTTTGACGACGGCCAGCCGCTAGGCTCGCACGCTAACTCTGAGGCACGCATCGACCTAATTGCCCAAGCGTGGGCGGTATTGTCTAACACAGCGCCCCATGCACTGCAGCGAATAGCACTAGAAGCTGTTGAAAACAACCTTGTCAACCACGAAGCTGGTTTGATTAAGCTGCTAGACCCTCCGCTGGCCCACAGTGCGCCCAGCGCAGGCTACATACAAGCCTACCCGCCGGGTGTGCGTGAAAACGGTGGCCAATATTCCCACGGCGCTGTATGGGCGCTGATGGCGCAGGCCGAGTTTGCCACCCGTGCCAACAAGCTAGGCAATGGTGGATCAACCGACCTAGCCTACCGCTACTTTACCTATCTAAGCCCCGCGCACCGCGCAGCCCACCCTACCCACGGTGCCGTCTACGGTATTGAGCCGTATGTAATGGCGGGCGATGTATACACCCACGCGCCCTATGTGGGCCGCGGTGGCTGGAGCTGGTACACCGGGTCTGCTGCCTGGATGCACCGCGCTGCTATCGAGTCTATTTTTGGGCTGCGGCTGAGCGCACAAGAATTAAGTTTTACGCCTTGCCTGCCATCGCATTGGCCGCAAGCTGAAATCACTCTGCTGCGCGACGGCAAAAAAATGCGCTTTATTTTGCTGCGCGACACGCCGTCTGCATCGCTCAAAGCCACTGCACAGTGGGCAGCGCAGCCGCTGCTGGTAGGCCAGGGATTGCAGTGGCAAACGCTAGCGGATGATACGTGCTTTGTGATTGCTTTATTGCCAGAGTCCCAATAGCCCTAATTTATCCCCTCAAGTGCCTAAAATAAGTGCCATTTAGCTTTCTAACCCAAGTAAATCCTGCTCAAGCAGCTATTAAATTTATAGTATGTAGAGCTGTTACTAAGATTATTAAAGGCCTGTCGTTACGGCCTTTGTAGCGCTGTTTATCTTGAGTGTGCGACGCAACACGGCGCTGCTGAACTATTTATCCGCTTTATCCAGTTTGCTCCAATACGCCATCACGGCGTTTTTTACATTGGGGCTTAGTTCAGAGAAATTATCTGAAAATTTGCTGCTGGTGTAGTTGTCAGATTTGACTGCCGCGATGCTGTAAATTTTAGAGCCCTGCGAAAATAGCAAGTGAATTGACTGCTGTTTTAAATCAGCATCATTCAGCGCATAGATAAACAAAGCATCAATGCTTTTATTTTTGTCTACGTCGGTAAATGATTTTCTATTATTGGTGGTGGAAATAATACCGTCATGTCGAATTTCTAAAAACCCACCTAGTTTCCACAGCCCACCGTTCTTGGTAAAGCGCTGGAAATACATCACATCGGGTTTGGCAAACTTCTCTACTTTGGAGAAGATAAATACATTCTCCTCATTACCAGGTGAGCTGACCTCGTCTACCTGCAAGATGCGGCTGCCTTTGTAGGCAAATACATCTTGCGTGTAGCTAGCAGGGTTTCGGGTGACGCTGGACACTTGGGCAAACGCGCTGGTGCAGGCGATGAGTAGTACGAGTAGCATTTTTTTCATGGTTGAATTTTAGTTAGATTTCGCTGGTAGGAAAAAAATAACTGGATTTAAGGCTACTAACCCAAGTAGATACTGCTCAAACAGCTATTGAATTTGTAGTATCTAGCGCTTGGGCTCCCCTTTAGCAATGCATTATTTCGTTGTTTACCTTGGACGGTCGGCGTGACATATCTTTCGCGAAAAAATCTCCGCGAACACGCGACCTAGATTTATAAATATCTAGAGATGGCTAGCCGCGCCGCGCTACAATTTTTTCATCGATACGCTCACACCGCTCACCCTGTTCGATGTAGTAGTTTTAAGGCACGCGGCTCTTGCTTTCGACAAGTTCCGCTGATTAAGTAGCGGCAATAGGCCTTAATGCATCAGCACCGAACGGATTATCTAGCACCATTAACCACCGTCCATCCTGAGTTTTTCGCAGCAAGTCTGTGGCCTTACCCACGGCGACCGTTGTGCCGTTTTTAGTAATCTACCAATCGCAGATGGAATAAACGATATCGCCAACAATCACTGCGTCTTGCGTTTGCACCGACAACACATTGCCCGAATCCACCATATCCTGCGATGATCGGCGAATAGCTTCTTTTCCTTTGAGTACAACGTTTGGTTTTTCGATCATCACGCAATCGTCTGCATACAAGAGCATTGCCTCGTCAAATGCACCTGCATAGACCAGTTTTACGATTGCTGGGAGTACTTCATTAGGAGCCATATTCGTCAGTTGTATGTCCAATGACCAAATAAATGTCGTGCGCTAGCTTTTCAACAAATACAACCATATCTGCTTTTATGGCTTCAATTTCTGGGGCTGTAAGCTGAATAAGCTCATCAACAGCTAGCTTATTTCGAAGAGTTCTCGGTTTAGCACCAGAAACTTGACGAACCGCTTTTTCTGAAATACGCCCACCGGCGTGAACAATTACGTGTCTGCAAGCTTGCGCAGCGATTATGTTGTTCATTATTTCATTGCGCTCAATAACAACTCCGACAAACTCTTTAAACGCCTTTACCGTAGAGCCCATGTCTTGGAAAGTAAAGTCGTGTTTCGCTATCAAAAGATCAGCTGCAACAGCCTTCAAGTTCCATCCGTGCTCTCGCATTTCACCAAAAGTCAGCTTAATGTCTTCTGCTAAAAGCTTTTCAACATCCCCAGACTGAAGCCTCTCCGATACGGCGTCGCGAAATAAATCACCCAATGCAGAAGAGAAATGAGAAACCAAAAGCACTACTGCTTGGTTATAGATGGCAGTATATTTCGAGCGAATTGTTTCGTTATCTCGTATTCCGTTAATGATCGTAAGTGCTCTACCGCCGTTAAAGCGTTCATCACCATTGCTGATCTTTAAATGATCATGCAGACTTTGAATATTTAAAGTAATGATTTGAAGTAGTTCTTTATCGAAATTGACTAGTTTGTCCACCTCAGCAATATTTCGATGAAAAGAGGAGAGTGCATCAGTTTTCATTTTCAGCATTATTCATTCAACTACCGGTGGATAATGCAACCTCTTCTTCAGCCGCCATCGGCACCCTACCCCGCAACGAATACCCCAACCTCTCCGTCACTTCAATATCCATCATCTGCCCCACCATGCGCATGGCTTGCGCGCTGGCGGGGAAGTTGACTACGCGGTTGCATTCGGTGCGGCCCATTAGCTCGGGCACGGCGTCTGATGAACGGCGGGATTTGCCTTCTACCAAGATGCGGGTTGTTGTGCCTACCAGAGAGTTGCTGATGCGGTCGGTGCTGTCGTCGATGACTTTTTGCAGGTGTTGTAGGCGTTTTAGTTTGACATCGTGTGGTGTGTCGTCGTGCAGGTTGGCTGCGGGCGTGCCGGGTCGGGGGCTGTAGATAAAGCTAAAGCTGTTGTCGTAGCCTACGTCATCAATCAGCTTCATCATTTTGTTGAAGTCGTCTTCGGTCTCACCTGGGAAGCCGACGATAAAGTCGCTGCTCATGCGCATGCCGGGGCGGATGGCGCGTAGTTTACGGATGGTGCTTTTGTATTCAAGTGATGTGTAGCCGCGCTTCATGGCGGCTAGTATTTTGTCGCTGCCGTGTTGCACGGGCAGGTGCAAGTGGTTCACCAGCTGGGGTACTTTGTCGTACACGTCGATCAGGGCTTGGGTAAATTCGTTGGGGTGGCTGGTAGTGTAGCGGATGCGCTCGATGCCGGGGATGTCGGCGACGTATTCGATGAGGGTTGCAAAGTCACAAATTTCACCTGTGTTGCCCACACCGCCTGCGGTGTTAGTCATCCTGCCGCGATAAGCATTCACGTTTTGGCCCAGCAGGCTGATTTCTTTCACGCCTTGGTCTACCAAACCGGCCACTTCGACCAGCACGTCTTCAAGCGGGCGGTTTACCTCTTCGCCACGTGTGTAGGGCACCACGCAGTAGCTGCAATATTTGCTACAGCCTTCCATGATGCTGACGTACGCGCTGGCACCTTCTACGCGGGCTAGCGGCATGTTGTCGAATTTTTCAATCTCTGGGAAGCTGATGTCGACCTGCGGGCGCTTTTCTTTGTCGCGTTTGGCCAATAGCTCGGGCAGGCGGTGCAGGGTTTGCGGGCCAAATACCACGTCAACATACGGCGCGCGGGCGATGATGGCTGCGCCCTCTTGGCTGGCTACGCAGCCACCTACGCCAATTTTGACGCCCTTTTTCTTTAAGTGTTTAACGCGGCCTAGGTCGCTAAAGACTTTTTCTTGCGCTTTCTCGCGCACCGAGCAGGTGTTAAACAAAATGAGGTCGGCTTCTTCCACATTAGTGGTTTTTTCGTAGCCTTCGGCGGCGTGCAATACGTCGGCCATTTTGTCCGAGTCGTACTCGTTCATTTGGCAGCCAAAGGTTTTGATGAAGACTTTTTTAGACATGATGATGGTTCACTAAATGCTATAAATTAAATAGCTGCTTGAGCATTTTCTACGGCCTAGAAAGGCTAAAACACTATTAATATTGAGCCTGTACGACTACTATTGGGGCCTGCACATCAGGCAGCGCGGGGGTCAAGCCTTGACTGCGTGGTTTGCAGTTAAAGCTGGCAGCCTATTGCTTGTATTTAGGCAACTGGTTAAACGGTGTTTTGCCGTCGTCTACCTTGCCTGTGTCCTCGTACCCAAAGCTAAAGTTACGCTCTGGCGTGGCCGTTTTGATTTTTTGCGCGGCTTCTAGGCTGGTCAGCAGCCATACTTGGTGCACATTGCCGTACAGGTCGCGGGTAAAGTTAACTGTGTACTGCATCCCTATTAAGCTGGCGGGCAGCACCAGCGTATTGTTGATACCGCGAATGCGCCCACCCGGCGAC
The DNA here is from genome assembly GCA_043718065.1 of Polaromonas sp. GTDB lineage: Bacteria > Pseudomonadota > Gammaproteobacteria > Burkholderiales > Burkholderiaceae_C > JAAFIP01. The sequence continues at coordinate 26,532 of JAYSWJ010000133.1, forward strand.
AAGCGCGATGGCTTGTAGTCCAGCAAAATTTCTGAGCCTTGCAATACTTCCAGCGTGCCACGCAGCACATTGGCCGGGAACTGGCGGCCCACAAATTCGCCTGCTGCTGGGGGCACATCTGGGCCGGGTGCAGCGTTGCTAGATTGCGCATGCGCCGCCAGTGGCATGGCAAAAGCCACGGTCACGGCAAGCCAGCGCAGTGACGGGTTTGGATTGGCCAGGCTGGCTAAAGTTTGGGTAAATACTAGGCAGCGGTTCATGGTGTACATCCAGAGGCTGTGGGTGAATAAAAGGGCATAAAAAAAGCACTGTGAGGCACAGTGCTAGATTTGTCAACTTGCACTGTGGCAAAGTTGCTATGCAAATACTGAAATTAGATGGTGGTGGTAGGTGGATTTGAACCACCGACTTCAGCATTATGAATGCTGCGCTCTAACCAACTGAGCTATACCACCAACAGACCAATATTTTAGCGCATTTTCTTAGGCATGCTTAAACTGCGCCTTGCGCTTGCCTACAAACGCGTCCATGCCTTCTTTTTGGTCTGTCGTGGCAAACAGCGCATGAAACATGCGCCGCTCAAACATAATGCCATCAGCCAGCGTGCCCTCAAAGGCACGGTTGACTGATTCTTTGGCCGCCATCACGGCGATTTGCGAGTAGTCGGCAATCATGAGCGCAGCGCCTAGTGCTTCTTCCATCAGCTTGTCTAGCGGCACTACACGGCTGACCAAGCCTGCGCGCTCGGCCTCGGTGGCGTCCATCATGCGGCCGGTTAGCGCCATGTCCATGGCCTTGGCTTTGCCCACGGCGCGTGGCAAGCGCTGGGTGCCGCCTGCCCCGGGGATGATGCCCAGTTTGATCTCGGGCTGGCCAAATTTGGCGTTGTCTGCCGCAATAATGAAGTCGCACATCATAGCCAGCTCGCAGCCACCGCCTAGGGCAAAGCCTGCTACTGCAGCAATCACGGGTTTGCGAATGCTGCGAATGGTCTCCCAGTCGCGGGTGATGTAGTCGTTTTTGTACACATCAGCAAAGGTGTAGGTGGCCATAGCGCCAATGTCGGCGCCCGCGGCAAAGGCTTTTTCGCTGCCCGTGATGATGATGCAGCCAATGCTTGCGTCGGCGTCAAAAGCTTTCAGCGCGCTGCCCAGTTCTTGCATCAGGCCGGCGTTGAGCGCATTAAGCTGTTTGGGGCGGTTGAGGGTAATGATGGCCGCTGGGCCTTCGGTTTTGGTGAGGATGTTTTCGTAGGTCATGGGTTTGATCTTAGCCTGTCTTGTGTTTGTTTTGTCTTTAACTGTCTCAAGGCACTGTTTCAGTTTTGTACGGGAGCTGGCCGACGGCGTACTCAGCTTCGCGGCTGTCCTCCGTGGCGGCCTAGGGCCGCCTACTCCCCCTTTATGCCGCTACGCTGAGTACACCGCCGACCAGCTCTTGCGACCATGGTCAGCAATCAACCGTTGGCACCCCAACCCTCTCACTACGCAGCCATGGCGCTTGGTGTGCACAGCGCAGCGGCATAAAGGGGGAGGCCGAAGGCCCGAGGACAGCCGCGGAGATGTGCACACCAAGTGCCAGGGCGAGCACAGTAGAAATTCGCCGTCCAACCGGTCAAGTAATCACAAATTAGTGGTAAATTGCGCAGCAGGAGACAAGCCATGGCAGAGAACACCACCAAAGAACCCACCGTCCTGTACGAAGAGCGCGGCAGTGGCAACGCGCTCACTGCCTTAATCACGCTCAACCGCCCTGCAGCGCTCAATAGTTTTACCCGCCAAATGCACCACGACCTGTGGGCTGCACTAGACCAAGCCGAGGCTAACCCCCACGTACGCGCTGCCGTCATTACAGGTGCAGGCCGCGCGTTTTGCGCAGGCGCTGATTTGAGCGAGTTTGACTTCACCCCCGGCCCGGGTCTGAAAGACCGCGCCAACCCTGGCCCCATCATTGACCAAGCCTTCAACCCCACCGCCCGCCGCATCACCAACTTGCGCATGCCCACCGCGTGCGCTGTCAACGGCGTGGCCGCAGGCGCGGGTGCGTCGCTGGTGATGGCCTGCGACATGGCCATTGCCGCGCCGGGTGCCAGCTTTATCCAAGCGTTCAGCAAAATCGGTCTAGTCCCCGACGCGGGAGGCTCTTGGCTGCTGCCCCAGCGCGTAGGCCTAGCGCGCGCACTAGGCTTAGCCTTTACGGGCGACAAGCTTAGTGCGGCGCAGGCCAAAGACTTTGGCATGATTTGGGACCTAGCAGATGATGCCCTAGCTGCTGCGCTTTTGCTAGCTGACAAACTTGCCCACATGCCTACCAAAGCCTTGGTGGCTACCCGACATTTACTACGCAATGCACACACCAGCAGCATCGACCAGCAGCTGGACACCGAGCGCGATGCACAAAGCGCTATGGGCCACACCGATGATTACATCGAAGGCGTGATGGCTTTTTTAGAAAAGCGACCTGCCGATTTCAAGGGACGATAAATGTCATCTGACCCCATTAAAAATAATGACGCTGCAGACTTGGCGCGCCGGGTGGGCCAAGCTATGTGGGCGGTGGACACGGCCAGCAAAGACACGATGGGGATGGAGCTGATGGAATGCAGCCCGGGACACGCCGTAGTGCGCATGGAGCTGAAAGCATTGCACATGAATGGCCACCAGATTTGTCATGGCGGTTTTATCTTTACGCTGGCGGACACCACATTTGCGTTCGCCTGCAATTCGCATAACAAGGTAACGGTAGCCGCGGGCTGCTCGATTGAATTTTTAAAGTCTGGGCAATTAGGCGATGTGCTTACCTGCGTGGGTGTGGAGCAAACGCTGACGGGACGGCACGGCATTTACGACATGCAAGTGACTAATCAGCGGGGTGAAGTTGTAGCCATGTTTCGCGGTAAGTCGGCACAGATTGCTGGGGTGATTGTTTAATCAGCTTTCAAATAAATTAAGTATTTCTAAACTTTTAGATTTTAGATTTTAGATTTTTCTTTGTATTCCTTTCGCGTCCTTCGCGAAACCTTAGCGCCCTTCGCGTCCAGAAGTTCAGTATTCGGTATTCGGTATTCGGTATTCGGTATTCAAACATCAGAAAATTGATAAAGGTAAAAGATGAAGAGCTTCCCTTTAGAGCACATCGAAAAAGCCCCCCTGCCAGAGCTGCGTGCCTTACAGCTTAAGCGCTTGCAAGCTACCTTGCGCCACGCGTACGCCAACTCACCTGTGTACAAGGCTAAGTTCGACGCAGCGGGTGTGCATCCCGATCAGTGCGCATCGTTAGCAGACTTGGCCCAATTCCCGTTGACTACCAAAAAAGACCTGCGT
>JAYSWJ010000134.1:0-29796 GCA_043718065.1 Polaromonas sp.
CACGCCGCAGCAGCACGCGCGCCAAAACAAAGAGCTTTCTTCACAAACCGAAGCAGCGCACACTAATGAAACAACGAACGCGAAGCACGAAGCAAAGCCTAAAACCGCTCGTGCCCCAACAAAAACCGCCACTGCCCTACCGCCAAGTCAGCCATCGGCACCCGTCCCACACGAATGCGCTTCATGCCCACCACAGTCAGGCCTGCATGCTCACACACCGAGGCAATATTGCCTGGCGAACCGCCCTTGACGGCGAAACGCAGCCCCGTGATGGTATCGGTTTGCTTGCTCAGTGCTACTTTAGCGTTCAGTACCAGCCGGTCGTTACGCAGCAACGGGCGGTTTAAACCGTGCAACACCTCGGGGGTCACATCGCCCGTCACATCCACGATCACCTCGTTTTCTACCAGCGCGGCGTCGTCCCATAGCTTGCGCCTGATCGGAAAATCTTGCGTAAACACTACTAGGCCGCTGGCACCTAGCTCCAGCGGGGTGACGCATACCTGTTCTTTCAAATGGCGTTTGAGCAGGCGCACGCCTGAACGGTCTGCTTTACTGCGATTTGCTTCTTGCAATAGCTCACATGCTGGCTTGGGGCCATCGCCCCAGTCGTACCCCGCTGGCTTGTGCAGCAGCAGTGTCATGGGCACGCTTTCTAGCAGTGTGGCTTTGGCGTCTAGCTCGATACGCTCAGTCGTCACGCGGTATTGCGGACTTTCTTCTACGCGGCCGTTTACGCGCACCCAGCCGCCCTCAATATACTGCTCGGCTTGGCTGCGTGAGCAAGGCAACATTTCGGCGAGGCGTTTGGCTAGGCGGACAGGTTCGGTCATGGGTAGAAAAGTCAGAAAGTCAAGCGACGCACCAATTGAGTGCCATCTTTGTATGACAGATTGGCATGGGCTTTGCAATTAAATGTTCTATTGAGTATGGCATAGCCGAGGGTAGCGCATGAAGAAGTCTAAGTTAGTGATGGTGGGCAATGGGATGGCAGGAGTGCGCACCATAGAAGAGCTTTTGAAAATTGCGCCCGAGCTGTATGACATCACTGTGTTTGGTGCTGAGCCGCACCCTAACTACAACCGTATTTTGTTGTCCCCCGTGCTGGCGGGTGAGCAAACACTCGATGAAATCGTTTTGAATTCTTGGGACTGGTACAAAGATAACAACATCACGCTGCACGCTGGTAAAAAAGTAGTGGAGGTAGACCGCGTCAAATGTACAGTGCGGTCCGATGATGGTACCGAGGTGGAATACGACCGCTTGTTGATGTGCACCGGCTCTAATCCGTTTATCTTGCCTATTCCCGGCAAAGACTTAAAAGGCGTGATTGCCTACCGCGACATTGCCGACACCAACGCCATGATTGAGGCCGCTACCAAATATAAAAAAGCGGTCGTCATTGGCGGTGGCTTGCTAGGGCTAGAGGCGGCTAACGGACTGATGCTGCGCGGCATGCAAGTGACTGTGATACATGTGATGCCAACACTGATGGAACGCCAGCTAGATGCGGTTGCAGGCGGATTGCTACAAAAATCGCTGGAAGAGCGTGGTTTGAAATTTGTGATGGGTGGTCAAACCCAAGCGCTGATTCCTGATAAAGATGGCCGCGTGATGGCGCTGCAGTTTAAAGACGGCACCGAAATCCCTGCAGACCTCGTTGTCATGGCTGTAGGCATTCGCCCCAACACCGAGCTGGCGCAAACCATGCGCCTGCACTGCGACCGTGGCATTGTGGTGAACGACACCATGCAAACCGTGACCGATGCACGCATCTACAGCGTAGGCGAGTGTGCTGCACACCGCGGCATAACCTATGGCCTAGTGGCTCCATTGTTTGAGCAGGCCAAAGTGGCGGCCAACCATCTGGCACAGTTTGGCATTGGCCGTTATGTCGGCTCGCTCACGTCTACCAAGCTTAAAGTCACAGGGATTGATCTGTTCAGCGCAGGTGAGTTTCAAGGTGGCGAAGGCACTGAAGAAATTGTGATGAGCGACCCGTTTGGCGGCGTATACAAAAAGCTGGTGCTGAAAGACGACAAGCTGATAGGCGCATGTCTGTATGGCGATACGGTAGACGGTAGCTACTACTTTAAACTTTTGCGCGATGGTAAAAACGTGTCCGACATCCGCGACAAGCTGATGTTTGGCGAAGCCGCTATCAACAACGGCATCGGCGATGTGGGCCACCAGGGCCACACCAAAGCAGCCAGCATGGCCGACAGCGATGAGGTGTGCGGCTGCAATGGCGTGAACAAAGGCACCATCTGCAAGGCTATTCGCGAAAAAGGTTTGTTCACACTCGATGAAGTAAAAAAGCACACCAAGGCCAGCGCGTCCTGCGGTTCATGCACCGGCTTGGTAGAGCAGATTTTGATGTTTACCGCAGGTGGCGACTATTCCGCCACACCCAAGCTCAAAGCCATGTGTGGCTGCACAGACCACGGCCATCAGGCCGTGCGCGAAGCGATTGTGGCTAACAAGCTATTGACCATTGGCAGTGTGTACGAGACCATGAACTGGAAATCACCCAACGGCTGCTCCTCGTGCCGTCCAGCCATTAATTACTACGTCACGTCGTCGTGGCCCAAAGAAGCCAAAGACGACCCGCAAAGCCGCTTTATCAATGAACGCAGCCATGCCAACATCCAAAAAGATGGCACTTACAGCGTTATCCCGCGTATGTGGGGTGGCGAGACCACGGCCAGTGAGCTGCGCCGCATAGCCGATGCAGTAGACAAGTACAAAATCCCCACGGTCAAGGTCACAGGCGGCCAGCGCATTGACTTGCTAGGCGTGAAAAAAGAAGACTTGGTTAATGTATGGAAAGACATCGGCATGCCCAGCGGCCACGCGTACGCTAAAGCCCTGCGCACGGTTAAAACCTGCGTGGGCAGCGAATGGTGTCGCATGGGCACCCAAGACAGCACGCAAATGGGCAAAGACCTTGAGCGCGCCATGTGGCGCATGTACGCACCACACAAAGTGAAATTTGCCGTCAGCGGCTGCCCACGTAATTGTGCCGAGGCTGGCATCAAAGACGTTGGCATTATTGGCGTGGACAGTGGTTGGGAAATGTATGTGGCGGGCAACGGCGGTATCAAAACCGAAGTGGCACACTTTTTTACCAAGGTCAAAACCCCTGCCGAAGTGCTTGAATACACCGGTGCGTTTTGCGAACTGTACCGCCAAGAAGGCTGGTACCTAGAACGCACCGTGCACTACGTGTCACGCGTTGGATTGGACTATGTTAAAAAACGCATTTTGGATGATCATGAAGGTCGTAAAGCCCTATGGGAGCGACTGCAATTTGCTCTCGACGGCGAGCCTGATCCTTGGTTCGAGTTTGACAAAGCGGCTGTGGATACACGGCAGTTTAAGGCTATTGCTGTTTGAAAATTTTTAATACGGACTTCTGGACGCGAAGGGTGCTAAGGTTACGCGAAGGACGCGAAAGTAATACAAAAATATTTAATGAAATTTGTTTAAATAAATATTTCAAAAACTTGCTTCCATTTCAATTTCAATTTCATAAATTCAATATTTCTTTTTAATCTTCTTTTTTCTTCTTTCGCGTCCTTCGCGTAACCTTAGCGCCCTTCGCGTCCAGCAATCCGATTTCGTCCTATAGATAACTACACCCCATGACCGCTTGGAAAAAAATCTGTTTCGTTAAAGACATCCCCATATTAGGATCACGCCGCATCACGCGTGCCCAAGGCATGGATGTGGCCGTATTCAGGAACAGCGAGGACAAAGTATTCGCCCTATTAGACCGCTGCCCCCACAAAGGTGGCCCGCTCAGCCAAGGCATTGTGCACGGCGAGAGCGTAGCCTGCCCTCTGCACAATTGGAATATTGGATTAGGCGACGGTTGTGCCAAAGCGCCCGATGAAGGCTGCACGCCTAAGTTTGCCGTGCAGGTGACAGATGGCGAGGTATTTTTAGACAGTCATGAACTGGCTACCCATGCAATAGACCTTACCAAACCCTTAGCGGGCCCCGAGCTGAAAGCGTCTTTGGTGGCATGACATCCAAAGAAACCAAATCTACCTGCCCGTATTGCGGCGTAGGCTGCGGTGTCATTATCGAAAGCCAAGGCGCGCAAATTACAGGCGTGCGCGGCGACCCAGACCACCCAGCCAACTTTGGGCGCTTGTGCACCAAAGGCTCTACGCTGCACTTGACTGCCAGCGCGCCCATCACACTGCAAACGCGTCTGCTACAACCTATGCGCCGCGAGCACCGAGGCGAGGCCGCAAAAGCCATTAGCTGGGACAACGCGCTAGATTTTGCAGTCACCTCGTTTGCACAAATCATTGCAGAGCATGGGCCAGACGCAGTGGGCTTTTACGTTAGCGGCCAATTGCTCACCGAAGACTACTACGTCTTTAACAAACTGGCTAAGGGCTTGATTGGCACCAACAATATCGACACTAACTCACGCCTGTGCATGAGCAGCGCAGTAGCGGGCTATAAGCAAACCTTAGGCGCTGACGCGCCGCCTAATTGCTATGACGATGTCAACCATGCAGACTGCATCTTCATTGTGGGCAGCAACACCGCTTACGCGCACCCCATATTGTTTCGCCGTATCGAAGACGCAAAAAAGAACAACCCACAGATGAAAATTATCTTTGCGGACCCGAGGAAGACTGACACCGCCGAGATAGCCGACCTGTACCTGCCCCTGCTGCCCGGCACCGATGTCGCGTTATTTAACGGCATGCTGCACATCATGCTGTGGGAAGGTTGGACAGATAACGCCTTTATCGCAAAGCATACCAACGGTTTTGATGACTTAAAAAATACTGTGCGCGAGTACACACCAGACGTCGTGGCGCAAACCTGTGGCATAAAAAAAGAGGCTTTATTTACGGCCGCTAAGTGGTTTGCAGGCGTGCACGCTACTCCTAGCGCACATGCACCGATTGCAGAGGCTATGGGCACGCCAGCCAGCGGTGCCGCGCAGCGCAACACCACTTTGAGCCTCTACTGCCAAGGCTTAAACCAGTCCAGCAGCGGCACCGCCAAAAACGCAGCCTTGATTAACCTACATTTAGCCACCGGCCAAATTGGCAAACCCGGCGCTGGCCCCTTCTCGCTAACGGGCCAACCCAATGCCATGGGTGGCCGCGAAGTTGGTGGATTGGCCAACCTGATTAGCGCCCACCGCGACATGGCTAACCCTGCGCACTGCGCCGAAGTGGCAGCACTTTGGGGTGTGGCTAACGTGCCGAACAAGCCCGGTAAAACCGCAGTAGAAATGTTCCAAGCCGCCGCCGACGGCGAGATCAAAGCGCTGTGGATTGCGTGTACCAATCCTGCGCAAAGCATGCCCGACCAAGCTACCGTGCGCCGCGCATTAGAGCGCTGTGAACTGGTGATTGTGCAAGAAGCATTTGCCACCACCGAGACCTGCCACTACGCCGACCTGCTGCTACCCGCCACCACTTGGGGTGAGAAAGACGGCACAGTAACCAACAGCGAACGTTGCATTAGCCGTGTACTGCCTGCAGTACCTGCCCCTGGCGAGACGCGCCACGACTGGAGCATTGCAGTGGATTTTGCACAGCGCCTTGAAATGCAGCTTGCAGAAAATGGGGTCAGATCCAAATTCAGGACGACTATGGCAACGGAGACTCAAAATACTAAACGAAATTTGGCTCTGACCCCATTTTCTGCAAGCGGCCCGGCGACTACGAAAAATCTCTTCCCCTACCCCACCCCCGAAAGCATCTGGTTAGAACACCGCGAATCTACCCGGGGCCGCGACCTCGACATCACCGGCCTGACTTATGCAATGCTGCAAGCCCAGCCCGCCCAATGGCCCTTTAAACCCGGTGACACCGAAGGAAAAAAACGTCTGTACGAAGACGGCATCTTCCCCACAGCAGATGGCAAAGCCAAATTCGCTAACACTCTGTACAAACCCACCGCCGAGCAGCGCGAGTCGCGCTACCCTTTTAGCCTGAACACGGGCCGCCTGCGCGACCAATGGCACGGCATGAGCCGCACCGGCACCCTAGGCCGCCTGTTTGGCCACGTGTCAGAGCCATCTGTGCAAATGAACCGCCAAGACATGACACGTCGCCTGTTAAAACAAGGCGACCTAGTCCACGTTACCAGTAAGCGCGGCTCAATCATGCTACCCGTAGAGGCCAGCGACGAAGTCGGCTTGAGTCAAGCCTTTATCGCTATGCATTGGGGCAGCGAATTTTTAAGTGGCCGCAGCAGCACAGGCGAAAGGTTAGCGGGCGTCAACGCGATTACCACCAGTGCCTACTGCCCCAGTAGCAAGCAGCCCGAACTTAAGCACGCAGCCGTCAAAATCCTGAAAGCTGAGCTGCCGTGGACACTGTTGGCCGTAGCTTGGCTGCCCGAGAACACAGCCCACATCACGCGTGCAGCACTGCAAAAGCTCATGCCCCAATTTGAATTCGCTACCTGCGTACCTTTTGGTCGTGAAAGCGAACAAGAACATAACCCTGCTGTCGCCGCAATCACGCCATTGTCGCAACGCGGTATTTTGTTTCGCGCTGCCGCCACTTACGCGCCTAGTGGAGATACTCTCGCACAAATTGAAGCGCTCTTGGGCCTCAACAGCACAGACACCCTGCGCTACGAAGACAAAAACCGCGGCCAACGTCGCACTGCCCGGCTTGTGCGCACGCCAAACGGCGCAGCACAATTGCAAGGCTTCGTTCTAGCAGGTGACACCAGCGCACAAGCTTGGATTAAAACCCTGCTGCAAGACGAATTGGACGCCACCAGCTATGGCCGCCTGTTGCTGTCCCCAGGAGCCAAAGCACCAATGGCTGTGCAATCGCAAGGCCCACAAATTTGCGCATGCTTTAATGTCACGCAATTTGCTATCGAAAACAAGTTGGCTCAAAGCTCGGGAAATGAACAAGAGCGTTTAGCGCAAGTGCAGAACGCGCTAAAGTGCGGCACGAATTGCGGCAGCTGCCTGCTTCAGTTAAAGAAAATGATTCGAATCTCAGCCGTCCAAGTTGCTCTGGCGTAACGCACTGCCCTAGAAACGTGCCATAAGCTTATCCCCCAAAGTCATAAACCGTGCGCGACAATAGCGTTATGGGTATTGCAAGCTACATCAAAGAAATTGGCCGCAGCAAAGATGGCGCTCGCTCGCTCACGCGGGTGCAAGCCACGGATTTGATGGGGCAAATTTTAGATGGCGAAGTCACTGATCTAGAGGTAGGTGGCTTTTGCTTGGCCATGCGCATCAAAGGTGAAACACCGCAAGAGATGGCCGGATTTTTGGATGCCGTACATGCACGGTTGGTTAAAGTGCATTGCGACGGCCCTGTGGTGGTGATTCCCAGCTACAACGGCGCGCGGCGTTTGCCGGTGCTCACGCCATTGCTCGCAGCGTTGCTAGCGCGGCACGGCGCAAAGCGCGGCTTTGGGGTACTGGTACACGGCTGCGCGACCGAAAATACGCGTATCACAAGCCAAAGCGTGCTGGAGACTGCTATTTTTATGCAAAATATGCCAGTAACCCACGTAAATACTGCTCAACCAGCTATTGAATCTATAGCATTTGGCGATCTGCAATTTAGCCCTACAGACACCCTAAGCCCAGCTCTGAAACGCCTGCTCGACGTACGCCGCGCTGTTGGCTTGCGCAACAGCGCCCACAGCTTGGTCAAGTTGATGAACCCCACTACGACTGCACAAGCGTTGATTGTGACGAGCTACACCCATCCCGAATATTTGCACAGCATGACGGCCGCAATGCAACTGACCGGTGCGCACGCCATGCTGCTACGCGGCACCGAAGGCGAAAGTGTGGCCGATGCACGCCGTGCGCCGCAAATGGACGGCTTTGTTCACGGCGTACGCACTTCTTTATGCGAAGCGCAGCTTGGCACCTTAGCCACCGTGCCAGACCTGCCCAAAGCTATCGACGCCCACACCACAGCACAATATATTGATGATGTTTTGCACGGTATAAAGCCAGTGCCTGCACCAATCGCGCAACAGGTGGAACATATCTTGCAACTCATGCTGCAGATACAGCAAATGCAGAGCCTATGACCTCCATACCCACCCACCAAAATTCCTCAGCGCCTGTCACCGCTTGGGTGCGGCTGCCGCAACCTGTGCTGCCCTGCAGCTTAGTACACGGCAGCGTCACATTAGTGGGCGCAGGTCCAGGAGACCCTGATTTACTGACAATCAAAGCAGTTAAAGCGATTGCTGCCGCCACAGTTATTTTGGTGGACGATTTAGTCAACGACGCCGTGCTGGTGCATGCACAGGCTAACGCGCGCATCGTGCACGTAGGCAAGCGCGGCGGCTGTAAATCTACGCCCCAGGCATTTATAGAAAAACTAATGGTGATGGCCGCACGCGAAGGCGAGACAGTGGTGCGTCTTAAAGGGGGCGACCCATTCATTTTTGGCCGCGGTGGCGAGGAGATTGAGGCGCTGCAAGCCGTAGGTATTACCGTGCAAGTAGTCAGCGGCATTACCTCGGGCTTGGCCGCGCTCACGTCGCTTAACGTACCGTTAACGCACCGCGACCATGCCCACGGCGTAGTGTTTGTTACAGGCCACGCCAAACCTGGGGACACTGGTACCGACTGGCCACTACTGGCAGCCACAGCGCGCCAAGCTAAATTGACCTTGGTGATCTACATGGGTGTCAGCGGATCGCAGCATATTCAAGACGAATTACTGCAAGGCTTACCTGGCCACACACCCACTGCGGTTATCCAGCACGCCAGCTTGCCACAGCAGCGCCACGTGGTGACAACCTTGCAGCTACTTCGCAGCACCATTAAAGCGCAGCAAATGCAAAGCCCCAGTGTGATCGTCGTAGGCCATGTTTTGCAGGGACTAGCGTCGCTAGAGCGGTACCAATCACCCGCCCAACACTACGCACAAGGCAGTTAATGCCGAAATAGTGCGCTAGTGCATACGGTGCCTAACTTAAGTTACATTTTATTTACTTCAGCAAGGCATCTGGAGTATGTGGTTTGTCTTGGTTTCCAATTACGATCAATTTGAATTTACGGCATAAACGTTCAGTCAATTGTGTGTCAGTAGTTGTAAATTGATTGAACCTGCTTGGGCGGTATCTGCAACTTATGTGTTTGGGCACGCAAAATTAGAGGGTACAAGCTATGCCGTCGTCTTCTAAATTCAAATCGAAAGCAAAGACTTCGACATTTTTGAATGTCAAATACCGTCATTGGATACCTGCTACTCTCCTATGCCTAGCTATACCTTGTATGGGTGCAGGTAAACGTCCAACAGTAATCCCTCCACCAGGAGCTGGCCCGGATATAGGCAAAGGAATCAATAGTCCCATTGCAAAAGCTCCTAAGACACTAATCCCAGCGCCCAGCCCAGCAGCACAACCTCACGCTCCGTTACCGCCCCCAGCTCCCAGCCACTTTGCAAGACCTAATCCATCAGCCGTAGTGCCACCTGTTACTCAAGCAACCCCTGCAAGTAAAGTAGTACCAGTGCCAGCCACAGTAGCTCATACAGCACTGCCTATGGATCCATTACCAGCAAATCCGTTGCCCAATGCGACTGCGCTCAAACGCGCACCGTCCCCAGTTGCTGCAACCATGCCCTCTAGTAAGCCCACCCCAGCTCAAGCGGCAGTAGCCCCAACACTACCCATTGCCGCCAACGTTCAAAGCCCTCCGGTTAATGCATCCGGCTTGGATGCACGCAGCACCACCTCGGGCAATCCCAGCGCTGTCTTGATGCCCGGTCAACTCACCGCCAAGTTAAGTCCGTTACCCGGTAACTTGCCGTTATCGGGTTTGACAAGTCAGAACTTTAACAACGAAAAAAAATCGCAGGCATCTTGCACTTACATTAGCACACAAGCTCATGCCCAACGGGCTGACACAGCTTTGGTCGACTTCACAGGAGATGGTCTGATCGTCTCGGCGCTACCTAACGAGCAGTTACGCGCCAGCCTGCAAATGGCAGGTTATAAGCAAGTCACGTTGGGTCAACCTGCCAGTTGGTGCTTACCCGCCGCAGCCATGAGCGCACTTTTGCGTGCACCGGCCTCTGGTGCGCAGCGCGGCAGCGTCAGTTCACAACAGAAACTAGTGCAGATCAAAGGGCAATGGCAATTGGTGCAATCGACCACGGCAGTAAACAGCCGTTACACACTTAACCGCAAATCCTCTTCTAGTTTGCAGCTGCAAGGTCAAGCCTCTAAAACCTCACAACGCACATGCTAGAACATCTTAGCGGATTTGAGATTGATAGTATGCCATTAGGTTTTGTGCGATTATTTTTAACTTCTTGCAACACAATTTTGGCTTGTTTGTTGCACACGCATTTGTAATGTATTACTCCATGCGTTACTTGTTAGCAAGGGCATTCACTGAGATCACCCTTGCTACTTCAGTCTTAAATTCATTTGCTTGTTGTATGCAATCACATTGATTTATGCACATTCATACCTTACCTTTGAAGTCGACCACCATGAAATATTTTTGTATGCCAGTCAAAGTACTTTGTCTCGCAACCCTCTTAGCCAGTACTACAAATTTAATCGCCGCTACTGTGCCCACGGGTGTACAACTGCACGCAAGCCAAGCACTTGTGCGCAATAACGGTGCAGAACCCGAAACTCTGGACCCGATGCTAGCCTCAGGCGTACCCGCCAACAACGTTATACGAGATCTTTTTGAAGGACTCACGGCTGCTGACAGCACGGTTAAAGTAGTGCCGGGTGTGGCCGAAAGTTGGAAACAAACAGAGCCACAAACTTGGGTGTTCAAGCTGCGTAAAAATGCCAGTTGGTCCAACGGCGACAACGTGAGCGCAGAAGATTTTGTCTATGGCATGCGCCGCTTGGTCACTCCCGCCACAGGTTCTAAATACGCACCTACTTACGGTGCCTTCGTACTCAATGGAAAAGACATTATTGCAGGAAAAAAGCAACCCAACGAGCTAGGTGTAAAAGCTATTGATGCACACACTCTAGAAATAAAGACAGCATTCCCTGTGGCATTTTTACCAGAAATATTGTCCAATTTACAGTTGGGTGCTGTGCACAAAGCCACGCTAGAAAAATTTGGCAAAGAGTGGACCAAGCCTGCCAATATTGTGAGCAACGGTGCATTCAGACTGAAAGACTGGTCAGTTAATAGCAAAATTGTGCTGACCAAATCGATAACGTATTGGGACAAAGCCAACGTACCGCTTGAGCAGGTCACTTATCTACCCATTGAATCAGGCGCAGCGGATATCAAATTATTTGAATCTGGCGAAAACGATTGGGTCAATGAGATCCCGCCTGGCACTTACGAAAAGTACAAGCAGCAGTACCCTAAAGAAGCACAAAACAACCCTATCCTAGGGCTACGCTATTACTCGTATAACGTCAACCATCCTAGCTTTAAAGATGTGCGCGTGCGCAAAGCACTGAACATGGTGATAGACCGAAAAATTTTGGCAGATAAAGTTACAGCAGACGGCCAGGTGCCCGCATACAGCGTGATTATCCAAGGCGTCAACGGTGCCGACCCTACTAGCTACGACTGGGTCACGTGGCCCATGGACAAGCGTATAGCCGAGGCTAAAAAACTTATGGCCGAGGCGGGTATAGCAGCCGGAAGCAAGATAAAGTTTGCCTACAACACCAGCAATTACCACAAAAAAATGGCTATTTTTGCTGCCTCAGAATGGAAGACAAAACTGGGCATTGAGTTGGAATTAGAAGCTATGGAATTTAAAGTGCTGATTAAAAAAAGGGACGACCGAGATTTTGAAATGGCACGCAATGGATGGCTGGCTGACTACAACGATGCCACCACATTTCTAACTTTGGTAGAGTGCGACTCCGATCAAAATAGCCAAGGCTACTGCAACCGCAAAGCCCAAGCGCTGATTGATGAAGGCAATAAAACGCAAGACCCAGCCAAACGCAAATCGCTGTTGAACCAAGCTATTAAAATAATCATGGACGACTACCCCATCGTCCCCTTATTGCAGTACACCAGACCACGCCTGGTCAAAGCGTATGTAGGTGGCTTGTCTAGTACCAACGCACTAGACCGCTACCGCTCTAAAGACATATACATCATCAAGCACTGATACTTAGTAACTGCAACAACGCATTCGATGAATTTATCTATGTGGTCTTACACACTACGACGTGTTCTATCTTGCATCCCCACCTTGCTAGCCGTCATCACGGTATGTTATTTGATGCTGCACGCCACGCCCGGCGGCCCGTTTGACGCTGAGATCAGGGTATCGCCAGTGGTGCTAGCAAATTTAAAAGAAAAATACCATCTAGACGGGCCCTTATGGCAGCAATATTTGTACTACCTTGGTAATTTATTACGTGGTGACTTGGGTGCTTCGTTTCGTTACGAAGACTGGACCGTCAACGAGCTGGTCGCACGCGCCCTACCAGTATCAGCTGCTATTGGCGGGGGGGCAGCGATCATTGCTATCTTTATTGGTGTATCGATAGGCATCATTGCCGCACTACGCCAAAACAGCGCTGTTGACTATTTGGTAATGATCTTGGGCAATTTGGGGCATTCATTTCCCTCGTTTGTTGTCGGTCCCGTATTAATATTGGTATTTGCGGTGTGGTTCAAATGGCTACCTGCAGGTGGCTGGAACGACTTCGATTTGCGTTACATGATTTTGCCCATGACATTGCTAGTGTTTATTGAAATCACCTCTATCAGTCGCGTCATGCGTGGTAGCTTAATTGAAGTTATGCACAGCAACTTTATTCGCACTGCGCGTGCCAAGGGCTTACCTATGCGCACCATCGTGCTGCGACATGCGCTCAAACCTGCGTTGCTGCCGGTAGTGTCTGTCATTGGCCCGCTGGTTATTTCCACCATCACAGCAGCCGTGGTGACAGAATCAGTTTTTTCGCTACCTGGTTTAGGTCAGCTTATCGTAAAAGGCGCTGCCAACCGCGACTACACCTTGGTGCTTGGTCTGGTGGTGCTGATCACTTTTATCGCGGTGGCCATCAATTTGCTGGTAGACCTGACTTACGCGTTGCTCGATCCAAAGATTCGCTATTGAAAACGAATATGCTGTTTACCAAAACGTCCTACACCACGCCCACTTGATGCTGCTACCCGCTAAAAATAACCACCTTGTCGCGTCGATGCAGACACTGGCTGACAGCGCTATCCGTGGGCGCAGCCCGTGGGCCGATGCTAGGGCGCGCCTTATGCGCAACAAAGCAGCGGTGTTTTGTAGTTGCCTGCTGGCGCTTATTGTAATTGCGTGCATTGCAGGGCCTTGGCTTTTGCCCAACGCGTTTGACAGCACAGACTGGGACGCAATGAGCACGCCGCCCAGCTGGAAAAATTTTCATTGGTTTGGCACCGACGAGTCAGGTCGCGACCTGCTAGTGCGCACCCTGATGGGTGGGCGCATTTCGCTGATGGTGGGTCTGCTGGCTACGTTAACCTCCGCTACTGTGGGTATCGTGTGGGGAGCTACCGCAGGTTTTATGGGCGGGCGTACCGACGCCCTCATGATGCGGCTGGTAGACATGATGTACGCTGTGCCGTATCTGCTGATTGCCATATTGCTTATCACCGTCTTAGGCCGTGCTTTTTACTTGGTAGTCATCACCATCACCGTGTTTTCATGGATGACCATGGCCCGCGTGGTGCGTGGCCAAACTCTATCGCTACGGTCCAAAGAGTTTATAGAGGCTGCCCGCGTCATCGGTGTGCCTACGCGCACTATTATTTTTCGGCACATTATTCCTAATTTGCTAGGTGTTGTAGTGATCTACGCCACTGTCACGGTGCCTAGTGTTATTTTGGTTGAGTCCGTCCTATCTTTCCTCGGGCTGGGTATTCAAGAGCCTATGACTAGCTGGGGGGTGCTCATCCATGATGGCACCAGTGTGATGGAAATATCGCCTTGGATACTGTTGTTTCCAGCTGCCTTTTTGTCCATCGCCCTGTATTGCTTTAACTTTATAGGTGACGGCCTGCGCGATGCGCTTGACCCTAAAGATCGTTAAATAAATATGAGTTTGATGCAAGTTAAAGACCTGTCTGTGCGTTTTGATACGGGTGATGGCCAAGTGCATGCGGTTAACAATATTAACTTTTCTCTAGATGAAGGCCAAACGCTGGGTATTGTCGGCGAGAGCGGTTCAGGCAAAAGCCAAAGTGTATTGGCCATGATGGGCCTGTTGGCTAAAAATGGCCATGCTACGGGCCGTGTACTGTACGAAGGTGCTGATTTACTATCCATGCCTGCAGACAGGCTAAATCAGATTCGGGGCAACCGCGTGGCCATGATTTTTCAAGACCCGATGACTTCGCTCAACCCTTATCTCACTGTCGAGCGGCAAATGACCGAAGTTTTGCAATTTCACAAAGGCATGGATCGCCAAGCTGCCCGCGCTAAGTCTGTACAGATGCTCGATGCGGTAAAAATTCCAGACGCAGCGCAATGCATCAGCACCTATCCACATGAGTTCTCGGGCGGCATGCGTCAGCGCGTCATGATTGCGATGGCCCTGCTATGCGAGCCGCAACTACTGATAGCTGACGAACCCACCACCGCATTAGACGTGACCGTGCAAGCGCAAATTTTGACACTGCTACGTGAGCTACAGCGTGACTTTGGCACTGCCATTGTTCTGATCACACATGACTTGGGCGTAGTGGCCGGCCTGTGCGACAAAGTGATGGTGCTGTATAGCGGCAGAGTCATGGAGCAAGGCGATGCAGAAGATATTTTTTACCATCCATCGCATCCCTACACGGTAGGCCTTTTAGGCGCTATTGCGCGGCTTGATCAATCCAACGTATCGTTGCGCGCCATCCCCGGTGCGCCGCCCAATATGTCTCGGCCCCTGCCCGGTTGCCCATTTCAGCCGCGCTGTGCGCTGGCATTACCAGCTTGCGGCATAGACCATCCTGGGTTGATGAGCATTGCAGGCAAACCCCATACACTTCGTGCCTGCTATCAGCCGATTGAGCAAGTCACGGCAATGCACGCCTCTCACGCCGTGGTTGAGGAGCCTCATGGTTGAATCAAGCACCCCGTTACTTAGCGTGCATGACCTTAAAGTTCACTTTAAAGTCAAAGGCGATAACGCATGGCCATGGACGCCTGCCCGCATGCTAAAAGCCGTAGATGGTGTGAGCTTTCATATCCAAGCCGGGGAAACTTTAGGCATTGTGGGCGAGTCGGGCTGCGGTAAATCTACCCTCGCGCGTGGCGTGCTCAATTTGGTTCCTGCTACCTCGGGTAGCGTGCGCTGGATGGGTAATGAACTGACAGGCAATGACGCCGGCGCTTTGCACAGCGTGCGCCGTGATGTGCAGATGATCTTTCAAGACCCGCTGGCATCGCTTAACCCACGTATGACTATTGCACAAATCATAGCCGAACCATTGCGCACGCATTTCTTAAGCATGCCCAAAGACGAAATCATGGCTAAGGTAGTGGAGATGATGCAGCGGGTAGGCTTAAATCAGCAACAAATTAACCGCTATCCCCATGAGTTTTCTGGCGGTCAATGCCAGCGTATTGGCATAGCGCGCGCTTTAATCTTGCAACCCAAATTAGTGATTTGTGATGAACCCATATCTGCGCTGGACGTATCAATTCAGGCGCAAATCATCAACCTGTTGAAAGATTTGCAGCAATCCATGGGTTTAGCATTAATTTTTATTGCGCATGATTTGGCTGTGGTCAAGCATATTAGCAATCGCATTATGGTGATGTACCTTGGGCGTGCTGTAGAAAAAGCTGAAAAAACCACGCTCTATGCCCAGCCGCAGCATCCCTACACAAAGGCTTTGCTATCCGCCATTCCCATTCCAGACCCAAGGCTGGAGCGCGCTAAGACAATTGAGTTGCTCACGGGCGACTTGCCCTCACCTCTGAACCCGCCTTCAGGTTGTGCGTTTCGCACACGTTGCCCGGTTGCACAGTTGCAGTGCGCAGCGCAAACGCCCGTACTGCACAAAGTAGTGGCCAACAGTACTGAGGCTGCGTGCCTTCTTGTTTGAAATGCTTGCTTTGAAAGCAAACTAGCGCTGCGGTATGCGATGGTTAGCTCGGTGCCGCGCGTAGATGTTAAATACATCGGGCCTCAATGCCGCGTGTTTGGTGCTGCGCCCTGCCATACGCTCTCGCCACATCTTAAACGAGCTGCGTTTCATCTCTTTGCGCATCAGCGAAATCACAGCCGACTCATTCAAGCCAAACTGGACTTCTATCGCTTCAAAAGGCGTGCGATCTTCCCAAGCCATCTCAATAATGCGTGATATGTCAGATTCATTCAAAAAGCGCTGCAGCGTGATAATTTTCATAATGTAAACGTTATTAAATACCTAAGTACCTTACAAAGTGCCGCTACACTTGTAATATCCTACTTTTTACCTCGGGCGTTAAGCTTTTATGTTAGAAAAACTCAACCAACTTACAGAAAGCCATGGTGCACTTAAACCTGGTCACGGTCTCATCAGTGGCGTTATAGCGCTGTGCTTGGGTATTTTGTGTTTTTTAGGGGTACTGGCATTTCATTTTCCGCAGTACCTCACTACACCCCAGCTGCGACAAAGTTATAACGTGGATGTTATCCGCACCGTCATGCTAGTGGCTCTGGCCGTCGCGGGCGGTATCAGCTTAGTCAATATTATTTTCGGCCGTGCTCGCTGGCTCAGCGCTGCAGCGTTCGCGCTAGTGGTTCTCACCGCATTGTTGGGCGGGCATAAAGTGCCCGTGAACGACTTTGCAGACAATACGCCTTACATTGGACTAGATTGGTTCATTTTGGACCTCTTGGGGTCGGCTCTAATTTTTATATTTATTGAAAAACTATTTCCACACCGCAAAAAACAACCTGTTTTTCGCCCTGAGTGGCAAACTGATTTTCATCACTTTATTGTTAACCACATGATCGTAGGCTTTGTTCTGCTAGCCACTAATTTAATGGTGCATAAGGGCCTAGGCTGGGCAGTTAAGAACGATTTGCAAATGTGGATTCAAGGCCTGCCGTTTGTATTGGAGTTGCTACTCATCATTCTCGCTGCTGACCTAGTGCAGTACTGGACACACCGCGCCTACCATGAAACATGGCTATGGCGTTTGCACGCTGTGCACCACAGCAGCAAATTTATGGATTGGTTGGCAGGTTCGCGCCAGCACATCTTAGAGCTGGTACTGACTCGCACCCTAGTATTGGGCATCATTTTTGTGCTGGGCTTCAGCAAAGAAGTGATTGATGCCTACATTGTGGTGGTGGGTTTTCAAGCGGTATTTAACCACTGCAACGTCAACGTACGCCTCGGACCATTGCGCTACATCATCGTTACTCCAAACTTTCATCATTGGCACCATAGCCAAGACAAAGAGGCGTTGGACACCAACTACGCGGCACACTACGCTTTTTTAGACTATCTTTTTGGAACAGCGGCCAAGAGCGACAAAATATGGCCTGCACAGTATGGAGTGATGGGAGACTATGTGCCCAAAGGATTTTTAAAGCAATTCAAATTTCCGTTTACTTGGAAAGGTTGAGATTTTTTTATCAGTTAAAAAAGACCAACTCAGCTTGGTCTGTGGCGTATAACGATTCATGCATTACGACGTAGTCATCATTGGTGCTGGTGCAGCAGGTTTGTTCTGTGCTGGTGTAGCAGGCCAGCGCGGCTTAAAAGTACTGTTGATTGACCACTCAGAAAAATTAGCTGAAAAAATTCGTATATCGGGCGGTGGTAGAGCTAACTTTACCAACCGCGATTTGGATGTACGCGCACCAGATAAATATTTTATTTCTGAAAACCCGCGTTTTAGCCGTAACGCCTTATCCCGTTATACACCGCAGAATTTTCTAGCACTGATGCAAAGGCACGGTATTGCCTGGCACGAAAAACATAAGGGGCAGCTATTTTGTGATCGCTCAGCAGAAGATTTGATTGCCATGCTACTGGCTGAATGTGCAGCGGGTGCCGTAGAGCGTTGGCAGCCCTGCAATGTGCAATCGGTTCAATATTTATATGGAAAATCAGCCTCTAGCGCCCTAAATACCTGCTCAAGCAGCTATGAAATTAAGAGTAGTAGAGGTACCGTTACCGCTACCAATGTGGTGGTAGCTACAGGTGGCCTCAGTATCCCCAAGATTGGTGCTACTGATTTTGGCCAACGCTTAGCGCAGCAGTTTGGTCACCGTATTGTGCCTCTGCGCCCTGCCTTGGTACCGTTGACTTTTGACACGCAAGAGTGGGCACCGTTTGTGCCTTTGGCGGGTTTATCACTGCCCGTACAAATCTCCACGGGTGAGGGCAAAGCCAAGGGCCAGTTTGATGAAGATTTGCTGTTTACCCACCGCGGCCTAAGTGGCCCTGCAGTGCTGCAAATTTCAAGTTACTGGCAAGAAGCTACAAGTGTGCGCGTCAATCTGTGTCCGCAGGCTGACATGACACAGATTTTGCGTGAGGCTAAACACCGTTCTCGCAAACTTATAGCCAATGAGCTTAGTACGGCTATGCCCACCCGCTTGGCTGACACTTGGTCTCAACGCGAGGCTGCGTGGCAACGCCCCATTAACGAAGCATCGGATAAGGCGCTAAGCGCGCTAGCAGATAGCCTGCAGCGTTGGCAGATTACACCCAACGGATCTGAAGGCTATAAAAAGGCTGAGGTGACTGCAGGCGGTGTTGACACACGAGAACTGTCAAGCCAAACCATGGAGAGCCAAAAATCTGCAGGCCTGTACTTTATCGGTGAAGTAGTCGACGTCACAGGCTGGCTAGGAGGCTACAACTTTCAATGGGCTTGGGCTAGCGCTTACGTATGCGCCCATGCACTTCAAGCAAACACAACGCTTTCGTAAGCATTTTTGCTGCTGTATAGCCCCTCTAGGTTAGTGGTAAATACAGCCTCACACGCGTACCCACACCAGCCTTAGTGCCCACTTGCAAGGCTGCACCTATTCGCTGTGCTCGCTCTTTCATGCCCGATAGTCCCTTGCCAGTCACTTCATCAGTTGTTCTTTTAGCAATGCCTACACCGTCGTCTAATATCTCCAGCATCATGCGAGGCAGTGGTTCATCTTCGTAGCGGCACATTAAGCGCACTGTTTTGGCTTCGGAGTGCAACAAGACATTGGCTAGGCATTCCTGAACAATGCGCACCACATGTTCTAGCTGCGACGGCCTTACCGCAATCAAAGGGCCAGCAACATCAACCTTCCACAACATGCGAATGCCCGCACGCGTCAGTGATGGCTGATATCTGTAACGCAGGCGACCTAACGCATCAAAAATATTGGTGTCACTGTCGTCCGTGCCTTCTACATTGTCTACCGTAGTCTTCAGATCAAGCAAGCAGCGCTCTAAGCCCAGCATCACGCGCCGGTGCTGGGGCAAGGTGGTATCTAAACTAGCTATCAAACCCACCAGTTGTGCGCCCACACCATCATGAATATCTTGGGCTATACGGCGGCGTTCGTCAGCTACTGCAGTAGCGGCCATACTGTCTTGTAGCCCTCCCAATGCAGCGCCGCTACTACCTGACATATCCAGACCACTTAGCGATACGTAGCCATTAGCGTCGGTGTTATTTTTTTCAGTGACAGCCATCATCCAGCGGGCACGGCCTGTAAACAGCAGCCATAAGGCCACTAAGTAAGCGCTAAACAGTATGTGCACTGCACTTAAATTGACGGGCTCGGGTATACGACCCTGCAGCTGTGCAAATAAGTTGCTCCCTAAGTCGTTAAGAACTAAGCTCCAGCCCCACCATGCCGCCACCACCAGCAATGCGTCAGTTGCATCGAGACTCACGCGAAGTTTGAGCATCAAGACCACTAAGGTCAAAGTAGCCGTTATCAAGGTTAATGCTACCCACAGCGTGCCAAATGTAGGGCCGTTGGTGCCTGCCTTAGCCCCTAGGTCCAATCCAGCAAACAACGCTAGGACACCAACTACTGCATAACATGACACCCATTTGCTAAATAAAGTATCTGATAGGTTGGCACAAGACAATAAAAAGCTTGCTGCCGTGGCAAACAGCAATTGGTAAATGAGAACTTGCCACAGACTGTAGTGGCCATCTTTAGCCAAGCCCAAGCCAAGCCCTATTACAGCCAAGGCGAGTAGCCAAGCTGCTGCTTGGCCCATAAAAATACGGTCCAAAGGCTCATTTAAACGTTTAGGCTGTATCACCAGTGCGCAAACTGGTACCGCTGCACAAGCTAAAGCTAATGCAACCGTAATCAAAAAATCCAACGGGATTGTCCACAACTGCATGTCTTAGTCACAGCAAACCACTATTGACCGCCAAACTGACAGCCTGCGCGCGTGTGCGGACTTTCAATTTGCGGTGCGTATTTTTAATATGTGTGTTGACTGTTTGAATGCTGATCTTCAGCATCTGACTAATTTCACCGCTAATGTAGCCTGCGGCCACTAGCTTAAGCACTTCTCTTTCACGATCAGACAATGAAAAGATATCGCTTTGTGGTTCATTGCTAGGTTTTTGCGTGGCCTGCCCGTCCATTTTTTTAAGTAATCTGCGCGCTAAACTTGGGGTGATAGAGGCACCTCCATTGACCACCTGAAGTACTGCATCTGGAAAACTACCAAACCACGAATGCTTTACATAGTAGCCTGTAGCACCCAGACTAAATGCGTGCATCGCGTGGTCTTCATCCTCCATAACAGAGATCAAAATGACCTCTGCCAATGGTTTGATAGTTTTGGATTGTCGGATCAGCTCAAAACCCAAGCCATCACCTAGATTTAAATCCACCAGTAATACGTCAAAATCTTTATTGGATACAAGCTGCTTGCCTTCTTTCAAGCTCGATCCCTGGGCAACTAAGTTGATGCGTGCATCAGCCAGCAGCTCATCTGCGATGACCTTGCGTACGTGAATATCATCGTCAATGAGCAGTACACGTACTGGTCTTGCTACTTGGCCCAAGAAAAAACTGGGCCATGATGGTGCCATGGTATGAATAAGTGGCGAATTGCCTGTCAAAAATGGTACTTGTTGCTCTTGCGAAGCAATTTCAAATTGGTGGCTCATAGTTATCTCCTAAACCATCCTCCGAGCAGTTATGGACCGCTCCAAAATAAACGCTTTTTTTTGCGTTCTCCTATCCCACCGACCAATGCTCGTACACACCCTAGTTAACTCAAAGGTTGTATTTTTTGTCTAAGCTAGCAAAACAGCGTAACTATGACTAAATAGTACTACGTTTATGTAATTGTTACTGTGACTTTTACGTTTGAAACATTCAGTGACTACCCTATATTTGTAATTAATATGGATAGTGTTTATCAGCTACTTAAACAACATATGAATGTTGTCAGTGTGACTGAACGTACACCTGTCTGTCAATTCACACAAATAGATTAGCGTGGAACAGGATTTGCCGCGTTGCGCCAGATAAGCGGTAGTAAGTCATACAGAGGTGTCGGTTCACGGCGCAGGGTTCGGGGAGCGATATTTGTGCCTAGTGAGGCAATATCTTTGGAGTATGTGACGTATGCCAAATGCTGCATCCACGCAATGTCGATTTGGCCATTAGCAAGAGGCCGCGAAAAAATCAACTCCAGCATTTTTTTGGCTTGCTCGCTACCCTGATTTTTGGCCAATTGGTACAGCCTGATAGCCTCTACATAATTGGCGCTTTGTCCTTCTGCGCGATGATTGCGTTGCGCGCGGGCGAGTAAGTCCTCAGCGCTGGCATTTTGAGGTGCAATCAATGGAACACGTTGTTGTTCAACCAATAACGCAGCATTGGCTGCCGCAACCGCCGAGTTGGGTGCTACAGCACGAAAATACGCCAGCGCTTGGGCTGGCCTGTTCTCTGCCACGCTTTCGAGGCCCAACTCGATAGCAGCTTGAACATCGCCGCCTTGCGCAGCGCTCAGTAACCACTGCCGATTAGGCAAGCTAGTCCCCACGGCCAAGCTAGAGTCTGCTTTGAGCCTAGGGGTGCTTATTTGGATTGGCGCCAGTCGCGCCTCAATCAACCACTGAAAATACAAGGCGCGCGGTGCATTAACTTTGCGCAGACCTGCTAACCAGCGCCGAGCCAGCGCTGGGTTGGGTGCGTTTTTGCAGCCCTCGATATCGCACCAAGCCAAACCCGCTGCTGCCAGCGGTTCACCCAAGGCATAGGCTCGCTCAAACCATCCGAGTGCGTCTGCGGGACTGGCAACTACGCCCGCACCATGCAAGTACAGCAAGCCTAAGATCCACGCCGCATTAGCTTGCATCTTGGCGGCATTGATTGCCTCGGCAGAGCGCAAACCGCGCATTGCAGGTGCTGTAGCCAGTGTGCGCAGACGTGTAATTTTTGCATCTACTTCTACGGAATCCATGCTTTGCGAACGAATCTCGGGACTGGTGGGATTGCCTGAAAAAGTAATAGGCGGTGCAGGAGCGCAGTCGACATTCAAGGGCGCAGTAGGCACTGGCGCAGTATCAAACTGCGGCACTGTCTGCGCCCGTACGCGGGCGTGAACAGCCACCAAGCCAAACCAAAAGCACGCACAAAAGCCAAAGGCCGACCATAAAGCTGACATCGCACGGCGCTGCATGGCACAACCTTAAGTTTAAATTTCAATCAGTTTTATGCTTACTTTTTGGCCGCTGCAGCTGGCGCACCCGCATCAGTCTTTTTAGCGACTACGCGCCATTGCACTTGAGCCACGGTGTAATTACCGGCACCCAAAGCTTGGGTAAATGCATCATCAACACGTTTCATATCACGCACATCTGCTAAAGGTGCTAGCGCAGGCGCTGTCAAAAACTGGGGTAGTTTGGCTGCCGCGTCATCATCAGTTGCAAAGCATGCTGCGCTTTCATTGCCTGGACTGGTAGAGTCCATGATGAAGCCGGGTGTTGGGCTCATCCAGTCGGGTATGCGAATGGCTTGGTTGGCGGACATCAGCGCATTGGGATTCGTCAAATTAGGCAGTAAGCGCATCACCGAACCGTTGGCTTCTTGCAAAAAACAGTACATGTACGAAGCTCTATTTAAAGCTGCAGACAAAAATACTTGTTCGCCCACCTCAAAAGCACTGCGCCCCACCAGCACATTTTCAATCTGCAGGTCAATAACGCGTGCTTGGGCAACTGTGCCAAAACCTGGGCGCGACTGCCCAGCTTCTGCAACGACGCTGCTGACAGTTGCATTGGTGGCCTCAGAAGTGCTAGCTGTAGTAGCTAGCGCTTTGACAGCCACTGGTGAAGAACTGGTAGGTGTCCATCCAACTTGCACAAGCTTGCCATCACCACTGAAAGCTACAAAGTTACGCAAAGCGCGTTCATAGGTCGGGAAATCAACAACACCTGTGACTGCTAAGCCTTTGTCGGACTGAAATTTTCCTAAAGCCGCGTTCATCTCGGGGCTGTTGTCTGCAAGATCTACTCCTTTTGCACCCAAGTAGCCTTGACTTATCAGCGAGCGTTGCACCAGCTTGTTATGCACCAATGGTGATCCCTCTTGGTACCAATCTAGCATTTGCCGCTGAAAATCGGGGTGGGTTTGCTCTAATGTGAGACACTGCCAGTAAGGTACACGTGCCCATTTGCCTACCATTTCGATCATGGCCAAATCAATCAATGTACGCAGTGCGCCACCTGTGCCTAGTGCATAGTCGCGCCCGACGTTGAATTTCACACCGTAGTCACCGATACGCCCTGCAAGGTCCAGCCCTTGGCCTGCACCACCAATGATGACTTCGTTGGCTGAGTCAAGCCCGGGAATCAAAGTACGGGTGCGAAAATCACCCAAATGCAGCTCCAGAGCCAACACTGTGGCATTGCGGCTTTGGCTATAGCCAGTGTCCAGGCGCGCCGCTGAAGTACCTGCATCTAAGCGGTTACTAATGACGCCTTGGTCTACATACGCGATAGATCCCGAGACGTAAAGCGCCGGGCGCTGTAATTGAATTTGATTGTTGTTAAGCAAAATAGTGGTCAGGTTCTGTACGGTATCTTGGCGCGAGATATCTACTTCATAGTCGACATAGCGAAACGCATGGCTCAGACGCGACATTTGCGATAAAGCCGTAATGATCATGTCTTTGCCAGCGGCAGGTACCTTGCTGGAAAAATCCGGAATTTGCTTGCTGGTGATAAGCGTAGTAGGGATTTGCGACTCGCGCAACATACGGTCCATACACATCAATGACTCTGAAAAACTCGATATAGCCCGTGTAGGCCGCACTACAGGACGGTCCATGGTGTAGGCCATAGCGTGAAAGGCAGCATCCTTTCGTGCATCCATCGGTGCAGCACAGCCGCCTAACAGCACAAGGCCTGTAACCCACAGCAGAACTGTTAAACAGCTTTTTAAAGTAGTAATATTTTCCATGATGTACACCCCGGGTGACCAAATAATGTGCGGCTTTATGCTGCAAGTAAATCAAAAAAGATGCGAATGGTCAGTTGCAGATGTTCACCAAATCACCGCGCAGCACCACTACTTGCTCTACGGGCTTGACCCCAGCACCTGTAGTAATGCCAGTAGCAGGTGCGGTAGTGCTTCCTATCGACTGCGTGCAAGTGGTTTTAAAACCGTCTGATGTAGAAGTGTTCACAACATCTTTTTCAGTCAAGATGTCGCCTTTATTGCCCGAAAAAGCCTTAGCTTCGTAGCGGGCAATCCGTGCTTTTTGCCAAGCGGGTATGTCAGTTGAATAGTTAATACTGCTTGATTTTGGCGCGCCACCCAGGGGTAGCATTTGGATGGAAACTCTGTTTTGTAAATTAATAGGGTCTTCACCTGGAGCGCTTTGTGCTATCGCCAAACTGCCGCTGAACACAACCACCAGCAACACTAAAAATTTTGCAGATTTGTTTTTATTTGATGACAACATGATTGCACCTCCATCACTTCACTACATTCAAAGAACTCAAGGTGTCAGGCCACACGTTGGCAACCTGACACCTATTTCTCGGGCCAAGCCCGCTAGCTATTACCAGCCGTGGCAAGAAGGGCAAGGATCGCGTGGTTCGTTGCAAGCATCGTTAGATGCAATGTTTTGAGCCGCGTGGCTGTTAGCACCCTTAGCCAAGTTGGCCACCACAGCGCCCGAAGACACCGAGGTCATTTGCTTTGAAAGACCTGCAATACTCACGTTGCCAAAGTTAGACGACAGGTTTTGCGTAGCCAGTGCGTTGCGGCCACGGGCTTCGTTAGATACCGTGCTGTTGTCTACGTTGGTGGTTTGCTCGGAGGTGCCAGATACTTTGATCTTGCCGTTGTTGCTAGACAAGTTTTGCAGTGCATCAGCGCCGCCGCCAGAAGCCATGTTAGTAACATCTGAGTGCCTGACGTTGGTCAATTGTGTCGACTTACCGCCACCATCGATCAAAACTTGGCCTGCATTAGAAGAAATGTTTTGATTGGCAAAATCATCACGATTCTTGGCTAGGTTGGTTACGTCGCTATCGTTGAAAGTAGCCGTTTGCTTGGAAGTGCCTTTCACGTCAATCTTGCCAGAATTGCTGGCTACGTTTTGCAAAGCATCATTGTTGGCTTTAGAGGTGTTCATTACAGCCCCGCCTGTGATCGAGGCAATTTGTTCTGAAGTTCCACTAGAGTGAATCGTGATGCTAGCTGGGCTAACAGGACCAGCAGCCATAACGGCAGTGGCGATCAAAGACATTGCGAAAAATGCAAGTTTTTTCATGATAATTTCCTCAAAAAGTTTTTAACAATTTTCTGATCGTCTGGGGAATCCAAACCATCAGCCTAAGTGACATCGCTGGGGAATAAGCTGACCGTTATGCAGTTCGCTTGAGCTTTAGGCGTTGCCTGGAGAGGAGTTTCTTGTTTTAAGTGATTTGCGCCAATCGCCCCGATAGGTTAGCGCAACTAGATTAATCAATCCGTATGATTAGGCGTGATGGAGCTTATAAATACGCCACGGTTAAGCTAAAGCTTGCTATACATTTACACTAGAGTCTTGTTTGAATATGCGGTAGTAACCAAATGCCATAAAAGTAACTAAGATAAAAATAACCAGTAGTCTGGCGGGATTTTTCTAGTTAATGTGCTGTTTTACTAACGAGAAAGCTCAAAAAGTCACATGTAATGGCATTTCCCGTGATTAAGTTTTTGCAGACGTTTTTCCACGATCAAACCCTGTATTTCTGTACTCTTTTTGCCCAAATTCGTGATTATTAATGTCGGCAAGAACAGCATTTATAGCTGGAGGATTCGCGCATCTGTAGTTCTGGCTTATAATATTAGGCTAAGCTGGCAACCCCGCCGCCGGTGCACCTTTAATTTTGGCGGGACCCCCGCAGGGGGTGAAAGAAGGTTTGATCTCCCTTCTACACTCTCAGCACATTTAAATATTTATCTTAAATGACCACGATTCGTGTAAAAGAAAACGAGCCCTTTGAAGTTGCCTTGCGCCGCTTTAAGCGCACCATTGAAAAACTTGGCCTACTAACCGACCTGCGCGCGCGCGAGTTCTACGAGAAGCCAACAGCCGAGCGTAAACGCAAAAAAGCTGCTGCCGTCAAGCGCAACTACAAGCGTATTCGCAGCATGCAGTTGCCCAAGAAGCTTTATTAAATTCTACTAAGCCAGTGCAACTCAAACTAACCGTATCGAGGTAACTCAGTACGGTTTTTTTACGTCTTCTGCGATTTGAACGACCTGCAGTTCGTGTTGCGTACTAACGTAGGCTCCATTTATTCCCCGGGCACTCTACAATAATGCTTTGCAAAACAACTTATTTGGAGCCCGCTATGGCGCTTAAAGACACCATTACTGAAGACATGAAAACAGCCATGCGCGCTAAAGATGCCGAGCGCTTGGGCACCATTCGCTTGCTGCTATCAGCCTGCAAGCAAAAAGAAGTAGATGAGCGCGTGGAGCTAGACGACACGATGGTGATTGCCATCATCAACAAGATGATCAAGCAGCGCAAAGACAGCATTGATGCTTTTACCAAAGCCGAGCGCAAAGACATGGCCGACAAAGAAGCCACGGAAATCACCGTGCTACAAGCGTATCTGCCAGCGCGCCTAAGTGCAGATGAGGTGCTGGTAGAAGTGAAAAAGATCGTCGCTGAGATAGGCGAAGCATCGGGCACAAAGGTGGGCCCGGGTGAAATGGGCAAAGTGATGGGCGCTGTGAAAGCCAAGCTAGCGGGCAAAGCCGACATGGGCCAAGTATCTGCAGCAGTAAAGGCAGCGCTGGCAGCCTAATAACGCGCATGTCAACTAAGATGCCTGCGAGAACCCCCTCACGGGCATAGTGTTGCTACGCTGCAGCCAGTTATTAGCCGAATAGACAGATCTTCCGTCCGTAATATGCAGGGTGTAGGCATGGCGCGATACGGGTGAACGGTTGGGCGCGCTGTAGTGCGGCAGCAGCCCATGAAAAACTACCAGCGTACCTGCGCTTACCTCTACCGGTACAGCAGTGCTGTCGTTGGGCCAAGGCATATTGTTCAGCTTTTCCATGCGCGCTGCAGGCCCAGCGTTAACATTGCTTTTTACAAACCGTTCACGCAGTGGCCCCCGATGGCCACCGGGCTCAACCCATAGACAGCCGTTGTGCACGTTCGCGTCTTCTAGCGCAAACCAAAACGTGGTCACAGTCATGGGCGTAGTATCAAAAAAAGTAGCATCTTGGTGCCACTTCACTTCACCGCCAATCCCAGGCTGCTTAAAAATGTACATTGACTGCCAAATTTGAGCCTGCTGCAGCCCCAAGTCTGCCGCCAGCGCCTGCATGGCCTGGCCACGCGAAAAGCTGTTAAACACGGGGTCTAGGTCGTGCATGGCATGGCCTATTTTGTTGATCGATAGTGACTTGTCTTGGCGCAATTGGCCATCTTTGCCAAAGGCCTCTTCTTCAAAAAAGCAGCGTACTGTGGTGGCAGACGCCATAAAGTAGTCGTCTACGCTGCGGTCTTGTTCCTTGGTGGTGAAGATCGCCATGCCTTCGCTAGGGTCAAACGCGTCTACTATCTGCGCCGCGCGTGCGCGCAAGGTGGCTATGTCGGCGCTCGATTTAAAGCCTGGCAATACTAAATAGCCGTCTTGCTGGTAGCGGGTTTTTTGCGCGTCTGTCAACATTGCAGCACTCCGTTTTTTTGCTGGGTATTAACTACCCGCCAGCTTCATCCGATTCACCAAAATCGACCCCACCGTTTTAGACCCTGCGCAGTAAGCGTCTGCGCCCACCGCAGTAATACCCTTGAGCATGTCTTTCATGTTGCCAGCAATGGTGATTTCTTCTACCGGGAAGGCAATGCGGCCTTTGTCTACCCAAAATCCGCTGGCTCCGCGAGAATAGTCGCCCGTGACGTAGTTCACGCCCGAACCCATCATCTCGGTGACGAACAGGCCCGTGCCTAGTTTTTGCAGCATGGCATCTAAATCGTCGCCTGCGCGGGTAAGGCGTGAGGTCATGGTTAAGTTGTGCGACCCGCCTGCATTGCCTGTGGTGCGCATACCCAACTTGCGCGCGCTGTAGGTAGACAAAAAGTAGCCCTGCACAATGCCCGCGTTGAGGACCGAGCGCGCCTTCGTAGTAACGCCCTCGTCGTCAAACGGCGAGCTGCCTTTGCCGCCCAGCACATGCGGGTCTTCCAAAATGTAGATGTGTTTAGAAAACACCGATTTACCTAACGAGCCCTGCAAAAAGCTGGTGTTGCGGTACAGCGCACCGCCACTGATAGCCTGCACAAACGCACCTAGCAAGCCCGCAGCCACTGGCGCTTCAAACAACACCGGGCAATGTGCGGTGGGCACCTTGCGCGAATGCAGGCGGGCCAACGCGCGGTGCGCCGCATACACACCCACAGCTTGCGGACTGGCCAAATTGCAGGCATCCCGCTCAGAGCTGTACCAGCTGTCGCGCTGCATGTTAGCGCCCTTGCCCGCTATTGGCGCGACCGACACTGAATGCCGCGACGCAGCGTACCCACCCCGAAAACCCATCTGACCACCCCGCAAATGCCCTGCCAAAAAATGGCTTTGCTGCGCCGACACGCCTGCACCATCGCTGTTAGTAATCTTTTTACTCACCGCCATGGCTGCGCCTTCGCATTCCAGCGCTAGTTCTAGCGCCTGCGCGCTGTCGACCGCCCACGGGTGAAATAAATCTAGATCAGGTTGCTGGGTAGCCACGTCGCGCAAGTCAGGCAGACCCGCCACCGGGTCTGCCGCGGTAAAGCGCGCAATGTCATACGCTGCTTGTACTGTTTGCTCAATCGCCCGGGTCGAAAAATCTGACGTGCTGGCGTTACCACGCTGTTGGCCGATGTAGACCGTTACCCCCAGCGACTTGTCACGGTTACGCTCTACATTTTCTAGCTTGCCCATACGGGCCGACACACTAAGCCCCGTGCCTTCAGACGCCTCAGCCCCGGCGTCGGTAGCACCCAGCTTCTTGGCGTGCATTAAGGCCGTGTCTACGAGTTCTTCAAATTTAGCGTGGGAATAGCTGAAGCCTTGGAGGGGGCTGGTGGTGGGGGTGATTTTTTGCATTGGCTAATGATAGCGGGTTGCAAGGTGTATCGATTACCTTTGAAATTTCGACACATAAAATGGACAGAAACCTGTGCACAATCGAAAAGGTACAATAGAGTTGACGGGCCTTCCCGCATGGTAAAGCGGCCAACCGAGTCAGATGGGGAACCAAGCAGCTCTAACTGTGGAGTCAGTGCCGGGTCAAGGCTCGTCAACCTCTTTTTTTGCATCGCTCAGTCGCAGCGGTGCGCACTAAACCAAATCAAACGCCTGCTGCAATTTTTTAAATCCTGTGGGGTTGTAGCACTGG
>JAYSWJ010000135.1:0-64579 GCA_043718065.1 Polaromonas sp.
CAAATTCGTTCCAAGAACAAAACACTTTGGGGTTGGGGGTGGTCAAATTGGCACCTACCAGTCCGGCTGTGTCCAGCCGGACTAGTTCGGACGCTTCTAACGCGGCCATCGCAGAGCTGTATCCATAGTCTCTGCCTGGTACAACGGTCCATACCTTAATAAGTTCTGCCAAATTCCTCTTGATGGTGTCTGTGCTTGCGCCGCTAGCCAACTCGGCAAGTAGAGATTTAAACAAGGTATCATCAACGTTGCCTTCCATGTTCGATTGTCCCGCCATCAAAAACATGGGCAACTCTTCGGTCAGCACGGCTTCAGTGCTGGTCACTGCGCCGGCACTGTTGGTCACAACAGCCGAATACTTGGCGTTATGGTCGGCTGCAACTGCAGATTTAATGACCAGCGTAGCCGACGTGGCACCGGCGACTGTCACGCCGTTGCGCCGCCACTGGTAGGTCAGTGGGCTCCCGCCAGTGGCGATAACGCTGAAAGACGCGGGCTGCAATTCAGTCACTGTGATGTTTGCTGGTTGCGCTGTGATAGCTGGTGCTGTGATGACCGCAGCGGGTTCGCTCTTGCCGTCGCCGTCGCTATCACTGCCGCCGCAGCCTACCAGTGGCACCACAGTAAACAAGACTGCCAGCCCAATATCCAGTGCGGACCACTTTGGTTGATTTGGGGGGGGTGTTATTTTTTTAGGGTACATGTGTTGTTGTCTCATGGGGTTAACTAAGTTAGTAAGAATTTTGATAAAGAGCTATAGTTTTGCAGACAAATCTCAGGGCGTTTGCTCCTGCCGGGTGGCGATAGGGACATAGCCAATTTCAAAACCTTTTGGTGGTGTGAGTATTAAAGCAGGGTCAATCTCGACCAGCTTCCCGGTGGTGGGTGCTGGCAGATATTCTTTGGTAATAGTCCACTCTGTGTGCATTTTTTCTACCCGCCTTTGCATCTCTTCGCGCTCAGATAAAGTCAAGTCTGAGTTAAGCAAAGTAGGCTGGTTCATAAACTTATACCAGTAGTAAGTTACTGTGGTACCGTCGCCCAATTTGGCCTTGTAAGGCCCACTGACTGGTCCGGGTATCTTCCACGTGTTTTCACCGCGTATTAAGCTCGAATCATCCATGGGCGTTGTAAAGGGGACTGGGTTATTCCTTACCGCCCGTTTGAATTCAATGGATGCCAGTCCAGTTTCAACAGGAACGTCCTTAACTTGCACCACTGCCCAGGTAGTCTTGCCATCTGCGTTTTTGTTCAAGCGATAGTATTGAGGCAGCGTTACCACTGATCCATTACCAATGTCTGTCTTAGATACCAAGTTTTGGGTCCAACTGTACCCCACCGTGCTAGTGTCAAAAGCAACTGTTTTTGCAAATGAATTCCATTCGAGAAATGGTTTATCGTTGTCATTGGCCATGGCGTTTGTGTATATTCTCCAGCTCGATCCACCTCCGTTCTGCCAAGCTTGTTCAAACGACTCACTAAGCTTAATTTCGCTGCTTGCAGCTGCACCGCCTTTTTTAAACCAAGCTTCAACTGAATCCCAAAGCGCGCTTTTTTTGTAAGCAATTAAACGGTGATTCGTAACCGAATTGCCTTGGTCATCCCGTGGAAACTGAACTGGCGCAACCCGTGCGTACGTGTCACCTTTAGCGTCTTTTGATATGTAGGGTGGTACGTACTGGGTTTCCATTTGGTGTTTTTTATTTGGATCTGACGGATTCGAATCAAAATGCTGTTTTGTGTCTACAAAAAAAGATTGGTCTCTTGCGTTTTTCCAGTTGATAGTAGTCACGTAAGAAAAGAAGAAAGGCATTACTGACAGCACCGGGCCTTTGAAGTTGGCAGCGTTTAAAAACAACGTCCAAGAATTGTCACCCGTTGGTTTGTTGGGTTGCCCCGCCGTAGTTGTTTTAGCGTTTGTTAACGGCAGCGGCAGATACCCCGCGCCTAGCAGTTCACCGTTGGCACCTTGCTTCATATTCAAGCCGTCGGGTGGAAACAGTAAATTACGGCTAAGTTGGTCTATACCGTACTTACCACTAGGTGCGGTGAACTCGCCCCGACCTTTGCCAACTCCGTTGGTAACACCACTAAAGTCGGTTGCTACTGCACCCACGAGAAACTTGGGAGTTTCTGTAGCAAAAACTGTATCTCTCCACCAGCCCAAACCGCCTTGAATAGATTGATAGGCTTCTGGAGGCGTCACTCCTTTGGCATGCATCCATGTACCTGGCAAACCAGATTGGGCTTTGATGCCAGGATATTTGCCATACAACGGCCAAGCGGCTGTATACATCGAAAAGCCACCATCATAGTCTTGCGGAGCATCTTTCCTGCCTAAGAAAAGATAGCCCTCCAGTTTGGCATCTTGAATATCTGCTTTTAAGCAACTCGTAGCAAGATTTGCTGAAGGCTGGGACGCTATTTTGCCGTCAGTACACAAAAACGATGCAGCACCAAAAGTAGGAGCGGCAAGATCATTGGCTGCAGCGTTGGTGCCAGTGGCCGCCGCTGATATGGTGGCACTGCACGTTGCCCCAGCTACCGCCCAAGTTACAGTGGTAGCTGCGCAACTGCCGGGCGCGGTGACTATGATAGGCACCGTGGAATCAACAGACGCTGGGGGTTCAGTAGGATCAGACCCGTTACCGCAGGCCGTCACAAGCGCAAGGACCAGAACGCAAGCCGCTCGGTAAACTAATTGTGGATTTTTGTGCATGATTAATTCGCTCCCTAAATAGTTTTAGTAGTAATTCACAACAACAGAATGCCGGTCCCGGGAAACACCGTAGAAACTACACATAATGCCGCGAGGTTTTTCTTCCATCATTGCGGTGTAGTGGTTTGCGCCAGGCGGCGTGGCAGGGCCTTCTTCAAAGAACAACTTCGGGCACCAGTCCATAGAGGCTTGCACGGTTCCATTTGGGTTACGTCCGCCAGCACAAAGCCCCTGCGACTGCCAGCCGCATTTGCCATTGGCATGTCCGCCGGTCTCTGCAGCGGTTTTTGCCTCTGCTGCTTGACAACAAACAGCTTCTGCTGAGGTGGAGTGCAGGTAGTAGGGCTTGAGCCCTTTTTGGGCTCGATAGCCGTTGATAAGACCTAAACAGTACTCTGACACATCAACAGCTCCAGTGTCCGGGTCAGCCGACATGGCTTGTACCTGCCCCACACTAGCGCACATTGGGCCGGTTGTTGAAGTACTTGTGCCAGTGACTGTGGTGGTTGCGGGGCCTGCAGCAACTGTGGGGCTAGCGCTTGAGTCAGACCCACCGCCGCTGCCACAGGCTGCGACCTGCACAGCCACCAGCACTGCAGTGATGCGCGCTAGTAAATAGAGATTATTTTTGACCAAAGATGCATTCCTTAAATAAGCTTTTATGACCATTAATGGCATCATGCATGAAATGAATCGCGATACTGCGCGGCTGTTAATGACAATCTTGTCATCTTGTTATCGATTGTAAAAAATTTGCTTGTGCATTTGTACTGTTGATGGTTTTGTGACGGGTTAAAAAGCAGTTTGCAGTAACTTAAGCGTAAGGTTAGTAGCGACAAGTAGCAGACGGCGCTTGGTTTTTCCAAGTCTGAGAAGGCACACCTGCTTTTAAACGTAGCTGATCTAGCAGTGCTTCGTAGTCAATCAGACTGGCAGCGCTGTGCTTTTTAAAGTGCAGGTACATGGAGCACAAGCCGCCCTTAATAACCGGGTTGCTTGGCGCGCTGGTGTCAATGCTGTCGCCTAGCCATTCATCACGCAAGACTGCAAGTTGGTTGGCGGTCAATATTTTGGCGGCGTCGGTCTACGCAAGTTGCTCCATTTGCAGATACATGCTCATGCGAAAGCCGTTGCCCATCACGGCGGCGAACAGGTTGGTTGATTGGTCTTTAAGCTCTTGCGGGATAACGATATTTTTTAATTTTGTTTTCGTTCCATGAGCCGTCGCTTAGCGTGGCGCGGACATAGGCCCATGAGTAGCCATATTCCATCAAAAATTTGGGCTGCTCGTACTTGAGGGTGGTGTTGCCGGTTTTGACTGCGTTGGCCTCGGGCAGACTTGCTTTGGTGGTCAAGCGCAGCAGGGTCGACAGCACGTTGTGGTTGAAATAGCGGTTTTCAATCAGCGTGCCGACCATGTATTAGCCCACGCGGGTGGCGTTGCTTTTGTTGATACGCGACGTGCTGGGGTCAAAGGTAGCGCCTATCCAAAACCAAGCCAAGCGGATGGCTTCTTCTTCTACGGCAGTTCGGTTACCGTCAATGCTGTTTTGTGCAAACAGTGGGAAGCCCAAGTCAGCCAAATTCTTTTTAAAGCTGCCCACTAGGTTGTCGCTGATCAGCATAGTGCGGCCAGTATCGCCCACTTTCCACAGCGCTGCGGGCAGCATGGGGAAGTTCTCGCATGTTTTCATCACGTTGCAGGCTTCTTCGCTAGCGTGGTCTAGATAAGAAAATGCTATTGCGCCTTTGGCAAACGTGTCTAGCTTGGCTGCGGCCTGCAAGCGCATCATGTGTTGGCCCATCAGCGCCGACAAAAACTTGTTTTTATTAAAGTCGTCGCTCTTGTCGCAGGTTGAAGACGGCGTGACTGCGCCAGTGGTTGCGTTGATGTCTGTGATAGTGCATTTAAACAGCGGCACAAAAGTCTTGTTGCGCGCTTCGTTGAGCATTTTCCAAAAATTCAAGTTGCTGGGGTTGGCCAAGTAACTGGTTTGCAATGCTTGCCATTCTTGTTTGCTCACCGCGTCTTTGGGGTCGTGGGCGATGTCAGCTGTCCAGTCGTTAAAGGTGCCTTCTTTTGTGCCGTGGTGCACGTCTGCAGACCACTTGGGGTACAAAATACCCGACGGCAAGCTGCGCATATTGAATAACTGTGTGTTGCTACCGGCGGTGTTAATACCTTGGGCCAAGTCAAGCAGCTCTTTTTGAGCTTTTTGAGCTTTTTGAGCTTTTTGGGCTTTTTGGGCTTTTTCTGCGCCACAGCGCCAGCGCCATGTCTTTGGCTTGCGCGTTAGTAAGGCCCGTGGTGGGTTCGGTGCCTGTGCCCACTGCTGCATTGATGGTGACATTGGGTATTAATGGCGCTGCCGAGCTGTCAACCTGTGAGCTGCCACCGCCTCCGCTACAGGCGTTGACCAAAGCCATCGCTGCAATAAGCATGAAGCTGCGCACGGGCCGCAAATAGGGTGGAGGTGCAGTTTTCATGGCGAATTCTAATGTTCTAAAGATAATACTTATGGTTTATATTAGAATTTTTAACGTTTTGCAGTAAGCCTAGATCACGCGCCAGCAAGCCCCTTTGCCTTAGTGGGGCAAAAATAGTGCATTTTTTAGCTACAAATAGGTTGCCGCCCTAGGGTAATATCGTCTTTTGTGCTGTTGAGTTGGCACCCCTTTCATTTATATAGCTCGCGCTAACAGCAGCAGGTTCTCTTGTGCGTTTAAATTCGATCAAATTAGCAGGTTTTAAGTCTTTCGCAGAACCTACCAACTTTATGTTGCCCGGCCAGTTGGTGGGCGTAGTAGGCCCCAACGGCTGCGGCAAGTCCAACATCATGGACGCGGTGCGCTGGGTGCTGGGCGAGAGCCGTGCCAGCGAGCTGCGTGGCGAGTCGATGCAGGACGTGATTTTTAACGGCACCACCACACGCAAGGCGGCGTCGCGCTCGTCGGTGGAATTGATTTTTGACAACGCCGACCACCGCGCAGGCGGCCAGTGGGCGCAGTTTACCGAGATTGCGGTGAAGCGCGTGCTGACGCGTGACGGTACCAGCAGCTACTATATTAACAACCAGCCCGTGCGCAGGCGCGACGTGCAAGACGTGTTTTTGGGCACAGGCTTGGGGCCACGCGCCTACGCGATCATTGGCCAAGGCACGATTAGCCGCATTATTGAAAGCAAGCCTGAAGAATTGCGCTTATTCTTAGAAGAAGCCGCTGGCGTGTCGAAATACAAAGAACGCCGCCGCGAGACAGAAAACCGCCTGAGCGATACACGCGAGAACTTGACCCGCGTAGACGATATTTTGCGCGAGCTAAACGCCAATCTAGAAAAGCTAGAAAAGCAAGCCGCAGTGGCGCAAAAGTACAACGCGCTGCATGCTGACGTGACACTCAAGCAGCAGCAGCTGTGGTTTTTAAAACGTGCAGATTCCGAGGGTGAGCAAACCCGCATCAAAGCCGACCAAGAAAAAGCGGTGAACGACCTAGAAAGCCGCGTGGCCGATGTACGTCATATAGAGGCCGAGCTAGAAACCGTGCGCCAAGCACACTACGCAGCAGGCGACCATGTGAACCAAGCGCAAGGCTTGCTGTACGAGGCCAGTGCTGAAGTAGGCCGCCTGGAAGCAGAGATTCGATTTGTTGTAGAAGGCCGCCAGCGTGTAGAGCAGCGCCTGACGCAACTGAAAGAGCAAGTACTGCACTGGGCCACGCGCAAAGACGATGCGCATACCGAGATTGACACGCTGGCCGCGCAAGCCATGGACAGCGAAGAAAAATCGCAGCTGCTGCACGCCCAAGCCGAGGAGCAGGGCGAACGCTTACCCGAGCTGGAAGACGCCTTGCGCAGCGCCCAAACCAAAGCTAACGAGCAGCGTGCCAGCGTAGGCAGCGTGCAACAGCAAATACAGGTGCTAGCTGCAGACCAACGCAACATCGACGAGCAAACCCGCAACCTCACGCTGCGCCACGAGCGTTTGAGTGCAGACAAAAACGCACTGGCCTCGCCCGATGAGCAACGCTTGATTAATCTAGTAGGGCAATCTGCTACGGCGACTGAGACCAAAGACATTGCCGAGGCACGCCTGCACGAGCTGCAAGACAACGTGCCCCAGCTAGACGAAGACCGCCGTGTTAAACAGCAAACGGTCAACGCAGAATCGGGCAAGCAAGCCGACTTGTCAGCCCGCATGGAAGCTTTGAGAGCGCTGCAAGAAAAAGTTAAAACCGATGGCAAGCTGAAACCTTGGCTGGCTAAACACGGGCTAGACGGCCTGCAAGGCCTGTGGAGCAAAATTCATATTGAACAAGGTTGGGAAAACGCGCTAGAAGCTGCATTGCGCGAGCGCCTATCTAGCCTAGAAGTGTCCAAGCTAGACATGGTGCGCGCATTTGGCAACGATGCACCGCCTGCAAAGCTAGCCTTCTACACCGCACCCCAAGCAGGGCTGCCCGAAAAAGCTGGCGCATTGCCCAGGCTGGCTGATTTGCTGCGATTAAACGACGCAGGTCAAAAAGCGTTGCTGACGCACTGGCTGGCAGGCTGCTACACCGCTAACAACCTAGAAGATGCATTGGTCGCACGCGAGAAGCTCCAGGCGGGAGAGGTAATCTATGTGAAGGCAGGCCATTGCGTTAGCCCCCACAGCGTAAGCTTTTTTGCGCAAGACTCTGAGCAAGCGGGCCTGCTAGCGCGTGCGCAAGAGATTGAGAACCTGGACAAACAGCTTAAAGCCCAAGCGCTGATCAGCGAAGAAAGCAAAAGCGCACTGGTACGTGCCGAGTCGGCGTACAACGCCGCATCGCAAAGCTTGGTGACGGCCCGCCGTGAAGCGGCCGAGGCCGTAGGCCGCGCACACGAGCTGGCGGTAGAAACACTGCGCCTGCAGCAACTAGCCGCGCAAACCCGCGCACGCAGCGAACAAATTACCGGCGACCTAGGCGAGGTAGACGCGCAGCTGAACGATTTGCAAGAGCGCAAAGTGACCGCAGAGGCCAAGTTTGAAGAGCTAGACATGCAACTGGCCGACACGCAAGAGCGCCACGCCCAACTGGACGAGCGCGTGATAGAGGCTGAACGCAAACTGGCCGAGTCCCGCGAACAACAACGCACACTAGAGCGCCAAAGCACCGAGGCGCAGTACGCCCTGCGCACGCTAGAGGCCCGCAAGGCAGAATTGAGCCGTGCTATAGAAACAGCAGCGCAGCAAGCCGCCACGCTGGCCTTTGATGAGCAGCGCGCCCATGAAGAGCTGGACCGTTTAACCGACGCTGCTGCGCAAGCAGGCTTGCAAAGCGCGCTGGGTATCAAGCTGCAGCGTGAGACCACGCTAGGCGCTAAGCGCAGTGAATACGACGACCTGACCAACAAGCTGCGCGCCAGCGATGAGCGCCGCCTAAAACTTGAGCGCGAGCTAGACCCGCTGCGCCAGCGCATCACCGACTTTCAGCTCAAAGAACAAGCCGCGCGATTAGGCTTTGAGCAGTATGAGCAACTGCTGCAAGAAGCGCAGGCCGATATGGAGGCTGTGGGCAAGTCGATTACTGAGGGCAACGTGAAGCTGGGCGGACTGCAAAGCGCTATTGACCAGTTCAACCGCGACATTGCCGCGCTGGGCGCTGTGAACTTGGCTGCGCTGGACGAGCTGACCAGCGCCAGCGAACGCAAAACCTTCCTCGACGCGCAAATGGCGGATTTGACCGAGGCGATTAACACGCTGCAAGACGCGATTTTAAAAATCGACGGCGAAACACGCGAGATGCTGAGCGGCACCTTTAACACCGTCAACGAACACTTTGGCCGCATGTTCCCCGAGCTGTTTGGCGGCGGGCAGGCCCGCCTTGTGATGACGGGCGAAGAAATTTTGGACGCTGGTGTGCAGGTAATTGCGCAGCCGCCGGGTAAAAAGAACCAGTCGATTGCGCTGCTATCAGGTGGTGAAAAAGCACTGACCGCCATTGCACTGGTGTTTGCTATTTTTA
Source organism: Polaromonas sp. (assembly GCA_043718065.1). Taxonomy (GTDB): domain Bacteria; phylum Pseudomonadota; class Gammaproteobacteria; order Burkholderiales; family Burkholderiaceae_C; genus JAAFIP01. Next base: position 8,705 of record JAYSWJ010000135.1, read on the forward strand.
ACCTTAACCCCGCACCGTTCTGCTTGCTAGACGAGGTGGACGCGCCGCTAGACGACGCCAACACTGAGCGCTATGCCAAGCTGGTGCGCAGCATGAGCAAAAAAGGCACGCAGTTCCTGTTTATCAGCCACAACAAAATTGCCATGGAAATGGCCGAACAATTGATTGGCGTAACGATGCAAGAGCAGGGCGTATCACGCATCGTGGCGGTGGATATGGAATCGGCTCTAGGTATGGCGGAGACCGCATGAGTACATTGACAATAGGCTTAGCGATAGCAGGCGGCTTGGTGTTAGCCGCCGTAGTGGCGCACGGCGCGTGGAATGCACGGCGCAATGCGCCCCGCACTGCCGACGCCGACGCCATAGCGCCAGCCCGCGCTGACCAACTAGAACGCACCGAGCCAGGTATGGGCGACAGTGTCAACTTTGCTGCGCCGCCTGACAGCTACGACAGCCCTGCCAATACAAACCGCAACGACTTTGACTCCAACCTCATCCCCCTGGCGCAGCGAGACAAAAAGCCCATGCTGGATGCGTTGATTGACGTGATAGCCCCCATCGTGGTGGATGGCGAGGTAGCGGGTGAGCTGGCCGTAGCGTCTATGCCCCCCACGCGCCGCGCGGGCAGCAAACCGTTTGCCGTTGAGGGCTACAACCGATTTACTGAGCAGTGGGAGCAACCCGTGGCAGGCCAGCGCTACAACGCCTTTCAAGCGGGCGTGCAGTTGGCCAACCGAACGGGTGCGCTTAACGACATTGAATACTCTGAATTTGTGGTCAAAGCCCAAGCCTTTGCCGACGCTGTAGTAGGCACGCCAGAATTTCCCGAGATGCGCGACGAAGTATCCCGTGCCCGCGAGCTAGACCAGTTTGCCAGCAGCCACGACGCGCAGCTAAGCGTCACCATCCGCGCCCGCGCCACCGCGTGGAGCCCCGGCTACGTGCAGCAGCACGCCGCACGCCAAGGTTTGGTGCCAGGAGTGATACCCGGTCGCATGGTGCTGCCCGCGTTAACTGTTGGCCTGCCGCCCGTGCTAAGCCTGTCGTTTGACACCCAAGCCGCGCTGGCCGAAGACCCAGAGCAATCTGCCCTGCGCAGCGCAACCTTGTCGCTAGATGTACCGCAAGTAGCCCGCGTTGAGCAGCCCTTCATGCGCATGCGCGACATGGCGCTGGCGTTAGCGGCCAGTATGGACGGCGTCATTACCGACGATCACGGCAACATCATCCGCGCCGAAGCGCTGGACGCTATCGGTGCCGATCTAGAGCTGCTGTACGACACGCTAGAAGAGCGCGATTTAACGGCAGGCTCGCTGCAAGCACGGCGCTTGTTTAGTTAATTAATTCTTGAGAGGTCAAGTTCTTTATGAACGACCTTTTTCAGAGCCGAAAAAGCCTCTAAACCAAGTGAAACCTGCTCAACCAGCTATGCAATCAGTAGCAACTATCACCCAGCAACGCGACAAACTGCACCAGCAGCTGCACTACCACGCGCACCGCTACTACGTGCTGGACGACCCGCAACTGCCCGATGTTGAATACGACAAACTATTTCAGCAACTGCAAAAGCTAGAAGCAGAGCATCCTGATTTAGTAACCCCAGATTCACCCACACAGCGCGTGATAGGCGCAGTGCTGGACGGCTTTACGTCAGTTAAGCACGCAGTGCCCATGCTGAGCATTAACACCGAAACTGATACCCAGGCCAGCGGTGCGCAAAACTTTGACACGCGCGTGCGCAAAGCGCTAGGTTTGACCGACGCCGACCCGGCTGTGGAATATGCAGCCGAGCTAAAGTTTGACGGTCTGGCGATTAACCTGCGCTATGAAAACGGCACGCTGGTGCAAGCTGCCACGCGCGGTGATGGCGAGATGGGCGAGGACGTGACGAACAACATCCGCACGATTGGGCAAATACCGCTGAAGCTGCCAAGCGGGTCGCCCCAGGTGCTAGAAGTACGCGGCGAGGTCTACATGCGCCGTGATGATTTTGAAAAGCTTAACGAGCGCCAGCGCGCCAAAATAGCCGCAGGCGAGAAAGGCGAAAAAACCTTTGTCAACCCACGCAACGCCGCCGCCGGTGCCGTACGCCAGCTAGACAGCAAAATTGCAACGCAACGACCCCTGAGCTTTTTTGCCTATGGTGTGGGGCAGGTGGTCACTGCCGACGGCACGCTGCCGTGGACTACCCATTTTGACCTGCTACAGACCCTAAAATTATGGAGTTTTCCGGTAGCAACCCAGGTAATTACTGCTCAAGCAGCTACGCAATTAATAGCGTATCACCAGCGTATTGCAGCAGAACGGGGCAATTTGCCCTACGACATTGACGGTGTGGTCTACAAAGTTAACAGCCTGGCGCTGCAACAGCAGCTGGGCTTTGTCAGCCGCGAGCCGCGCTGGGCCGTGGCGCACAAATACCCTGCGCAAGAGCAGCTCACCACGGTACTGGCGATAGACGTGCAAGTAGGTCGCACTGGCAAGCTGACGCCCGTGGCCAAGCTAGCGCCTGTGTTCGTAGGCGGCGTTACCGTTACCAACGCTACGCTGCATAACGAAGACGAAGCTCGCCGCAAAGACGTGCGCGTAGGCGACACGGTGATCGTGCGCAGGGCGGGCGACGTGATTCCTGAAGTCGTCAGTGTGTTGCAGGACAAACGTTTGCAAGACGCCGCAGTCTTTACCATGCCCCGCCAATGCCCCGTCTGCGGGTCAGCAGCTGTGCGCGAGGAGGGCGAGGCCGACTACCGTTGCACAGGCGGCCTGTTTTGCAGCGCGCAGCGCAAAGAGGCTATTTTGCATTTTGCCCATCGTCGCGCAGTAGAGGTAGAGGGTCTGGGCGACAAACTGGTAGAGCAGCTGGTAGATGAAGGTGTCATCAAAACCTTGCCAGATTTGTACAAGCTAGGCTTTACCGCGCTGGCCAGCTTGGACCGCATGGCCGACAAGTCAGCACACAACATCATGGCGGCGCTAGAAAAATCAAAGCACACCACATTGCCCAGATTTTTATTCGGCCTGGGCATTCGCCACATCGGCGAGGCCACCGCCAAAGAGCTAGCTCGCCACTTTGGCAAGCTAGACACCATCATGGACGCCAGCGTAGAGCAGCTGCTAGAAGTAGCCGACGTAGGCCCCATCGTGGCGCAAAGCCTGCGCACCTTCTTTGACCAGCCGCACAACCGCGAGGTGGTAGAACAACTGCGCGCCTGCGGCCTAACCTGGCCCGAAGGCGATGCCGCACCACAAACGCCCAAACCCCTGTCTGGCAAAACTTTCGTCATCACCGGCACCCTGCCTAAGCTAAGCCGCGACGAAGCTAAAGACATGCTAGAAGCCGCAGGTGCCAAAGTAGCTGGTAGTGTTAGCAAAAAGACCGACTATTTGCTGGCCGGTGCTGATGCTGGCAGCAAACTAGACAAAGCGCGTGAGCTAGGTGTGGCGGTGATTGATGAGGCGCAGATGCAAACGCTATTACATGGTTCGATTACTTAGCTGGTTCTGTTTTACATAAAGGCAATTTTTTGATATCATATAGATATCAAGGATTTGATATGACTACTGCCACCGCCCCCGACGCATTGCTAATGCGCTTTCAACCCACCGACACAGCCACCAAGGTATCTCGCGCCACTCTGTCGCGTTTGGCCAAGCAGTTGGGCTACGCCCGTGAGGCCGAGGTGTTGCACTATGCGGTACGCAAGCTGGCTGATGAGGTGCTGCCCCATTACGAGCCTGACGATGGCCCATTGACCGCTAAACAGCTAGCGGCTGTCCGAAAAGCGGCAGGCCCCGCCAAAGGTGGCAAAGTAAGCTCTAGTTTGTTTTAGCAAATGGGTGTTTCTAGCGAACTCTGGTGGCCCAAGCCTGCGGCAGGCGATATCGTATGGTGTTACTTCCCCCATTTGCCCGCCACCGTGCCGGGTTCTAAGCCACGGCCCGCTTTGGTTGTGCGAGTGTTTGAAGACAGCAGTACGCGCTATCGGGTACTTTTGGCTTATGGTACTAGCCAAAAGATACGCACGCTACGTGCGGGAGAGTTTGCCATCGACGCTCAGGACCGCACAGCCTACCGTTTGTCTGGGTTGTCGTTTGACACCAAGTTCAATATGAAAGAAGTGGTGGAACTTGCCTACAACGCAACGTGGTTTAAGGTGCCGCCCCATGCGCCATGTGGGCAGTTACCCAGAATGGGCATGCTGCACCCCTCTTTAGTGCAACGCGCAGCGGCGGCGTGCAAAGCGGTGCACCCTTAAATTTGTCCGCGCTTTACACGACTTTACCTCCTTGATACAACAGCTAGTCTGCCATTTAACGTTCTAGCGCGTTAAACCTGTACGTCCTACAGGAGAACGCTATGAAATCAACGTGTATTACTGCAAGTGTCGCCAAGCTGGGCGCTGTGGCGCTGCTGGCTGTAGGCCTGACTGCATGTGTCGTGGTGCCTGTAGGTCCGCGCTATGGTGTCGTGCAGCCTGGCCCTGTGGTAGTAGCACCCGCGCCAGTGGTAGTAGCTCCGCCCGTGGTGGTGTACCCTGCGGTGCGCTACAGGTATGGTTATCCGTACAACCACCATTACCGCTAAGCTGGGTTAAGGTAAGGTGTAAGGTAAACGCCCAGATTGGCATGGCTGTTTGCCAAATGATTTGGTAAAGTTGCGTAGCCAATAGCCTCTGTTGCCCTGACAATGACGACATGGCTACACAAACACTTCTCAAAATGGGCGACGCGCGCTTGCTGCGCGTGGCCCAGCCCGTCACCGTTTTTGATACTGACGCGCTGCATCTGCTGATCAGCGACATGCTTAATACCATGGCTGCGGCTAACGGTGCAGGGCTGGCAGCACCGCAGATAGGGGTGGACTTGCAGGTGGTGATTTTTGGCACCGGGCAGGCAAACCCGCGCTACCCGGATGCCCCCGTAGTGCCGCGCACGGTACTGATTAACCCTGTGATCACGCCGCTGGATGCGCAGGGCGCGCCGCTGGCGGGCGTGTCGTACAACCAGCTGCAAAGTACGCCGCTAGAGCGCCAGCATTTTGCAGCGGCTGAATCACCAAACGACGCGGCCCCAACTTTTTTACCGATTGCTCAGGCCGCGAATGGCCCCAACCCAAGCGCTCAAGGCGCTGCCACTTTCAGCGCAGACCACAGCGTGCTGGAAGAAGGCTGGGAAGGCTGCCTGTCGGTGCCGGGGTTTCGCGGCGCGGTGCAGCGTTTTAAACGCATCCGGTACCAAGGGTTTGACCAGTATGGTGATGCAATAGACCGGGTGGCAGATGGCTTTCATGCCCGGGTGGTGCAGCATGAATGCGACCATTTGCTGGGCGTGCTGTACCCCATGCGGGTAGGTAACTTTACGCGTTTTGGATTTACCGAAGTGCTGTTTCCAGAGCTGGCAGGCGTAGACGGTGATGACGACTGAATACTATCAATTGCATAGCTGCTTGAGCAGGATTTACTTGGGTTACTGGCACAAAATGCATTAAAAAAGCGGCTGAAAAGCCGCTTTTTACGTTCTACGCGCCGCAGGTTGCCGCGCATGCAACAAAATTACTCAATCTTGGCTTTATCGCGCATTTCTTTTTGAAAGGCTTGCAATTTTTGCTGACCTAGCTGCTGCGCAATTTGCGGTTTGACTTGGTCGACTGGGGGTAGCTGGGCCTGGCGTGTATCGTCTAAGCGAATGATGTGATAGCCAAACTGGGTCTTCACGGGCGCGTCGGTTATTTTGCCCTTTTCTAGCTTGACCAAGGCTTGCGAAAACTCAGCCACGTAGCTGCTGGCGTTAGCCCAGTCTAGGTCGCCACCGTTAGCACCTGAGCCCGGGTCTTTAGAGTTTTTCTTGGCGATGTCAGCAAATTTCCCGCCTTTTTTAATGTCGGCTGTCAGCTTTTTAGCTAGGTCTTCGCTCTCTACCAAGATGTGGCTGGCACGGTATTCTTTGCCGCCGTTGGCTGCGGCAAATTTTTCGTATTCGGCCTTGATGTCGGAGTCAGTAACCGGGTTTTTCTTTTGGTAGTCGCTAAACAGCTCGCGGATCATGATGGCTTGGCGGGCCAGTTCCATCTGGGTTTTGTAACCATCGCTGCCATCTATGCCGCGTTTTTGCGCTTCTTGCATAAAGATTTCTCGATTGATGACCTCGTCTTTGATTTGCGCGGTCATCTCGGGGGTGACGGGCTTGCCTTGGGCGGCAATTTGCTGGGTCAGGGCGTCTACGCGGGCGGTGGGCACGGGCTTGCCGTTGACAATGGCCACGTTTTGCGCCCAAGCGCTGCTGACGGCCAATACGGCCAATACGGCCAATGCTATGCTAGAGATGACTTGTTTTTTCATTGATTTCCTCGGTTAAATCTGGCTTTCAGGCCGTAAATACTGCTCAAGCAGCTATGCAATTCATAGTGGCTACTTGCGGCCATAATGTTTAGTGCGCATCGCTGCGAATTGGTTCCACCTCGATGGCCAGCGCATGCAGGCCCTGCGCTAAAAACGCTTGACACATATCATACACAAGCCGATGCTGCGCCACGCGGGTTTGGCCTGTAAAAAGTGGTGACGCAATGCGCACACGCAGGTGCGTGGCCACACCTGCACCGTCGGGGTTGCCCGCATGGCCCGCGTGCGAGGCGGATTCGTCCCACACTTGCACTTGGGTTGTTTGCAGCGCGGCGCGCAGGTGCTGGGCCACTGTGTCCGCACTGGCTGGACCAGTGCCAAATAGGTTGGCGGGGCCAGTGCTTAATGGGCTGGCAGGGCTGGCGGCGGGTGAGTTACTGGTAGTCATCACGGCTGCGCCTCGTCGTCATGAGGCTGAATATATTTGGCAATATACAAACCCTGCGCCACCAAAAACACGATAGGGAAAGCGTAGCCCCACAGCTTAAAGTTCACCCACTGCTCTGTGGTGTAAAAATAAGCGACATACGCGTTCAGCGCCCCCATACACAGGGCATACACCACCCAAGCGGCGGTGAGGTTGCGCCACACGCCGTCAGGCAAATTCAATTGCCCACCCAGCATCATTTTTAAAAAGTTCTTTTTAAACCACCACAGGCCAACGCCCAAAGTTGCCGCCATAAAGGTGTACAGCACCGTAGGCTTTATTTTGATAAACCGCTCGTCTTGAAATGCCAGCGTCAGCGCACCAAAACCCAGCACCAAACCCAGCGTTACTTTGTGCATGGTTTGCAACTTGCCATCCATTTTGTACAAAATGGCCATTTGCACCACGGTAGCCGCCATGATGACGCCGGTGGCCACGTAGATGTTGTAGAACTTGTACGCCCCAAAAAACAGCAGGATGGGCAAAAAATCAAGAAGTTGTTTCATGGGACTGATTATCGTAGATGACGCGGCAGGCTTTGTGCGGTGCAAAGTCCGGCGGGAGAATAGCTTGCGGTTAAATTGTTGCGCAGTTGTAGCGTAGTCTTACTAACGCGTTTTATTGGCCCGTAAAGCCCAAGGACGCAGAGTTCATGCAATAACGCAAGCCGGTAGGCGCTGGGCCGTCGTTAAACACATGGCCTAGGTGCGCGCCGCAGTCGGCGCAGTGCACCTCGGTACGCTTCATAAACAGCATGCCATCAGTTTTCTCGCCCACAGCCTCTGGGCTTAAGGGCTGAAAAAAGCTAGGCCAGCCGGTGCCGCTGTCAAACTTGGCGATCGACTCAAACAGCGGCTTGTTGCAGCAAATGCAGGTGTAGGTGCCCGCAGCTTTATTGGCATCGTACTTACCAGTAAAAGCACGCTCAGTGGCTTCGTGGCGGGTCACGTCAAAGGCGAGTTTTTCAGCGCCCTTGGCGGTTAGTAGGTCACGCCATTCGGCGTCGGTTTTGGTAATTTTGTTAGTCATGGTGGGGTTTGATAATTAAAGGGTTTTAAGATTTGATACCGGACGCGAAGGGCGCGAAGGTTTCGCGAAAGACGCTAAAGGAAAACCAAAAAAATAAAAATAAAAAGGTTTAAAAAATATGTTCAGATTAAAAATAAAAGTCATGCTCAATTTGGTATTCATTTTTGTCTTCTTTCGCGTCCTTCGCGAAACCTTCGCGCACTTCGTGTCCAAAATCCCCCTCAACCTAAGAGGAGCACGAAATCTCAATACCAGAAGCCCAATCTGGCGGGAAATCAGCATAAGCCTGCATACCAGCTTGCTCTGTAAATGGGGCCTGCAGCAAGCTTAACAAGCTTTGGACTTCAGAAAAGTCCTTAAGTTTCGCTGCCGCAATGGCCTGCTCACCTAAATGGTTGCGCAGCACGTAAATAGGGTTACTATTTTGCATTAATTTAACCATTTCAGGCCGTGGATGCTGCTCAAGCAGCTTCGAATACGATAGCAGCCAGGCGTCCCAAGATTGGCGGTCCAGGAATAAATCGCGCACGGGTTCCCAGTCGTTACTGGCGGCGCTGCTGGTCATGCGCGTCCAAAAGATGGTGTAGTCCACTTTGTTTTGCGCCAGCAGTTTTAAAACACCTTCTACGACCTCTTGGCAACCTAGATCTGGGTTACCTAAAATGCTCTCGGGCAAGCCCAGTTTGTGGCCAAAGCGCAGCGCCAGTTGCTGTGGAAAGATGGTTTTATACGGCTCCAGTGCAGCAATCGCTTCGTCTTGCTGGCCGCTCTCGCTGATCAGCGGCAGCAGCGCTTGGCCTAGGCAAAACAAGTTCCAGTATGCGATGTTAGGTTGCCGGTTGTAGCTGTAGCGGCCTTGCGTGTCGCTGTGGTTGCACACGTGGGCGGGGTCAAAAGCGTCTAAAAATTGAAACGGGCCATAGTCAATCGTCAGACCCAAAATACTCATGTTGTCGGTGTTCATCACCCCATGGCAAAAGCCCACCGCCTGCCACTGCGCCACCATCACGGCGGTGCGCTCGCTGACCGCTTGCAGTAATGCGGCGTAGGGGTTAGCTTGCGTGGCGCAGAGGGGGTAAAAACGGGTGATCACATAGTCGGCCAGCGCTTTGAGTTCTTCGTGCTGGTTGTTGTAGGAGAAATGCTCAAAATGCCCAAATCGGATAAAGCTGGGCGCGCAGCGGGTGACGACGGCCGCAGTTTCGATCTCTTCACGTCTTATGGGCTGGTCAGACCCCGTGACACACAGCGCCCGCGTGGTGGGCATGCCCAAGCCGTGCATCGCCTCGGAACACAAAAACTCACGTATTGAGCTGCGCAGCACCGCACGGCCATCGCCCATGCGCGAATACGGCGTGGGGCCTGCGCCTTTGAGTTGAATTTCCCAGCCTTGCCCATTTGGCGCGGCAGTCTCGCCCAACAAAATAGCCCGCCCGTCACCCAGCTGCCCGGCCCACTGGCCAAACTGGTGCCCGCTGTACACGCTGGCCAGCGGCTGGCTGCCGGGTAATACCGCGTTGCCAGTCAGTGCCTTCAACGCTGCATCAGACTGCATCCATTCGTCTGCTAATCCCAGCTCACGCGCCATTGGCAAGCTGCGCGCTACCCAGTAAGGGTTGGCTAATGGTGTCATGGGCATGCGGGTAAAAAACGCAGCGCCTAAATGGGCGAAACCGCGTTCGCTAGGGTTTAAATTCATAGCCAGATTGTCACAGACTCAAAATACGTCTGCCCAGTTGCAGGGTTTGCCAACGATTCAGGGTCAATCCGCATCCGCAGTCACCCGGTTTTGCGTAATACTAGGGTAGTTCATTTAGGAGTTTGCCATGCTAGGTTTAATGCAGTCACAGCCACTGCTTATTTCATCATTGATTGAGTTTGCGGGTCTTCACCACGGCGACACCGAAATTGTCTCGCGCCGCGTTGAGGGTGACATTCACGGTTATACATGGGCCGACGTAGCCAAACGTTCGCGCCAAGTAGCCAACGCGTTGGACGACATGAATTTGGCCTTTAGCGATCGCATTGCCACGCTGGCATGGAACGGCTACCGCCACCTGGAGATGTACTTTGGCGTCAGCGGTTCGGGCAAAGTGCTGCACACCTTAAACCCGCGCCTGCACCCCGACCAAGTTGTGTGGATAGCCAACCATGCCGAAGACCAAGTGCTGTGTTTCGACATGAGCTTTTTGCCCATCGTGCAGGCCGTGCACACGCGCTGCACGACGATTAAGCATTACATAGCCATGTGCGATGCTGATAAGTTGCCTGCTGACACCGGCATCCCCGGTTTAATCAGCTACGAAGCATGGATTGGTAAGCAGCCCACCGTTTACGACTGGCCGCAGTTTGACGAAAACACCGCCTCTAGCATGTGCTACACCAGTGGCACTACGGGCAACCCCAAAGCAGCTTTGTATTCGCACCGGTCATCGACCTTGCATGCCTACGCTGCCGCGCTGCCGGATGTGATGTGCCTTAGCGCGCGCGACAGCGTGCTGCCTGTGGTGCCCATGTTCCACGTTAACGCGTGGGGCATTCCGTACAGCGCAGCATTAACGGGCTGCAAGCTGGTGTTCCCTGGCCCGGCACTGGATGGCAAGTCTATTTACGAACTGCTAGAAAGTGAAAAAGTCACCTACGCTGCGGGCGTGCCCACGGTATGGCAAATGCTGCTAGCCCACATGAAGCCTGCAGGGCTCAAGTTCAGCACCCTCAAGCGCACGGTAATTGGTGGTAGCGCCTGTCCACCAGCGATGATTCATGCTTTTCAAGAAGACTATGGCGTAGAAGTGTTGCACGCTTGGGGCATGACCGAGATGTCGCCACTGGGCACGCTGTGCACGCTAAAGAACAAGCACTTGGCGCTGTCCAAAGACGAGCAAATGAAAATCCGACTGAAGCAAGGCCGGGCGATCTACGGCGTAGAAATGAAAATTGTAGATGCTGATGGCGCGCCCCAGCCGCATGATGGCAAAGCCTACGGCGACCTGCTGGTCAAAGGCCCGTGGGTGGTGCGCGAGTACTTTAAAGGCGAGGGTGGTAACCCACTCACCGCAGACGGCTGGTTCCCCACAGGGGATGTGGCCACGATTGACGCCGACGGTTTTATGCAAATTACCGACCGCAGCAAAGACGTGATCAAGTCGGGTGGTGAATGGATCAGTTCCATCGACATTGAAAACATTGCCATGGCGCACCCCGCCATTTTGATGGCGGCCTGCGTGGGCATGCCGCACCCCAAGTGGGACGAGCGGCCCATTGTGGCCGTGGTCAAACGCCCGGGCATGGACGTAACCCGTGAAGACCTTATCAAGTTCTTTGACGGTAAAACCGCCAAGTGGCAAATACCAGACGATGTGGTGTTTGTAGACGCTATTCCATTAGGCGCCACAGGCAAGATGCAAAAAATGAAATTGCGCGAACAACTGAAAGATTACAAATTGCCGGCCTAGCAGCGCAGAGTTAATCTTGTTTTAGTCACAAAAGAGATAGGGGTTACGGGCAATTACCTAGTTATTGTGTCGGCTTTGTCCAGTACTCTTTGCGTTGTATGTTTACGCGATATGTTACCAACATGTGCGCGTGCTGATAGACCCTTATCCTTTTGGAGACTTTCATGAAATTTGCTTTGAAATCTGTAGCTGCAGGTGCCATGATGGCCGCAGCTTTTGGTGCTTTTGCTCAAAAAGGCGAAACCGTCAAAATCGCGTTTATCGACCCATTGTCAGGCCCGTTTGCCAACGTCGGCCAAAACCAGCTCAAGAGCTGGCAGTTTGCGGCTGAAAAAGTCAACGTGAAGAATGCGGCGGGCGTCAAACTAGAAGTCACCGGGTTTGATAACAAAGGCTCCCCACAAGAAAGCTTGAATTCAGTCAAAGCCGCAATTGACCAAGGCTTTCGCTACGTGACCCAAGGCAATGGCTCGGGTGCAGCGCTGGCCATTAGCGATGCGGTGTCTAAGCACAACGAGCGTAACCCTGGCAAAGAAGTTATCTTCTTAAACTACGCAGCTGTTGACCCTGCACTGACCAACGAGAAGTGCAGCTACTGGCATTTCCGTTTGGACGCCGACACCACGATGAAGATGGAAGCGCTGTCCACTTTTATGAAGGACCAGCCCAAGATCAAGAGCGTGTATTTGCTCAACCAAAATTACTCGCACGGCCAGCAAGTAGCCAAGTACTTTAAAGAGGGCATGGCCCGCAAGCGCCCTGATGTGAAGATTGCAGGTGAAGACTTGCACCCGCTGGGCCAAGTCAAAGACTTCGCACCCTACGTGGCCAAAATCAAGCAGTCAGGCGCTGACACCATTGTTACCGGCAACTGGGGCGCTGACTTGACCTTGTTTGTCAAAGCGCTGAACGATGCGGGCTTGAAACTTCCTATCTACGCTTACTACGCTGGTGTCACCGGTACGCCTACCGCGCTGGCAGCTGGCGGCGATATGGAGGTGTACCAAATCTCCTACGGCCACAGCAACTACACCGGCGAGATGGGTCAGATGATGGCCGACTACAAAAAGAAGTTTAACGACGACTACTACACTTTTGCCACCTACAACGGATCAGTCATGTTGACCGAGGCGATTGCCAAGGCCAAGTCGTCTGACCCAGTCAAAGTGGCTGCAGCTATGAGTGGCCTGACCTTCAAGGGTGCTAACGGCGAGAACACCATGCGCAAAAACGATCACCAATTGCAGCAACAATTGTTCATCAGCAAATGGCAAAAAGTTGACGCAAAAAATGCGTACAGTGTAGAGAACACGGGCTACACCTTTGCGCCTGTCAAAGCCATTGACGCGTATATTGCCAGCACACCCACCAGCTGTGCAATGAAAAAGCCCACTTAAAAACTTGTCACTTATCCAGGAGCACTTTGTTGCTTTGACGTACCAACAAAAAGCCGGGCTAGCCCGGCTTTTTGCTACAAAATAAGAAACCTCATTCTTAAAAAGATTTAGCGCATGGAGTTTTTCACTATCTCGCTGCTTAACGGCATCAGCTACGGCTTGCTGCTGTTCATGCTTAGCTCAGGGTTGACGCTGATTTTTAGCATGATGGGCGTGCTGAATTTTGCGCATGCTTCGTTTTATATGCTGGGTGCGTATTTTGCCTACAGCGTAACCGTGCTAATAGGCTTTTGGCCCGCCTTGATCGTGGCGCCTTTTCTGGTAGGACTGCTCGGCGCTGGGTTTGAAAAATACTGCCTGCGCCGGGTGCATAAGTTTGGCCATGTGCCCGAGCTGCTAATTACTTTTGGTTTGAGTTACATCATCTTAGAGCTGGTGCAACTGGTGTGGGGCCGCAGCTCGCTTGACTACCGCGTGCCTGCTGCGTTAGAAGGGCCGCTGTTCACCATTTACGGCACCCAGTTCCCGATGTACCGTGGCTTCATGATGGCCGTGGCCATGGTGATGCTGGTCAGCGTGTGGCTACTGCTCACCCGCACACGCATTGGCTTGGTGATTCAAGCGGCGCTGACGCACCCAGAGACGGTAGAGTCACTGGGTCACAACGTACCACGTGTATTCATGCTGGTGTTTGGCGGCGGTGCAGCGCTGGCGGGCTTGGCGGGTGTGATTGGTGGCAACGCATTTGTGACCGAACCTGGTATGGCGGCTACAGTAGGCTCCGTTATTTTTGTAGTGGTAGTCGTGGGCGGCATGGGGTCGTTGCCTGGGGCGTTTTTGGCGTCGCTACTAATAGGGGTGGTGCAAACCTTTGCGGTGGGTATCGACTCATCGCTGATGGGCGGCCTCAACATGGTGGGTGCCAACATCACGTCAGAGACTTTTGGCTATGCGTTGTTTAAGCTGAAGATCAGCCAAGTGGCTCCCATCTTGCCGTACCTGTTTTTAGTCTTAATTTTGATCTTCCGGCCGCGTGGCTTGATGGGCACACGCGAGGGTTAAGCAATGAGCAAAACACATTATGAATTTAAGCCCCTCAATGTAGGGCGATGGCTAGTTTGGGGCATTTATGCGCTGATATTAATAGCTGTACCAGCGTTTTTTACCTCTAGCTTGAGCCACACCATGCTCAGCCAAATGGGCATCGCCATCATCGTGTGCTTAAGCTACAACATGCTGCTGGGGCAGGGCGGCATGCTCAGTTTTGGCCATGCGGTGTATTCAGGCATGGGCTCGTTTTTAGCGATTCATACGCTTAATTTGGCCTCCTCGGGCACATTCAATATTCCGGTTAGCTTGATCCCCATCATCGGTGGTTTGGCTGGGCTGTTGGTGGCCGTTATTTTGGGCTATGTGACAACCAAAAAGGCGGGCACCACATTTGGCATGATCACGCTAGGCGTGGGCGAGCTGGTGTGGGCTAGCTCACTGATGTTTCCAGAATTTTTTGGCGGTGAGGGCGGCGTGAGCGGTAACCGTGTGACGGCTAGCAAACCTTTTGGCATTACTTTTGGGCCACAGATTCAGTTGTACTACTTGATTGCGGTGTACACCTTCATTTGTACTGCGCTGATGTTTGCCTTTACGCGCACGCCTCTGGGCCGCATGCTCAACGCCGTGCGCGACAACCCCGAGCGGGTGGAGTTTGTCGGCTACGACACGCAAAAGGTGCGTTACATCGCGTTCATCACCGCAGGCTTTTTTGCTGGCATATCAGGTGGCTTAGCTGCGCTAAATTTTGAGATCGTCACGTCAGAGGTAGTCAGCGGTTACCGCTCAGGTGCTTATCTTTTATTCACCTTTTTAGGTGGCGCTACATTTTTCTTCGGGCCAATTTTGGGCGCTATTTTGATGGTGCTGGCATTTGTGCTTCTGTCTGAGCTGACCAAGGCATGGCTGCTGTACCTTGGTTTGATATTTTTGTTTATGGTGATGTACGCACCGGGCGGCATTGCGTCGCTGATTATGATGAACCTGCGCGTGGCATCGTTTGGATTTTTGCGCAAGCTGTGGGTAAGCTATTTGGCACTGGCGGTAACAGCGCTGGTCGCGCTGCTAGGCGCAGCCGCCATGATTGAAATGGTGTACCACTTGCAGCTGAACGCAGCATTAGGGCCAGAGATGAGTTTTATGGGTATGCCACTGAACGCTAAGGGCTTGAACAGCTGGTTTGGTGCGGGTTTTGTGCTGTTAACAGGCGTTGGCTTGTTTGAGCTGTGCCGCCGCCAGTACCTGTATGAATGGGGTGCCATTCAACAAGACATTGAAAAAGAAATCAAGCGCAGGGAGGCATTGGTATGACGACCGTAGCCACAGGCCGCCCCGAGCAAGGCGCAAACGCAGCGGCGCAAGGTTTTGCACTTGAGCTAAAAGATTTGCGCAAAAGCTTTGGCAAAACCGAGATTATTCGCGGTGTTAACTTAGCAGTTAACGCAGGCGAACGTATCGCCATCATTGGCCCCAACGGTGCTGGTAAATCGACGTTATTCAATTTGATCAGCGGGCGTTTTGAGCCTACCTCGGGCGACATACTTTTAAACAGTGCCCGCTTAAATGGTAAAAAACCATTCGAGATTAACCGCATGGGCTTGTCGCGCAGTTTTCAAATCACCAATATTTTCCCCAAACTCAGCGTATTTGAAAACCTGCGCTGCGGCGTGCTGTGGAGCCTAGGCTACAAGTACACCATGTTTAAATTTTTGGCTAACCTGGACGACGCCAAGGAGCGTGCAGACGAGCTGATGGAGATGATCAAGCTGGACAAAAAGCGCGATGTGCTAGCGATGAACCTCACATATGCAGAACAACGTGCGCTAGAAATTGGTATTACCATTGCGGGCGGTGCAAACGTCATTTTGCTGGACGAACCTACTGCGGGTATGAGCAAGTCTGAGACCAGCCGATTTATCAACCTGATTAAAAGCGTCACCGTGGGCAAAACCTTGCTGACGGTAGAGCACGACATGGGTGTGGTGTTTGGCCTGGCCGACAAAATTGCGGTGGTGGTATATGGCGAGGTATTGGCGTTTGACACACCCGACGCGGTGCGCGCCAATGCGAAGGTGCAAGAGGCTTATTTAGGTTCGCACATTGCTGATGCTCAGGGAGGTGAAAAATGAGCCCCCACGTTCAGCACTGCATGTCTTCTCTGTCCCAACTATCCACGCAGATTGGGGAGCTGTCCTCCTTGGGACGGCCCTACGGAGTCCACTAATGTCAAAACTATTAACGATTGAAAACCTGCACGGCTATTACGGCAAAAGCCATGTACTGCATGGCGTCAATTTTGACGTGAATGCAGGTGAGATTGTCGCCCTGCTGGGACGTAACGGATCAGGCCGTAGCACTACTGCCAAAGCTATCATGGGTTTGGTAGATTGCACAGGGTCTATGTTGTGGAAGGATCGGCAAATTACCGGTAAAAAAGCTTACGAGGTAGCACACCTGGGCATTGGCTATGTGCCCGAGAACCGCGATATTTTCCCCACGCTCACTGTGCACCAAAACCTGATGTTGGGCCAGAAACGCGGCGCTAAAAATCCGCGCTGGGGGTTTGACGATATGTACAACATGTTCCCGCGCCTGAAAGAGCGCCAGCATACTGAAGCTGGCGTAATGAGCGGCGGTGAGCAGCAAATGCTGACCCTGTGCCGCACTCTGATGGGCGACCCCGACTTGATCATCATCGACGAGCCTACCGAAGGCCTAGCGCCCAAAATTGTAGAGCTGGTAGCGCAGTACTTGCAAGAGCTGAAAAAGCGCGGCGTCTCGGTGCTGTTGATTGAGCAAAAACTCACTATCGCCATGGCTATCTCCGACCGCGCTTTGGTGATGGGCCACGGCAGCATCGTGTTCCACGGCACGCCAGAGAGCCTGCGGGCGGATGCGTACATTCGTAAGGAATGGTTAGAGGTTTAATTGTCTACCTCATCATCACTATAAATTTAATAGCTGCTTGAGCAGGATTTACTTGGGTTAGAGGCCTAAAAGCTTATATAAATCTGCCTCCCAATACACATAAAGTAGCCTGCGTGACATACAAGCCTCATCAGCGCTTGAATTTTGCTTAGAATGCTAAATGGAACGGCCGTGCTTTTTAGCGCTTTGCTGCACATTATCGGCTCTCATCCCACACTTAGTTTTTGTTTATAACGCTCTAAAGGACTCCCATGACGGCAGAGTACAAAGCCCACGGCGACGTGGCAGTCATCACGTTGAACAACCCCCCGGTCAACGGCCTAGGCCTAGCCACACGCACGGCGTTTGCTGCCGCGTTGGCCAAGGCCCAGCTGGATGGCAAGATCAAAGCTATCGTCGTCACCGGCGCTGGCAAGGCCTTCTCTGGCGGTGCCGATATTAAAGAATTTGGCTCGCCCAAGTCGCTGCAAGAGCCTAATTTGCTCAGCTTGATCTCGGCTTGCGAAAACTCGCCTAAAGTGGTGGTGGCTGCCGTGCACACCACCTGCTTGGGTGGTGGGCTAGAGCTGTCGCTGGGCTGCCACTACCGCGTGATGGCCCCTGGCTGCAACGTGGCCTTGCCTGAGGTCAAGCTAGGCTTGATCCCCGGTGCAGGTGGCACACAGCGCTTGCCGCGCGTGCTGGGCGTTGAGGCTGCGCTGAACATGATCGTCAGCGGCGAGCCTGTCAAAAGCGAAATGCTGGCCATGTTGCCCGGTCAAAAGCTGATCGACAAAATGGCCAAATCGGCTGAGTCGTTGATCGACGAAGCCGTAGCGATGGCCCGCGAGAAGGCCGACGCGCATGCTAAAGACAAGTCTGCTCTACCACTGGTGCGCAACCTGCCTTGTCGCCACCCGCTGGGTGATGCGTACTTTCAGTTTGCGCGCAATATGGTTAAGGGCATGAGCAAAAACTACCCAGCACCTGCCAAGTGCGTTGATGCGGTAGAAGCAGCGACTAAAAACAAGTTTGACGCTGGCATGGCCATTGAGCGTGAGATTTTTATCAACCTGATGTGGACACCTGAGTGCCGCGCACTGCGCCACCTGTTCATCGCCGAGCGTGCCGCCAGCAAGATACCGGATGTACCCGAAGACACCCCTAAGCGCGACATTAAGTCGATCGCTGTGATTGGCGCGGGCACGATGGGCGGCGGCATCAGCATGAACTTTTTGAACGCGGGCATTCCCGTCAAAATGTTGGAAATGAAACAAGAAGCCTTGGACAAAGGCATTGGCATTATCCGCAAAAACTACGAATCGCAAGTGGCCAAAGGCAAGCTAAAGCAAGCCGTGTACGAACAGCGCATGAGCCTGTTGTCTACCACGCTGGAATATACCGACCTGAAAGATGCCGACATGGTGATTGAAGCCGTGTTTGAAGAAATGGGTGTAAAAGAAAAAGTGTTTACCCAGCTGGACAAAGTGATGAAAAAGGGCGCTATTTTGGCGTCTAACACATCGACGTTGGACATGGACAAAATTGCAAGCTTCACCAAGCGACCACAAGACGTGATTGGCACCCACTTTTTCAGCCCAGCCAACGTGATGAAGCTGTTGGAAGTAGTGCGCGGTAAAAAGACTGCTAAAGATGTGCTGGCCACCGTCATGGCGTTGGGCAAGAAGATCAAAAAAACCTCGGTCGTTTCTGGCGTGTGCGATGGCTTTATCGGCAACCGCATGATCGAGCAGTACAGCCGCCAAGCAGGCTTTTTGTTAGAAGAGGGCGCCAGCGTGCAGCAGATCGACAAAGCTGTAGAGAAGTTTGGTTTTGCCATGGGCCCGTTCCGCATGGGTGATTTGGCAGGTAACGACATTGGCTGGGCGATTCGCAAGCGTCGCTACCAAGAAAAGCCAAAGATGAAATACAGCAAGACAGCAGATTTGCTGTGCGAGCTAGGCCGCTACGGCCAAAAAACCGGCGCAGGCTGGTACGACTATGTGCCCGGCAAGCGCGATGCGCTGGTGTCTGATGTGGTCACGCAAATGATCGACAAGCACCGCAAAGCCATTGGCCTAGCCCCACGCAAAATCAGCGACGAAGAAATTGTGCAGCGCTTGGTATTCTCGTTGGTCAACGAAGCTGCGTATATCTTGGAAGAAGGCATTGCCAGCAAAGCAGGCGACATCGACATGGTGTACCTGACCGGCTACGGCTTCCCCATCTACCGCGGTGGCCCGATGCACTACGCAGACCAGTTAGGCTTGTTTAACGTGTGCATGGCGATGAACAGCTTTGCCAAAAACCCGAACGACGATGCCGAGTTTTGGAAACCCGCACCGCTGTTGGCGCGCCTGGCTTCTGAAGGTAAAACCTTCAGCCCTGCTAGCTAAATATTGACACTAGTTTTGGAGAATTCAAAATGACATCCGCCGTAATCGTATCGACCGCCCGCACGCCACTAGCCAAAAGCTGGAAGGGCGCTTTCAACATGACCCATGGCGCTACGCTGGGTGGTCACGCCGTCAAGCATGCCATCCAACGTGCCGGTATCGAAGCCGCTGAGGTTGACGACGTCATCATGGGCTGTGCCAACCCCGAGGGCGCAACCGGCAACAACATCGCCCGCCAAATCGCGCTGATGGCCGATTGCCCCATCACTGTGTCGGGCATGACGGTGAACCGTTTTTGTTCATCTGGCCTGCAAACCATCGCACTGGCCGCGCAGCGCATCATCGCAGGCGAGGGCGACGTGTATGTGGCCGGTGGCGTAGAGAGCATTAGCTGCGTGCAGCAAGAGATGAACATGCACATGATTGCCGACCCCGCGCTGGTTAAAAAGAAGCCCGAAATCTACTGGAACATGTTGCAAACCGCCGAGCAAGTGGCCAAGCGCTACAGCATCACCCGCGACGCGATGGACCACTATGGCGCGCGCAGCCAACAGCGCGCCACGGCAGCGTTGGCCGCTGGCCTGTTTGATGCTGAAATTGCACCGATCACCGTGAAAGCAGGCGTTGCAGACAAAGTAATGGGTTTGATGACCAAAGAAGTCACCATCTCCAAAGACGAAGGTATCCGCGAAGGCACCACCTTTGAAGGCATCACTGGCTTGCGCTCAGCTTTGCCGGGTGGTTTGATTTCTGCAGGCAATGCTAGCCAGTTTTCGGACGGTGCGGGTGCGTGCGTGGTGATGAGTGAAGCGCTGGCCGCTAAGCGTGGTTTCAAGCCGCTGGGTCGCTTTTTGGGTTTTGCGGTGGCAGGCTGCGAGCCTGACGAAATGGGCATTGGCCCTGTGTTTGCCATCCCCAAAGTGTTGAAACGTTTGGGTTTGAAAGTCAGCGACATTGACCTGTGGGAACTCAACGAAGCCTTTGCAGTGCAGGTTATTTATTGTCGCGACAAGCTGGGCATTCCTGATGACAAGCTCAATGTTAACGGTGGCGCTATTGCAGTGGGCCACCCCTACGGCGTCAGCGGCCAGCGCCTGACAGGCCACGCCCTGATAGAAGGCAAACGCCGTGGTGCCAAGCGCGTGTGCGTGACGATGTGCATTGGCGGTGGTATGGGAGCTGCGGGTATATTTGAGGTGCTGTAAATTCAGTGGCTCTAGGACTAGGTTAAGCTATTGGCATGAAAAATATTCCTGATATTTTGAGAGCTTTATCTGATGCCGATGTTGCTTATGTTCTAGTGGGCGGATTTGCGGTACAGCTTCAAGGATTTGTGCGCACCACGATTGATTTAGATCTGGTGCTGGCGATGAACGATGAAAATCTGTCGAAATTCATTGCCGTTGCAAAACGGTTTGGCTTAGCTCCTATCATTCCTGTGAGTATTGATTCACTTAGAAATGCTGATCAGATTGACCAATGGTTTCGTGAAAAAGGCATGATTGCTTTCGCTTTGCGCGAACCTGAGGCCGGAGGAAGTGTGATCGATGTGTTGGTGCGGCCTGTGGTCTCGTTTGAGAAGTTGCAAGCCAACGCCAATACAGCAGATTTATTTGATCGAAAAATTAAAATTGCATCAATAGAAGACTTGCTGGTAATGAAACGATTGGCCAATCGTCCCAAAGACGCATCGACATTGAAGCGCTTGAAAAAATTCAACGTGGTGAAGATCCCTATGTCTAAAACACAAGAAATGTCTTCTAAAAATATTACTGCACAAGAAGCTGCTGCCAGGTGGGAGCAGTCCCTCGCGCTTGTGTCTACTTTTACGCAAATTTGGCTATCGAATCCAAAGTTGGCTAAGCAAGCCGGCCGCCGCGTAGAAGAGTTTGTCATGCCTCTAATTGAGGTGCAAAAGCTTCATGCCAGCGATTTAGCTTAATGAAATGATTATTACCAGATGGCATTACGCACAACTCTTGATTTTTTACTCTACGACTGGCTGAATGCTGATTCGCTCAATCAACGCGAACGTTTTGCTGATCATTCGCGTGAAACCTTTGATGCGGTACTGGACACTTGCGAACGCATAGCGCGCGAGAAATACGCGCCGTTTAACCGACTGGTCGACACGCAAGAGCCGCACTTTGATGGTGAGAAGGTGGTTTTGCCGCAAGCTACGCACGATGCGCATAAGGCGTATGTGGCGTCGGGCATGCTGGCAGCGGCGCAAGACTACGACATGGGCGGCATGCAGTTGCCGTACACGGTAGAGGCTGCAGCAAACAGTTTTTTTGCAGTGGCGTCGATTTCGATTAGCTCTAATTTACTGACCACCGGCAATGCTAATTGCATCATGGCGTGCGGTACGCAAACGCAAAAAGATGTGTTTGCAGCCAACGAATTTAATGGCCGCTGGGCGGGTACGATGTGCTTGAGCGAGCCGCAGGCGGGGTCGTCATTGAGCGATATAGCTACCAAGGCGCTGCCAGACGGGGAAGATTTTGCCAGCGACACGCTAGGCCCGCGCTACCGCCTGCGTGGCAACAAGATGTGGATATCCAGCGGCGAGCATGAGATGACGGAGAACATCGTGCATCTGGTGTTGGCCAAGATACCGGATGTTAACGGTAAGCTGGTGGCGGGTGTGCGTGGCATATCGCTGTTTATCGTGCCCAAAAAACTGGTGAACGACCAAGGCCAATTGACTGGTGTGCGCAACGACGTGGCGCTGGCCGGGCTAAACCATAAGCTGGGCTGGCGCGGTACCACCAACACGCTGCTGAACTTTGGCGAAGGTAAGTTCGCAGTGGGTGATACAGGGCCATTCGGCAACGGCGCTGGCGCCGTGGGCTATCTGGTAGGCCAGCCTGGCGAAGGTCTCAAATGCATGTTCCACATGATGAACGAGGCGCGAATTGGCATTGGCATGGCTGCCACCATGCTGGGCTTGGCGGGCTATTACGCATCGCTAGACTACGCCAAAAATCGCCCGCAAGGCCGGCTGATGGCCAACCCCAAAGATGGCAAGAGCGCAGGCAAAGACGCCGCTGCCCCGCAAGTACGACTGATTGAGCATGCCGATATCAAACGCATGCTGCTAGCGCAAAAATCTATCTGCGAAGGCGCGCTAGCACTGCAGCTGTACTGCGCGCGGCTGGTGGACGAGCAGCACACCGGCACACCCGAGAGTGCTGACGAGGCACGCCTGCTGCTCGAGGTACTGACGCCGATAGCCAAAAGCTGGCCGAGTGAAAACTGCCTAGAAGCCAACAGCTTAGCCATTCAAATCCACGGCGGCTACGGTTATACGCGCGACTTCCCTGTAGAGCAGTATTGGCGCGACCAGCGGCTGAACATGATTCACGAAGGCACGCACGGCATTCAGGCGATGGACCTGCTGGGCCGCAAGGTGCTGATGGAAGGTGGTAGGGGTTTGCAACTGCTGGCCGCGCGCATCAACGCAACGGCGCAGCGGGCGTTGCAGGTGCCTGGATTGGCCGTGCACGCTAATCAACTGGCTGCAGCGCTGGGCAAAGTAGGCAGCGCTACTAAAGCGGCTTGGGCCACTGGCAATCCAGTGGAAGCCTTACCCAACGCCGTGCCGTACATGCAAGCCTTTGGGCACACCGTGCTGGCTTGGATGTGGCTAGATGTAGCTTTGGCCAGCCAATCTGTAGCTGCTACTGCAGCACCAGCTTCGCAACAATACACTACTGATTTAATAGCTGCTCGAGCAGGTATTACGACCTCAAACCAGTATTTCTACCATTATGAGTTGCCTAAAATAGATGCCTGGCTGACGGTAGTGTCTAGCCGCGATATGACCTGTGCAGATATGCCTGAGAACGCCTTTTAGGCGCATGGCGGTAGCCGCCTAAAACAGGGTCACAATCAAAGGCAAGGAGGATCGTGCAATGCCAATGATCAAAGACGTAAAAATACCCGCCACCAAGGCGCAAAGCCGCGTGCAAGCAGCCGCGTGGACGCTGATCTACGGGGGACTATTAACACTAATTACTGGGTACACCATGCAGAAAAGCCAATCGGCCACCAGTTGGTTGACGGGTGAGGTGTTGATGGTGTCTGGCAGCTTGGTGACAGCCGTGGGCGCAGTGTTGATTTACATTCGTTCTTTGATGAAAAACGCTGATGCACCTAAGAAAGAAACCTCGCCATGACATTGCCTGCCACCCACCGTACCACCCAACAACTTTTTGACCTGACTGGTAAAACAGCACTTATCACCGGCGGCTCGCGTGGCCTGGGTTTGCAAATGGCGCACGCACTGGGTGAGGCGGGTGCCAAGATTATGCTGTCATCGCGCAAAGCCAGCGATTTAGAAGAAGCCACCGCCGAGCTGCAAGGCGCAGGCATTGACGCACGATGGATAGCAGCAGACTGCGCCAAAGACGACGAGATCAATCGCCTAGCCGATGAAACCATGGAACGCATTGGCGACATTGATATTCTGGTCAACAACGCAGGCGCTGCTTGGGGGGCGCCCGCTGAAGACCACCCCGCAGACGCATGGGACAAAGTAATGAACCTGAACGTGCGTGGCTACTTTTTGCTAAGCCAGCGCGTGGCCAAAAAAAGCATGATAGCCAGGCGCAGCGGCTCCATCATCAACATTGCCTCTATCGCAGGCCTGGGCGGCAACCCCAGCGGCATGAACACGATTGCCTACAACACGTCTAAAGGCGCGGTGATTAACTTCACCCGCGCGCTGGCCGCAGAATGGGGCAAGTACAACATTCGTGTGAATGCAATTTGCCCAGGTTTTTTCCCCAGCAAAATGACAGCGGGCACGCTCAAAGCGTTGGGTGAAGACAAGCTGAAAGAGGGAGCACCACTCAAGCGCTTGGGTGACGACGAAGACTTGAAAGGCCTGTGTTTGCTGTTTGCCAGCCAAGCAGGCAAACACATTACCGGGCAATGGCTGGCTGTGGATGGCGGTGTAAGCATTGTGACCGGTGGATAATAGATTAATTTATTTGCGCGGCAATAACTTTAACCTGTCCATTAATTTATGCTAACACGTCTCAAAATAAGCGGTTTCAAAAATTTACATTCTGTAGACCTAAGATTTGGCTTTTTCACTTGCATAGCTGGCCCTAATGGAGTGGGTAAGTCGAATCTTTTTGACGCTATCCAGTTCCTCAGTGATTTAAGCAACTTGCCTATTGCGAAAGCAGTTGATCGGGTTCGAGGCATGTCTGGGAAATCAGTATCTATAGCTAGTTTGTTTGGAGCTAATGACGAGGGCACAATTTCAGACATAGAGTTTTTGGTAGAAGCAGTAGTCCCTAAGAAAATAGTGGATGAATACTCTCAAGAGGCTGAGGTAACTTCAACCTGTTTAGAGTATAAATTGGCGTTACGTTTACTGCGCGGTGAAGTATCTAGCAATAAAAGTGATCGCATAGAAATTGTTCACGAAGAACTGCGACCGAGAAGTCGCGCTGCAGTGAAATCTGAGTGGAAATTTGTGGGTGCAGAAAAGGCGTTGAATTTTGTAGATGGGAAAAGAACCACGCCGTTTATAGAGACTAAATTAGATGCGGGAATCACAAAAATATTTTTACGAAGCGATAACCCTGATATATCTTTAAACTCTGGAGCACCGCCCCGTGTTCCCTTAACTACTCCTCGTACAGTATTGTCTGGTGTAGATTCGATATCACATGCTTCTCAACTAGCTCTGCGCAGAGAAATGCAATCTTGGCGTTTGCTGCAGCTAGAGCCTTCTGCATTGCGAGAACCAGATTCTTACAGAAGCGACAGCCACATCTCGGTGAGGGGTGAGCACCTACCTGCTGCAGTTTACCGAATCGGCCTTGAGGCCGATGTTGCTGCAGATCTTGCAAAATTAGTTCGCGGGATTGAAACTGTTGAAGTCATAAGTAATGACTTGTTGGAGCTACGCACTTTAGTCGTAACAATGAACAGGACTACATTTCCTGCGAGCGCTCTATCAGATGGAACATTACGGTTCCTAGCGCTTAGTGTGATGGCATGCGATCCTGAAGGAGCCGGATTGGTATGTATGGAAGAGCCTGAGAATGGTATTCATCCTACAAAAATTCCCGAAATGATTGATTTAGTGAAAAATCTTTCTGATGTTTACATGCTGGATGAGCTTGATCCGGCGAGATCTTCTGTATTACGTCAGGTAATTATCAACACGCACTCGCCTTTAGTTGTTGCTGAAGTAAATACTGAAGATTTATTGTTTGCTCAAGCTTGGCAAAAGGGGCGTTTTCGGTCTGTGGCGTATAAACCAGTGCATGATACTTGGCGAGCTAAGGCCTTAAAAGCCGATGAGGCTTGTGTTTTCCTCGGAGAGATCGAATCCTTTCTAAGCGGAAATCCAGCAAGTTCCTCGACGAAACGAGGTAAAGGCAGTCGTGTGCGTGATTTGTTTGGTAAAGATAGCTCAACTCAACGTTTAGATTTTTAGATTAGCATGACTACTATTAATTCCATCTTAATTGCAGATGGTTCTTCTGATCGAATGTTGATCCCAATTTTGCAAATGTTGTTGTCTGAGTTGTCTCCAAGTTCTGCATTCACTGATATTATTTTTTATCCTGCTAGGGCGGTTTCACTAAGTGAGCGCGTAGCCCAAGCAGTTACAAAATACCCATGTGATATTTTATTTGTCCATCGCGACGCAGAAAATCAAGCTGCGGATCTTAGATATGCTGAAATTAATGCAAGCCGTCCAAAATTGAATGGACAGAAGTTAGTTTCGGTGGTTCCTGTCCGTATGACGGAAGCGTGGCTGTTGGTGGTACCAGATGCGATCCGCAAATCAGTCGGCAATAACGATAAAAATGTACGACTTGGTCTACCCGAATTAAAAAAAATTGAAACATGCGATGCAAAACTGCATCTTGATCAAGCGTTAATTAGCGCGGTTAATCTAAACAGTAGAAGAAGACGAAAATTTCGTCCCGAAGAATATCGAACTCGAGTTGCAGAATTACTAACTAACTTAGACCCATTACGCAAATTGCCTTCTTTTGTTCGCCTGGAAACTGATCTCAAGGCCGCGTTATCAGCGCGAATAGTTGAATAAACCCAGTTAATTACATGCGGTTTTTTACTCTTATCCCATTCGTCGAACACTTAGGTTTTGAGCTGATCAAGTTTGAAGGCGGTGAGGCGGAGATGCATTACACCCCCCGGCCTGAGCACCTTAACAGTTTTAACGTTACCCACGGCGGTGCCAGCATGACGCTGATGGACGTGGTGATGGCGCATGCGGCGCGCAGCGTAGCGCCCGAGGGTGGCATTGTCACTATTGAGATGAAAACCAGCTTTATGCAGCCCGCAGTGGGTGCGCTGGTGGCCAAGGGCCGGTTGATTCACCGCACTGCCACCATGGCCTTTACCGAGGCTACTATTTTCGACGCGCAGGGCAGAGCATGCTCTCACGCAACAGGTACGTTCAAATATGTGCGCCGCCTGCCTACCAGCACCGGCGTGCAAGACCTAAACCAAGTGCCCACCGACTGATATTTATCCTTCTAGAAGCATCTATTTATATGCTTTTTAGGCCTCTAACCCAAGTAATACCTGCTCAAGCAGCTATTAAATTTATAGTAATCAAAGGATCGCATTATGCAAAACCAACAATGGTTTTTAGATAACCGCCCCACCGCCGAGGCGCAGAGTAGCAACTTTAAACTGGTCACCACCGACACCGCAGCACTGCAAGACGGCCAGGTGCTGGTACGCCACCATTACATGAGCCTGGACCCCTACATGCGCGGCCGCATGAACGAGAGCAAAAGCTACGCCGTACCCCAAGCCTTGGGCGAGGTGATGCAGGGCGGCACCGTGGGCGAGGTGGTTGAATCGAAGAATGATAAGTTTGCCATTGGCGACAAAGTAGTCGGCATGGGCGGCTGGCAAAACTACAGCGTAGTGGACGGCAACGCCGTGGGCGCGCTGCGCAAGGTAGACACTGCGCACATACCCCTTAGCCACTACTTGGGCGCAGTGGGCATGCCCGGCGTGACAGCGTACTACGGCTTATTTAAAATCTGTACACCCAAGGCAGGCGAGACTGTGTGCGTTACCGCTGCCAGTGGCGCAGTGGGCAGCGCAGTAGGCGTGCTGGCCAAGTCGCGCGGCTGCCGCGAGGTGGGCATTGCAGGCGGTAAAGATAAGTGCGACTATGTGGTGAACGAGCTAGGTTTTGACGCCTGCATCGACTACAAAGAACATAAAGACGGCAAGGCTTTGAACGATGCTTTAAAAGCTGCTGCGCCCAAGGGGATCGACTGCTATTTTGAAAACGTAGGCGGCTGGATTTTAGACGTGGTGCTGGCCCGCATGAACGCCATTGGCCGCATCGCAGTGTGCGGCATGATTGCAGGCTACGACGGCAAGCCGTTGCCACTGGCCGCGCCTGCGCTAATTTTGATGAGCCGCTTAAAAATAGAAGGCTTTATCGTGGCTGAGCATATGCAAGTGTGGCCCGAGGCTTTGAAAGAGCTGGGTGGGTTGATTGCTACCGGTAAATTTAAGCCGCGTGAGTCTGTGGCGCAGGGCTTGGCTGCTGCGCCGGAGGCTTTCTTGGGGCTGCTAAAGGGCAAGAACTTTGGCAAGCAGGTGGTGAAGCTGGTTTGATGTCTTAAGTTTTTAATGCGGACTGCCGGACGCGAAGGGCGCTAAGGTTGCGTAAAAGACGCGAAAGGAAAACCAAATAAGAGTGGTGATTTTCATAATTTATTTGGTTATTCTTTATCTTTTTTAATGCCCAATCCGTTTGACTTTGATGTTCTGGAGTGAATTATTTTATGAATTTATCTACATCAACATCTGGCGCTACTGCCTTGCCGATTGACCGGCAGGGGGAAGAGTTTCGGGACGACTTGCGGGTGCTGGGGCCTACCGCTGGGACGGGCCATGTGGGGTCGGGCAATGCAGCGGCGCGGAAGATTTTGTCAGCGCAAGAGCTGGCACCTTTAACGGCGCTGAACAATTGGCGTTCGTTGATGGCCATAGCGCAAACGCTGCTGGTGATTACAGCTGCAATTGCTTTTGGCGTGGTGAACTGGTTTACCCCGTGGGTGCTGCTTAGTGTGTTGGTGATAGGTATTGCACTGCACAGCTTATTTATCTTGTCGCACGAGGCCGCGCATTACCGCATGTTTACTAACCGTACAGCCAACGATATTGCGGGCCGGGTGATAGGCATGCTGGGAGGAGTGAGCATGTGCACTTACCGTGTCACCCACCGCCTGCACCACAATAATTTATACGGCCCGCAAGACCCTGACACGGCTATTCACGGGGGCTACCCGCGCGGCAAGGCGTATTTATGGCGCAAGCTGGCGCTAGACCTGGTGGGCTGGAACGCTTGGAAAACCTATGCCTACTTTTTCGGTGCGCCTGCGATCAACGCCGATACGGGCGGCAAGGTTAACCCGCTGAACGACACATCGCCCCAGCTGCGCGCCAGTGCACGGCAAGACCGGCTGATCGTGATAGGTTTTCATATAGCTGCGCCTTTGGTAGCGCTAGCGCTAGGCGGGCTGAAGGGCTTGGCCATGTACGCTGTGTTGTGGATGCTGCCTCTGGTGACGGTGCTTCAACCTATTTTGCGCTTGCGCGCTATATGCGAGCATGGCGCTGTGACAGATTTATCCTCACCCCTCACCGCAGCGCGCAGCAACAACACGTCGTGCAAGCTGAGCAACTGGCTGCTGCGCATGGTGCTGTTCCCGCACCATGTTAACTACCATTTAGAACACCATTTGTACCCAGCAGTGCCGCACTACCATCTACCCCGCTTGCATCAGCTACTGCTAGACAAAGGCGCTTTGCAAGGCGCTGAAGTGCGTGATGGGCTGGATACTTTAAATCTCATTTTTGCACCACGCAAAACCAAATCAACATAATAATTAGTACGAGACAAGCTATGACCCAAGACATTTATTTTCACCACTACCCCACATCGCCCTTTGCTGAGAAGATGCGCGCCATCTTTGGCTACAAAGGCCTAGCGTGGAAGTCGGTGCTGCAGCCGCAGGTGATGCCCAAGCCTGATTTGGTGGCGCTAACAGGCGGCTACCGGCGCATTCCTGTGCTGCAAATTGGCAATGACGTTATTTGCGACACCGCGCTGATTTGCGATGTACTAGAACACATTAGCCCCGATAAACCGTTGTACCCCACGGGCATCAAAGGCGCAGCGCGCACAGTAGCGCAGTGGGCCGACAGCACGCTGTTTTGGGTGGCGATGAGTTATAACTTCTCGCCTGCAGGCGCGGCTTTTATGTTTGCTGGCCGCCCGCCTGAGGCGCTGGGGGTATTTGCCGAAGATAGAAAAGCCATGCGCGCAGGCGCAGCGCGTATGAATGCACAAGACGCTACACCTGCCTACAAAAGTTATCTGCGCCGCATCAGCACCATGCTGGAAGGGCAAGACTTTGTGCTGAGCGCGCAGCCCAGCGTGGCCGACTTTGCCATCTATCACCCGCTGTGGTTCACCCGCAATATTGCGCCGCTGGCCGGTATTTTGGACGCCACACCCAATGTGCTGGCTTGGATGGACCGCATCAAAGCACTAGGCCACGGCCAGATGGCTAAGAGCGATGCTGCGCAATCGATAGCTGCCTGCGCAGAATTTACCGGCGCTAACCACCTGTTTGATGTAAAAAATGAAGTTTTTCAAGACGAGCACGGCATACCGCTAGGCACGCAGGTCAGCATTACAGCAGAAAGCTTTGGCCTAGAGGCCACCGTGGGCGAACTGGTCGCCGCTACACGCACGCGCTACACACTGCGCCGCGTAGACGCGCGCGCGGGTACAGTGCATGTGCACTTTCCGCGCATTGGTTTTACGTTGAAAGCAATAACACAATCATGATGCGCCAAATTTTGAGTTTTGTAAAAATTCAGCTGCCGATTAAATATGCAAAACCTATTTTGATAGCATTCATGCTGAGCTTGTTGCTACCTAGCAGCTACGCGCAAGTGCTACCTAAAAATTTTCAAGCATCTGCTGTAGACAAAAAAGCCCAAGCTGAAAAATTTCTTTCTCAAAGCGGATTGCAGTTGGCTCATCCGGTGCTAATTTTGGATAAATGGCTACCAGATTTATCGGTTTTGGTAGTTTTTACTCGCAAGCACACAGACATAGAGAATACAGACGTAAAGATTGGGTTTTACACACTGGCGATGGGGCAATGGACATTGCGAGATACCGCGATTATTGGTGGTTATGGACATTACTTGAAGATCGTGTCTGCGTTGCATCTACAAACTAAAACTGGAAAGTACCCCAAATTTTTTGTCATCTCCCAGCTGGTAGGGTCGGAGTATGGCAAAAGAGCTGCATCGCTGTACCGTACTAATGTCTATTGGGCAGAGATCTCGCCAAGCACTTTTGATATTTGGCACGACCCTGATTTGAGTAGCCAGTTTGTTGCGACGCCTGAGTACCGTGAGGATGATAAATCTGCACAAGATATTGATGGGATCAAAGACGCGGCTGATCTGCGGCGGCGGCTGAAGGACTTACCTTGGTAAAGGAACAAACTACCTGGTTACACCTAGCTTTTGACCAGCTGACCGTACCGCAGCTGTACGCTGTGCTGCAACTGCGCAGCGACGTGTTTGTGATGGAGCAAAACTGCCCTTACCAAGACATGGATGGTTTTGATGCGCAGGCTGTGCACGTGATGGGCTGGGCTGGCGATTCGCTAGTGGCCTACGCGCGGTGCTTTCCTGCCGGTGTTAAATTTGAAGAGGCCAGCATTGGCCGCGTGATCACCAGCGCTGCTTTGCGCGGCACAGGCGCGGGCCCGGTGCTGATGCAGCAAGCTATTGATTGTGTGCAGCAGCAATGGGGCGCGCAGCCCATCCGTATTGGCGCGCAGGCGCACTTGGTAGAGTTTTATGGCAAGCTAGATTTTATGGTGGCTGGCGCGCCTTATATCGAAGACGGCATACCGCATATTGAGATGCTTCGCGCTTAAATTTATTTTTTTGGAGAACTTGATGATGACTGATTTTAAAAAGAAAACTGCTGTGTTAACAGGCGCGGGATCAGGCTTTGGCCTAGAGTGCGCACGTATTGGGGCCAAGCTGGGCATGAACTTGGTGCTAGCCGATGTGCAGCAAGACGCGCTGGACAAAGCCGTGGCAGAAGTGACCGCCTTGGGCGCACAAGTGCTGCCTTTTCAGCTGGATGTCTCTAAAGCAGAACAAGTTGAAGCTATGGGCGCTGCCACCTTGGCACGCTTTGGTGCACCGCATTTGGTGTTTAACAATGCAGGCATTGGCGCGGGTGGTTTGATTTGGGAGAACACTGCTAAAGACTGGGAATGGGTCATCGGCGTGAACGTGATGGGTGTCGCTCACGGCGTGCGCGTGTTCACGCCCATGATGCTGGACGCCGCCAAAAAAGACCCAGCCTACCGCGGTCACATCGTCAACACTGCCAGCATGGCCGGGCTGCTGAACGCACCCAACATGGGCGTGTACAACGTGAGCAAGCACGCGGTGGTGTCGTTAAGTGAGACGCTGTACCAAGACCTGCAGTTGGTCACTGACCAGGTCAGCGCGTCGGTACTATGCCCGTTTTTTGTACCCACCGGCATCAGCCAAAGCCATCGTAACCGCCCTGAAGAATTCAAACAGCGCGGCGTCAAGCCCACTAAAAGCCAACTGATCGGCCAAGCCATGAGCGACAAAGCCGTAGGCAGCGGCAAAGTTAGCGCGGCCGATGTAGCGCAAATGGTGTTTGACGCTGTGGCCGCAAACCACTTCTACATCTACAGCCACCCCAAAGCCATAGCGTCGGTGCAAACGCGGCTAGAAGATGTTTTGCAAGCGCGCAATCCTACCGATCCGTTTGCAGTCAAGCCAGAGATTGGTGCAGGTTTGCGCGAGGCGTTGAGGGCTGCATAGCTATTTATTTCATAGCTGGTTGAGCAGTATCTACCTGCTGAACGGCCTATTTGATGCTAAAAATAGGTCACGGAACAACCCAAACGTGCCTCAACCCCCAGACATACCCAACAGAACAAGAACAAACGCTCAAATCACTTACGACTCAACCGCCGCCACATGCCCCGCACAGCAGCTTTCGTGCGCGATTTAAAGCGCTTGACCATTTGCCATGCAGCAGACGCTCGCACATGGTCCATCAGCTGGTCTTTCCACAGCTTCCAGCGCGGGTACCACTTGGCAAACCAGCCAAACTGCATCAGCGCAGGCTCGGTCAGTTGAAACAAGCGCGCCACCAACGCCGTGCCTAGCAGCTTGGCACCGATCAATATGCCCATGCCAATGACCACCTGGCCATGGCGAATAAAGTACAGCGCCGCCAGCTTGATAGGAAACAGCGCCACAGCAGGAATGACCAACACCAGCAAGGCTTGCCAAGGCGACAGCTTGGCGATTTTTCTTTCACACCACGCCCATACTGCTAGACGCGACATGCGGCGCATCAACGCGGCCAGTGGTTCCCAGCCCCATTCTTCGAATAGCAAAAGCAACGCGATAAACGGCGTAAAAATCCAGCGCAATAACGTGCCTAGGGCTTTTAACATGTGCTCAAGAAGCTATGCAATATGTAGCACTTAGGCTTTATGCACGGTACGCCGCAGGGCGTTTTGCTAAAAATGCGTTAATGCCTTCTGCACCGTTGGCATGGTGCAGATTGGTCACAAAGGCATCGCGCTCGGCGGCCAAATGCACTGGCAGGCTGTGCTGCAGGGCATCGTTTAACAATTCCTTGATACTAGCCAGCGCGTTGGGTGCTTTTGCGTTCAATGCATCAGCCAGCGCTAATGCCGTGGTCAGGGCTTGACCAGTCTCGGCTACTCGGTTAACTACGCCCAAGGCGTGCAGTCGTTCGGCGCTGACGCGTTCAGCCGCTAGCAATAGTTCGCTGGCAATTTGACGGGGCAGGGCGCGGGCTAAATGCCAGCTACCGCCGCCGTCGGGTGACAAGGCAACGTTGCTGTACGACATGACAAACACCGCGTCGCGCGCTGCGGCGATCAAGTCGCAGGCCAGGCACAGCGAAAAACCTGCACCTGCTGCTGCACCTTCTACCGCTGCTATCACCGGCTTGCGGCAGCTGCGAATAGCCTCTATCCAAGCGTGCAAGCTGTCGATGCTGTCAGCTTGCACGCCGGGTGGCTGGCTGCGGTTGTCTAGCAAGCGTTGCAGGTTGCCGCCTGCGCAAAACTGTGCGCCTTCACCGGTGATGACGACGCTGCTGATGTCGGCGCTGCTGTCGGCAAAATTAAGCGCCTCTACACCAGCGGCGTAGATGGCGGGGCCCAGCGCGTTGCGTGCGCTGGGGTTACAGATGGTTAGCACCATGGTGCGGCTACCAGCGCCTACAAAAGCGCTCTTTAGTTCGCCTGTAAAACTGCTTTTTACTTTGCTAGCGGGTGTGCTGCTAGGCTGGCTGGGGGACGCGTTGGGGTGATTCGACATGCTGTAACTGTAATGTATGCCCGCCCGTGGCTACAACTCGTGCCTGGTATTTTTAAGCTTCAACATGCTTTAGGCTAAGGCCAATAGCGCCGCGCCTACGCAGCCACGGGCTAGGGCGGTAGCGCGGGTCGCCGTAGACGGTTTGCATGTTAAACAGCACTTCCAGCACGTTGGTTGGGCCCAGCAGGTCGCCCAGCGCCAGTGGGCCGTGCGGGTAGCCTAGGCCCAGGGTGACGGCGGTTTCTAAGTCTGCAGGGCTGCAAATTTGCTGCTGGCACATGTCGGCTGCAATGTTGATGATGCAAGCCACCACGCGCTGGGTGACAAACCCGCCGCTGTCGCGGATAACGCTAACTGCTTTGCCATCGCGCGCAAACAGCGCGTGCGCGGCGTCCCGCATGTCGGTGCGGGTGGCGGGGTTGGTCATCAGCACGCGGCGGCGGGTGGCTGCATCGCCCGTCAGCATGTCAATGCCTACCGTGCGCGCCGGGTCGTAGCGCTCTACCACGGCCACGGTAGTTACATCAAAACCCAGCGGTGCCACTAGGGTGAGGGCGTGCAATGACGGTGACACGCCCATCTCGATTGTGGCGCCCAAATTTTTTAGCAATTGCAGCAGCTCAGACCGCCGGGTAGCGCGCGGTGAGACCCATACGGGTGGCATATATGCTATTAAAGGTATAGCTGGCTGAGCAGGTTTTACTTGGGTTCCGTCCACATATTGATAAAAACCAGCGCCTGTTTTCTTGCCCAGCAAGCCACCGGCCAGGCGCTGCGCTGTAATCACGCTGGGGCGGTAGCGCGGCTCGTCGTAGTACTGGCGGTAAACCGATTCCATCACCGGGTGCGACACGTCTAGCGCGGTCAAATCCATCAGCTCAAACGGCCCAAGTTTAAAGCCCACTTGGTCTCGCAAAATCGCATCAATCGTGGGAAAGTCGGCAATGCCTTCGCTGACAATTCGCAGCGCCTCAGTGCCATATGCGCGGCCTGCGTGGTTAACGATAAAGCCGGGCGTGTCAGATGCCGTCACTGGCGTGTAGCCCATTTGCTGGGCGTAGGCTGTTAGTTGTGCACACACTGCGGGGTCAGTTTTTAAGCCCGGGATCACCTCGACTACTTTCATCAGCGGTACGGGGTTAAAAAAGTGGTAGCCCGCAAAGCGCTGGGGCATTTTCAACCCGGCGGCAATAGCTGTGACCGAGAGTGATGAAGTGTTGGTGGCCAGCACGCAGGTGGGCGCGACGATAGCCTCTAGCTGTTTAAACAGGTTTTGCTTGATGTCTAGCCGCTCGACAATGGCTTCGACCACGATGTCGCACTGGCTCAGGTCGTTTAACGAATGACAGGCAACTAGGCGCGATTTGAATACTGCAACTTGTTCGGCCGTCAATTTGCCTTTTCCAGCCTGCTTATCCCAAGTTGTAATAATTGCATCTATGCACATCTGTAGCGTATCAATTTGTGTATCGAACAGGCATACTTGGATGCCTGCTTGAGCGGCAATCTGTGCAATGCCCCGGCCCATTGCCCCGGCACCTACTACCGCCAGCTTAGCGAATACAATATTCATACCATGTTAACCCCTAATGTTTGTGTCAAAATACACTTTAAGTAGTACATATTAAGTAATGGCCCGTTTTTTGTCGTCCTCAAACTCACTTCCTAGTTTACACAAAGCCCGCGGTGGCCTTGCTTTAGCTGTCGCATTAGCGTTAGTTGCTTGGCCTACCCAGCCTGAAGCAATGTCCCTAGGCCGCAGCCGTGGTGCTGCTGTGCTGGGCCGCAGTATGGACGTGACAGCTTTGGTGGGCATGGAGACGCAAGAACCGACGCCAGAGGCAGGCTGCTTTAGCGCCGAGGTGTTTTATGGTGAAACACGCATCAGCCCGCAAAATGTCACCATCACGCCGGTGCGCAATAGCCCCAGCGAGCTGGCATTGCGTGTGCGTTCTAGTATTTTGATTGATGAGCCGTTTGTCACGCTGTACATGCGCATCACCTGCAGTCAAAATTTAGCGCGTAAATATGTGCTGTTGGCTGATTCGCCCAGCGAGCAGGCACCGGCCGTGCAGTCGGCCCTGCCATTGACCAGCTCGCAAGCCCTGTCACCTGCTGGCACGCCCGGGCCAATTACGGGTAACAAGAGTGCGGGTTCCAGCGTAAGTTCAGCAGCAGACAGAAGCGCTGCTTTGCAGGCCAAGAAGGAACAAGCTGCTGCACGTGCAGAGCAGCGACAAGCATCTCGTGCCGCATTGTTGGAGTCGCGTGCCGCTGTACAAGAGTCGCGTGCCGCTGCGCAAGAGTCGCGTTCACAGCAACAAAAATCTAGTACTACCCAGCCCGCAGCTGCGCCTGCTGAGTCGCGGGCACGCAAACCAGCAGCACCAGTGGCCGCTTCGCCCCGTTTAAAAGTAGATTTACTCGACCTGACCTCTGTGCGCGAGCCTAGTTTGCGCTTTAGCACCGAGCTTTTGACCCAGCCCAGCAGCGACCCTCAGGCCCGCACTGTGGCTGCAGCGCTCTGGCGCGCCATCAACAAATCGCCCGATGACCTGGTGCGTGACGGCATGCGTCTGCAAAGCATCGAAACCGAAGTGCGCACGATGGCTGATGTGTCCAAGCAGCAAACCCAAGAACTTACTATGCTGCGCAGCGATTTACAGCAGGCGCAAGCTGCCCGTTACGCCAACCCGGTTATGTATGCGCTGGGCGCTTTGACATTGGCTGCGCTAGCTTTTGCTGCGTGGGCTTGGCGCAGGCGCGGTGATGCCAGCAAACCCCAGCCGTGGTGGGGCAATGTGCACAAGTTTGATGAAGCTGCTGCGGTTAAGCAATCCAACGCATCGCTGTTAGAAGCCTCCAGCGAAGATTTGGGCCTACCGCCCAAGCGCAAGCCTGCGGTGCCCTACGGCACGGTAAAACCGTCCTTTAAGCCAGGCGTGTCATTTGGTGCCGCCAATGCATTGGCGCCAGCAGTTAGTGCACCGTTTGACGTATCTGCCGAGCTGGTATCTAACGCGCAGGGCGCCTCGCGCTCTGTCAATACCGAGGAGCTGTTTGATATTCAACAGCAAGCAGACTTTTTTATGTCGCTGGGCCAGCATTCGCAGGCCATTGATATTTTGCAAAATCACATCAGCGACAACGTAGGCACCAGCGCTTTGGCCTATCTTGATTTGTTTGACATCTACCACAAGATTAACCAGCGCGAGGATTTTGAAGCCTTGCGCGACGAGTTCAACCGCGTCTTTAACACGCAAGTGCCGCAGTTTGACGCCTACGGCAGCGACAGCCGCGGACTAGAAGAATACGGCGCTGCGATTGAGCGTATTCAGGCGCTGTGGCCTAACCCCAAAGTGCTGTCGGTGATTGAAGAGTCGATCTTTCGCAGCCCAGAGCTAGATGCCAAGCCCTTTGATTTGCTAGCCTACCGCGAGCTGATGCTGTTGTATGCGATTGCCAAAGACGTGAGCGTGTACGACAGCCAAAGTGGTGAGCTAAGTGCCAACGTAGGGCTAGAGCCCTTCGCGGCCCAGCGCTATGCTGACCCGTTATCGGGCAATGCACCTTTGTCTACAATCCGTTCTGCAGGCGATGAATTTTCAACACAGATTCAACCGTTGAGCGTGGGGTTTGGCGATTCATCTTTGTTTAACGTTACCTTGCCTGGCATCAAGGCGTCCGACATGGCTGCCATGCGCAATGCTATGCCGCCTGTGGATGCGCCGGGTGTGGATATTGATCTAGAAATGTTTGACAACGAAGCGCCATCGGCTGTGCTACCAACTAGTCTAGAAGCCACAAAAACCGGTAACGATAAACCCTTTGACTCAAAATCCATTGACTTTGACGAGCACGTGAGCGGCTTTGACTTGCTGCCTAAATCTAGCCTTTAAACTTACCTGCGCACTTGCAGCGCGCCTGGGTTCACAATATTGCTAGGTGTGCCGCAGATAAAGTTCACCACATTGTCAAACGCAGCACCAAAGTACATCTCGTAGCTGCTTTGCTCGACATAGCCAATATGCGGCGTGCAAATACAGTTTTCTAGCCTTAGCAGGGCGTGGCCTTGCAAAATCGGCTCAGACTCAAACACATCTACTGCGGCCATGCCGGGGCGACCCCGGTTAAGCGCCGCTATCAGTGCGTCTTGCTCTATAAGCTCGGCGCGCGAGGTATTGACCAGTAAGGCAGTGGGTTTCATCAGTGATAGATCGCCCAGCTTGACAATGGCTTTGGTCTCGGGCGTTAAGTGCAAATGCAGTGACATTACGTCAGACTCGGCAAATAATGCTTCTTGGCTGGCAGCTACCGCATAACCGTCAGCTTGGGCACGCTCAATTGAGCCTTCTCGACCCCATACCCTGACTTGCATGCCAAACGCACGGCCGTAACCGGCGACCAGTTGGCCAATTTTGCCGTAGCCCCATATACCAAGCGTTTTGCCTTTTAGCACCGTGCCAATGCCAAAGTTAGGCGGCATGGACGCGGCTTTCAGGCCAGATTGCTGCCACGCGCCGTGCTTGAGGTGCGAAATATACTGGGGTAGCCTGCGCTGGGCCGCCATGATAAGCGCCCAAGTCAGCTCTGCTGCCGCAACGGGTGACCCGGCACCCTCAGCCACGGCAATGCCACGTTCGGTGCAGGCGTCGACATCGATATGCGCGCCAACCTTGCCTGTTTGCGCTATTAGTTTTAGGCGGGGCAGTTTCTCAATGAGCTGGCGCGTCATGTGCGTGCGCTCGCGCACCAGCACAATCACGTCAGCGTCTTTGAGGCGAATGCTTAGCTGGCCAATGCCTTTAACGGTGTTGGTAAATACCTTGGCAGGGTAGTTTTCTAGCTTGGCAGCGCATTCCAGCTTGCGTACTGCATCTTGGTAGTCGTCTAATATTACGATATTCATGCAGGCTATTGTGCCTGCAATCAACGCTGTTTTTTAGGCGACCATCGCGGCAGATCTGTTGCTAGCTGTACGGCCGCATGCATCATGCAGCAGCGCGCATGTCTGTCGCGGCCAGTCGGTCTAGCTCGGCGCACACATCGGCAAACCGGCCTGATATAACCATACGCCCTGCACGGTCAGCCGGCAGGGCGGCATCTACATTGCGTACTACCCGTACACGGTGGATAGGCTTTGCAGTCACTTGCGCTACAGCCTGTGGATAGGTGATGCTAGCTGCGCGCAGCCGCACACCAGCAGGCTTGACTGTGACCGCATGGGGTGCAAAAAATAAAACAACAACTTGCAAGGGAGCGATGATTAGCGATAGCAGGTTCATGGTGGTCTCCAGTTAAAAATACAGTGGTTTGGGTGATGCAGCGGTTCAGACAATGCAGCGGATTAAACAATGCAGCAGTATGGGCTAGTTGCAAACTAGCGCGAAAAAAATAATAACTAAGTGGGCTGTATCGCAGTGCGGTGGCCTACCGTCTGCCCTTACGCCCTCCGGCTGCAATGGCCTTGCAGCATAGACTGCAAGCTAAACACGCAGCATAGACTGCAAGCCACACATGCAGTCTTGACAGCCAGCTACATCATCATGCTGTTGCGAATGAGGCCGACGGCCAAGCCTTCGATCTCAAACGGCTCGCCGGGTTCGACCAAGATGGTTTTAAAGTCGGGGTTTTCGGCATGCAGCTCAATGAGGTGTTGGTTGCGCTGAAAACGCTTGACGGTCACTTCCTCGCCCAAACGGGCCACCACAATTTGGCCGTTGCGTGCGTCTCGTGTGCTTTGCACGGCCAGCAGGTCGCCGTCGATGATGCCAATGTCGCGCATGCTCATGCCGCGTACTTTCAGCAAGTAGTCGGGCTTGGATTTAAACAGGCTGCTTTCAACATAGTAGGTTTGGTCCACGTTTTCTACCGCCAAGATGGGGGCACCTGCCGCTACACGGCCTATCAGTGGCAAGGCCAGCTGCATCAGGCTTTGCAGAGGCAGGCTGAACTGCGCGCCTAGGCCATCGGTGCGTGACGCGTTGATGCTGCGCAGCGCGTCGCCGCGCAAGCGGATACCGCGTGAGGTGCCGCTGACCAGTTCGATCACGCCTTTGCGGGCTAGGGCTTGCAAATGCTCCTCAGCGGCGTTGGCAGACTTAAACCCTAGCTGGTTGGCGATTTCGGCGCGTGTGGGCGGCGCACCCGTGCGGGCGATAGCGCTTTGCACTAAATCTAAAATCTGCTGTTGGCGGGCGGTTAACTTGGGTTGTTCAAACATGTCAAACTCCTAGGCTACATTGATCGTAAAAAGGTTGGATAAGAATGCACAAACGCATAAGTGTTTGCATTAACGCAAACGCATAAGTGTTTGATCAAAACAGACGGGGCAACTGCGAGATTGAGACCGTATACTGAGTTCTTATCCAGTTACTGTATATTAAACCAGCAATTTATAAATTGCAAGCACTGTGGCAAAAATAAATCAAAAGATCGTGGTTTTGGCCAC
This sequence comes from Polaromonas sp., assembly GCA_043718065.1. Classification (GTDB taxonomy): domain Bacteria; phylum Pseudomonadota; class Gammaproteobacteria; order Burkholderiales; family Burkholderiaceae_C; genus JAAFIP01. Next base: position 48,692 of record JAYSWJ010000135.1, read on the forward strand.
GGGCGGTACCATTGCAGGCACCGCCAGCAGCGCGGATGACCACATGGGCTATACCGCCGCGCAAATAGGCGTAGACCAGCTTATGCGCAGCGTGCATGGCCTGCCAACGGCCTTGCAAGGGCACGACTTGGTAACCGAGCAGGTGGCGCAGATCGATAGCAAAGACATGGACTTTGCCACTATGGCCAGCCTGGCTGCGCGCTGCACCTACTGGCTGGCGCGTGACGAGGTGACTGCTGTGGTGGTAACGCACGGCACCGACACGCTGGAGGAAACCGCGTATTTCTTGCACTGCGTGCTGCCCTTTGAGCTGCAAGCGGCCAAGCCTGTGGTGCTGACCTGCGCCATGCGCCCAGCCACGTCGAGCGAATCAGACGGCCCCCGCAACGTGTGCGACGCCGTGCGCGTGGCGCTAGAGCCGCAAGCGCGCGGGGTAGTGTGCGTGTGCGCAGGCGATGTGCACAGCGCGCTGCATGTGCAAAAAGTGCACAGCCATGCGTTGAACGCTTTTAGCTCGGGCGATGCAGGGTTGGTGGCGCAGGTGATGGCTGATGCTGCTGGTGTCCAAGTCAATTACACCCCCCTAGGAATCGATTTTTATAATACAAATAGATCTCTAACCCAAGTAAATAGTGCTCAAGCAGCTATTAATTTAATAGTACTTGGCGGTAAGTTCCCCAGAATAGACATCGTGCTTAACCATGTCAACGCCACTGGCAGCATTGTGCGTGCGCTGCTGGCCGACCGCCACGAAGCGCGCGCCCCGCTGCGAGGCATTGTCGTGGCGGGTACTGGCAATGGCACGCTAGCCACAGGCCTGGAAACTGCCTTGCTGGAGGCGCAAAGCCAAGGCATCAAAATCGTGCGCGCCAGCCGCTGCGCGTGGGGCGGCGTCAGCCCCACTGCGCAAGACACGCTGCCATGCACGCCCTTATCACCCGTCAAAGCGCGCATTGCTATGGCGTGGCAGCTGTTGCTAGAGGGCACTAACGGTGGTTGATATGTTCGCCTCGATTCGCAGCCACGCGTGGGCCTACCCCGCGCTAGAGGTAGTGCATATTTTGGGTATTGGCCTGCTGTTGGGTAACTTGATGCTGCTAGAGCTGCGAGTGTTTGGCAAAGGCGCTGCCTTGCCAGTGCGCGACTTGGCCAAGCTGGGGTTGACTTTGGTAGCTACAGGGTTTTGTATGGCGGCAGCCTCGGGGTTACTGATGTTTGCATCTCAAGCGGCTGAGCTTTTGACTAACCGCGCATTCACACTCAAAATGCTGCTGCTAACCACCGCAGCCTGCAACGCCGCATGGTTTCATGGCCGCGACTCGCTGGGCAAGCTAGACGGCGTGGCCAAGCTGCAAATGGTAGTGTCTACCTTGCTGTGGATTGGCGTTGTAAGCTGCGGCAGGTGGATTGCCTACTATTAACTTGTCTGAAATAGACGGGTCGTCTTTATTTTTATTAAGCCATTGAAGGACTGCACCATGCAACGTCGTCATCTGCTGCTGACCAGTGCCACGCTACCCTTGGGTACGATTACTTTGGGCACACTGGCCACCATGTCATTTAGCCCGCTAGCCCAAGCTCACCATGGCTGGAGCAGCTTTGACCAAGACCGCCCGGTGTACCTAGAGGGCAAGGCGCGCAAAGTCACTTGGCAAAACCCGCATACCGAACTGGAACTTGAAATAACCAGCGGCCTCAAGCTGCCCACCCACCTGGCCACCCGCGCCGTGCCCGCCCAAGCCGCGCCGGCAGACAGCAAAGCCCTGCTAGCCAGAGCCACACTGCCCAAGCGTACCGACAAAGTGTGGGAGATCGAGCTTGCACCGCTAACCCGCATGCAAGCCTGGAACGTGCCCGAAATCAAACCTGGCGCTGCGTTGGCGCTGCTGGGATTTACCTTTAAAGACGAGCAGGGCGCAGCCATACTGCGCGTGGAATACCTGTGGCTGGATGGCAAGACTTATGCGTTGCGGTCTAACCCGGCCTAACCCGGTTTAGGCTGTTTTGGGAATTGCGTAAGTTTTTGGGTTGGAGGTTCGGGGTTGTTTGGCCTTGCGTGTTTGAGTTGATCGTTTGGTTTAGCGTGCGCGCCGGGGAGCTGGATTCGAGCCGGGCATCTCTTTCGCGAAAAATTCTCCGCAAACACGCGCGAACTGAGATGTTTGATTCGCTAGCTTGAACAACGCGCGCCTTGCTGCATATTTTTCATCGGTACGGACCCGACTCGTCACATTGTTCTTTGCTTGGTTTTAACAGCCCGCCCTTCGGTAATGGGGTCGTTGCGATCAGCGCTTTTTCAGCAGCCCGCGCTTCGGTAAAGCGCAATTGGGGCCAGAGCAAAATTTCGTTTGTGATTAGTGTCGCGCCGGGTGCAGAAGCTTCCTGAATTTTGATCTGACCCCAAATGCTTATATCGGAGACTACCGGTAGCGCACTACTCCGGTCGCAAGTGAGATAGCGTATGCCGACCGCCCGATTTTGGGTTACTCCAGTAGGTGGGCGGTTGGCATACGCTATCTCACCACCAAGAGACTAAACTGATGCGACATTCCAGCCCAGCACCAAAGACTAAAACTCTACGACTTCAACGCCGCCAGCGCGCGCGCCGTGATGTCTTCTACACTGCCCGTACCACTGATGGCGCGGTATTTTGGGGCGGCGTCGGGGGATGATTTGGCCCAGTTGCCGTAGTAGTCCACCAGCGGGCGGGTTTGTGCGCTGTAGACGTCTAGGCGTTTTTGTACGGTTTCGGCTTTATCGTCGTCGCGCTGTATCAGCGGCTCGCCGGTTACGTCGTCTTGGCCATCTGCCTTGGGCGGGTTGAACTTCACGTGGTAGGTGCGGCCGCTGGCGGGGTGGCTGCGGCGGCCGCTCATGCGTTCGATGATGGCGTCAAAGGGCACGTCAATTTCTAGCACGTAGTCAAGTTTGACGCCTGCGTCTTTCATGGCGTCGGCCTGCGCTATGGTGCGTGGAAAGCCGTCGAACAAAAAGCCCTTGGCGCAATCAGGCAGGGTAATACGTTCTTTAACCAAGCCGATTATGATGTCGTCCGACACCAGCGCGCCAGAGTCCATCACTACCTTGGCCTGTACGCCCATTGGGCTGCCTGCTTTGACGGCAGCGCGCAGCATGTCGCCCGTGGAGATTTGGGGGATTCCGTACTGTTTGCAAATAAACGTGGCCTGGGTGCCCTTACCAGCGCCCGGCGCGCCTAACAAAATCAGTCTCATGGATTGCCTCAAAATTCAAAGTGGGTTGCGCCTTGTGTCTTGTGTCTGTCAAGCGCTATTGAAGTATAGGATAGCATGGCAAAGTGCCTGCGCGGCTTACTGCGCGGTGAAAGTTGCGGGCGGCATCTGCGCGTAGATGCTGCGCACACGCTCTAGGTCTTCTGCTGTGTCCACACCGGGGCCGGGCGCGCTGGCGGCGATATGCACAGCTATGCGGTAGCCGTGCCACAGAGCGCGCAGTTGCTCTAGCGATTCGGCCACCTCAATAGGCGCTTGCGGCAGCTGCGGAAACTGGCGCAAAAAGCCTACGCGGTAGCTGTAGATGCCTACGTGGCGCAGCGGCTGGGGTGTGTTGGCGTGGCTACTGTTGTGTGCATCACGCTGGTAGGGAATCAGGCTACGGCTAAAGTACAGCGCGTTGCTTTGCGCGTCTAGCACTACCTTGACGACATTGGGGTTGGCCGCGTCTGCTGCGTTGTCGATAGCATGTGCTGCTGTGCCCATGCTGGCTTGGGGCTGCTGGGTTAAAACGTGGGCCACTGCGTCGATCAACGTGGGGTCGATCAAAGGCTCGTCGCCTTGCACGTTAACTACGATCTCATCGTCTTTTAAATCCAGCAAATCACACGCCTGGGCTAAACGGTCAGAGCCCGAGGGATGGTCCACCTTGGTTACCACGGCGTGTATGCCGTGCGCTGCGCACACATCAGCAATGTGCGCGCTGTCGCAGGCCACCACTACACGTGCAGCGCCACTGCGCAGAGCACGCTGCGCTACCCGCACGATCATGGGCAGGCCCGCAATGTCGGCCAGTGGTTTGTTGGGCAGGCGGCTGGAACCCAGCCGGGCGGGGATAAGGACGGTGAAGGGCATAGCGGGAGGGGGCTGCTAATCAAGTCCGTTCGCACTGAGCGTGTCGAAGTGCTCGCACAAAAAAATGAATCATAGTAAGTGCGGCTCCTGCTGTATCACAGCTCGGCAGGCTTAGATTTGCTGCTGTGCAGCGCGTCGATCTCGTCGTCGGTCAGCGTGCGGGCTTCGTTTTCTAGCAAGATAGGAATGCCGTCGCGCACCGGGTAGGCTAGTCGCGCGCTGCGCGAGACCAGCTCGCCGCGTTCACGGTCAAAAGTAAGCGGCCCTTTGGTGACGGGGCAGACCAGCAGTTCAAGTAGTTTGGTGTCCATGGGGTGATGATAACTTTATGTAGCGCGATTGCGCTGGGCGCATGGTGATTGCTTGGGCACGTTGGCGTAAATACTGCTTCTTATGAGGCTGCCAGCTGGTGGGCGATGCCTCAGACTAGCTGGGCCAAACGAGATTAGCCAGTATTTTCTGGCGGGTTAGGGTGGGCAGTAAGACGGTCTAACAACGCTGCCAAGAACTCGGCAGGCAGGTTAACCACCAGCGGCACCGCCAGCGCCTGTGGGTAGCGCGGCCACAGCTTGATGGCGTCTTTTTCAGTGAAAATTAGGGGTTCTAGGCCGTAGGTACTGCTCAGCCAGCTATCAAAATTATAGTGGTCTGGCAAGGCGGTGGAGTGCGCCAGCGTTAAGCCTTGCTGGCGCAGCATGCTAAAAAACGCCTCGGGTTGGGCTATGGCCGCTACCGCGTGCAGGGCTTGGCCTTGCAGGTCGGCCAGGGCCGTGCGGCTGCCGTCAGCACGCAGGGCGTAGGGGGCTAGCTGGCGGGTGATGGGGTAGAACACGGGGGCTTTGCTGTGTACATTGCTCTGCGCCGACGCTGCTGCAGAACCAAATTCTGCGTGAATGGATGGACTGCTTGAAGCAGATTCTTGGGCTGCAGCCGCATGGGCCTCATCTACGTGGCTGCTGGGGCCTGTCAAGCACGCCCCGGTGTGCAGCACAAAATCTACTGCCGGCCTGCGCGGCCAAGGTTCCCGCAAAAGCCCAGCGGGCAGTAGCCAGCCGTTGCCAATACCGCGCGCGTCAAACACGCAAATTTCTATGTCGCGTTGCAGCGCGAGATGCTGCAGGCCGTCGTCACTGACGATCACATCAGTACCCGGGTGCGCGGCCAGCAGGGCCAGGGCGGCGCTGGCGCGGTCTGCGCCTACCCACACGGGCGCGCCAGTGGCGCGGTGCACCAGCGCAGGTTCGTCGCCCGACAGCGCCACGGGGGTGGTGTGCGTTACGGCTAGGCAGCCATTGCTATCAGGCTCGCCATCGGATACACCCGCGTGGTCGTACCCGGGCGATACATTGCTACGGCCATAGCCGCGCGACACCACGCCAGGCTGCCAGCCCGCGCGCTGCAGGTGCTGCACTATCTCAATCACCACCGGCGTTTTGCCTGCGCCACCAGCTACCACGTTGCCCACCACTATCACTGGCACCGGCAAACGCGCACTTTCAAAAACCCCCCGCGCGTACAGCCAGCGGCGCAACGTTACCAGGCCGCGGTACAGCAGCGATACATCGTACAAAGCTATGGCCAGCCAGTCGCGCTTTAGCCAAGATTGCTGCAAGCGGGCAGCTAGCTTAGTGCGCCAACTGCGCGGTGCAGGCGCGGCGCTAGCAGCGGTGGGCTGCATACAAAATTATTTAGCCCCAGCTTGCGCCGAGGTTTGCGTGGCAAAGGTTATTTGGCTCATGCCCACGCGGCGTGCAGCCTCCATCACGGCTATCACGCTTTGGTGCGACGCCATGGCGTCGGCGCTGATGATGATGACGCTGTCTTTGCCCGCTTTGGCAGCCTCTACCAGCCCCAGGCCAATGGCGTCTACCGTGCGGCCCACCACAGGCGTTTTGTTAATGCTGTAACGGCCATCGCTGCTGACGATAACGATCACTTCTTTGGGGTAGTCGCGCTGCACGTCGGTGTCGGCCACGGGCAGCTTGATCTGCATCTCGGTGAACTTGCTGTAGGTCGTAGACAGCATCAAAAAGATCAGCACCACTAGCAGCACGTCGATAAACGGGATGAGGTTAATCTCGGGCTCTTCGCGGTTACCGCGTTTGAAGTTCATGGCCATGGTGGGCTACCTTCCACCACGCAAAGCGATAAGGTGCCTTGCCATGCGCTCAGCAGCCAACTCCAAAGTCAGCAAATACCCATCTACCCGCGCCCTAAAGTAGCGCCAAAAAATCAGCGTTGGTATGGCAATAATTAAACCAAACGCCGTGTTGTACAGCGCAATCGATATGCCTTGGGCCAGCTGCGCGGGGTTGGCACCACCACCGCCCACACCACTGCCTTGCGACCCAAAAATCTCAATCATGCCAATCACCGTGCCCAGCAGGCCCAGCAGGGGCGCGGCAGACGCTATGGTAGCTATGGCGGGCAAGTAGCGCTCCAGGCGGTGCGCCATTAGGCGGCCTGCGCCTTCCATGGCGCTGCGCAGGTCGTCCTCGCTGCAGCGGGGGTGGGCGTTTAATGTACGCATACCGCTGGCCAGCACGTAGCCCAGGGCTGAATTAGCCTCTAGCTGGTGCATCACGTCGGTAGACGGCAGGCCCTGGCGCGACACGCTAATAGCCTCGTCTAGCAGCTTGGGCGGGGCCACTTTAACGGTCTTTAAACTGATAAAACGCTCAATAATGAGGGCCATAGCCACCACAGAACATAACAACAACGGATAAATAGGCCAGCCGGCGGCTTGTATGATCGATAGCAAAACGGTTTCTCCAATCGTTACCCAAAGGTGTGCCCCAGATTATGCGCGAAGCTGCCCACGACCCAGACGACGATTTGCCTGCAGGGGATGATTTTTCTGCGCTGGTGACGGCCATACCACGCGTGTGGGGCGTGGGTGCCCTGTGCCGCGCCGTGGCCGACGCGCTAGACGCCCGCTTTAACCCCGTAGCCGTACGCGGCGAGATTACCGGGTTTAGCCGCGCCGCCAGTGGGCACTGCTACTTCAGCCTGAAAGACGCCAGTGGGCAAATCCGCTGCGCCATGTTTCGCCGCGCGGCCACGCTACTGAGTTTTGCCCCGCGCGACGGTGACCTGGTAGAAGTGCGCGGCAAGCTGGGTGTGTACGAGCAGCGCGGCGACTTGCAGCTAATTGTTGAATCGCTGCAGCGCGCAGGGCAGGGCGCGCTGTTTGAGCAGTTTTTGCGCCTAAAGGCCCAGCTAGAAGCCGAAGGTCTGTTTGACGCAGCGCGCAAGCGCCCCATCCCGCTGGCCCCACGTGGCATTGGCTTGGTTACGTCACTAGGCGCAGCCGCCCTGCACGACGTGGCCACCGCGCTGCAGCGGCGCGTGCCCCACATCCCCGTGGTGCTGGTACCCGCGCTGGTGCAGGGCGCGCAAGCCGCTGGCGAGCTGTGCGATGCGCTATCAAAACTATATCTGCTTGAGCAGGATTCGCGTGGTCTGCAGCCCAGTTTAACCACTAAAAACACCCCCATAGACGTTATTTTGCTGGTGCGCGGCGGTGGGTCGCTAGAAGACCTGTGGGCCTTTAACGACGAGCGCCTAGCCCGATTAATTGCCACCAGCCCCGTGCCCATCATCAGCGGTGTGGGCCACGAAACAGACTTCACCATTGCCGATTTTGTAGCCGACCTGCGCGCCCCCACGCCCACCGCCGCCGCCGAGCTGTGTAGCGCCGACCGCGCCACCTGGCTAGCCGCTGCCGCGCTGATGCACACCCGCCTGCAAAGCGTCACCGACACCGCGCTAGACCAACGTACCCAGCGCCTAGACATCGCCGCCAGCCGCCTGGGCCGCCCGCTCGACGCGCTGCACCACCAGCGCCTAGATTTGCAGCGCCTGCAGTACGGTTTGCAGCGCAGCACACTATCAAAAACGCAGCTGCTTGAGCAGGATTTACTTGGGTTACAGCGCGATTTAGTGCTAAAAACACGCGATAAAATCATCCACCACACCCAGCGCCTGTCCCGCGCCGAGCGCAGCCTAGACCTGCTCAACCCCCAGCGCGTGCTAGAGCGCGGCTACGCCGTACTGCAAGGCGCTGATGGACATGTGGTGGGCAGCGTAAAAGCTGTGCAAACCGGGCAACAAGTGAAGGCTAAGCTGGCCGATGGCACGCTAGATTTAACGGTGCAATAAGCCCACAAACTTCGCAGTGAACTCAAGCAAACCAGCAACCCAAGGCGTGCCAGCAAGTGAAGGTGCATCCCAAGCCGCAGATAAAGGAGCAGGGCAAGCATCAAGCCAAGGCGCTGATGTGGGCACAGCTAAAACCGCAATTGAGGGCGCAGGTGATGGTGCAGACCGGCAAGCCCTAGAAAACGCCATCTTCACCCTGCTAGCCCACCGCCAGAGCGGTGCTACCATCTGCCCTAGCGACGCTGCCCGGGCCGTCTATCCCGCTGCCGCAGATTGGCGCGCCGCCATGCCTGCAGTACGCGATGTGGCTGCACGGTTGGCAGTCCAAAGCCTCCTAGTCGTCACACAAGGCGGCAAAATCGTCGACATCACCAATACCAAAGGCCCCATTCGGCTGCGTTTTCCAACGGGCAATGAGAATTTATAACCACTACGACGCTCTAAGTTCAATAGCTGCTTGCGCAGGATTTACTTGGGTTACCGGCATATTTAGTTCATAAAAATGCTGTTTGGAGTGCTTTAACTGGCATTCTGCATGCTTAGTAGCCTTACCCATTACCCAGCTCGTTGTTCCAGCACGCGCCCCGCTGCGGCGTGCGCCCCATGCCAAACTGAGCTGCGGCCCTTTATTTTTTGTCATAGTGCACACATCACATCAGCGCGCTTGTAGTCGGCTGAGGATAGGTAATCCGTCCAAATAACCAACCTCACGCAACTTAATTTACCAATCTGAACTTACGGAGTCGTTTTTGGTGAATGGGTTTTGATGTCATCAATTACTGAATCAATGTTGCTCACCTCTACTTTTTTTAGAGTGACCGTTAACGTTGCATCGTATTTTTGATTGGCGCCAGTCGCTACGTCAACAAGGCTACCTACTATTCCTCCAAGCAATATATTACCCAATGTCATAGGCTCAAAATTTGCTAATAGTATGCCAGTGTTGGGATAGAAGTCACTCTTTGTGCAAATAACAGTTAGTGGGGCTTTGTCCTTGGTGATCATAAGCATCCCAGGGGTTGGATTAACAACCCCAACCTCCCTATCTGAGCGACTGAAACGACAAATTGCTCCGCTTGGTTTTGTATCAACTAAGATAGATTGTGTGGTGCCTGTAGTGATTGTTGAACACCCTACAAGTGAAATCGCAGCAATACACGTTAATACGACACCACTCTTCACATTAAGTCCTCTTTTGTTGCATTACGAATCGGCTCTGAAATAGTTTTACTGACAGTTTCCCAAAACTTTGACGATCCTGCTTTCGATGCGGCTGGGCCTGGGCGTCGAGGTCCAACTATGCCATAAGCTTCTATCTTTGGACTAAGTACTTCGTAGTCGAGTACGATTAGAGTGCCAGTTGGGTATGCTCTTAATTTGACTGTCGCAACAATAGTTGAATTCTTATTTGACGCGTCACAAGTCAATATTATAAATCCGCTGGAGAGCTGCTTTGTTCGCTCTTCGTCCAAACGTTTCCAAGACTCGCATTCTTCATTGGTAAACATAGTAGTAGGATTGCCGCTGGCGACTATGTCATCTGTTGAGCTTGAAATGGTTAGCCCAACTTTTTCTGCTGAACTCACAACCCCGCGTCGAACCGATTCAGTGTTGGCTTTAGTGAGCTTGTATCTCTGAGTGAAGCGAGACTCTTCATATTCTGACTCCCACCATTTATTTAGAGGTGCAATTTTGGCGTTGATGGATGCCATCGAAACGCAACCAGTCAAGAAGACTGAAGCAAGTGCAGATAACAAAGCGGCAGATTTTTTCATAGTAGTTTTATAACAAAGTGTGTATTTTCCTACTTAACTGTATCAGATGTTAAGTTAGTGCGACCACAATGTTTACGCCAATCTAGAAAGTGTCTGTTCTCGAGTCATAGGTCGTTTTAAGCAAAAGATCTTGCTATTGCTTTCTGATAAGCCGACGTATATTTGCTTGATACTTTATGCGGTTTCGAGTCCAAAGAGACTAAAAGCTGGCATTGGTAATCGTGATACGTTTAATGGCTAGGTTCGCTTGTCTTGATAACAGAAGTGCCTCCTCAGCAATCGGACCAAGTGAAAATACGTCGCCAGCAAATTTAATCTCCAGTGTGTTTGGATCAAAGTGACGCGAGACAAACGTTCCATGACTTGGAGGTGTGGGCGATACGTGGATTTGCGAATGCGACCTGCATGTCTGCGACTCAAGAATATCATCAAGTCTCTCGTCGAGGTGCTCCCAGGAATTCCTCACGCGCAGGGAATTTAGTGCTGAAATTGATGGGTTTCCAAGTTCATTCATCAATAGATCGCACCGCTGCTTGATTCGATCAGCTCTCTTGCCCTTTCGGTCACCGAGACAGAGCAATCTAGAAACCGCTGCGGCGGCAGTGAGGCAAGCAAAGCAGTCTGTGATGATATCGATTTTTGTAGCCTTGCCGGCGTCATCGATGCCTTGCGAAAGATTGATCCGGTGCATTGCGGCAATCCTAAGCTTCTCAGTGCTCCGCGCAATGATTTCGCAGTTCAAGTCGACCTCCATTAGGAGGATGACTGTGTTGAAGTTGGAACTAGGAATCAGCATTGCGATCTAAAGTTTGATATGAGAGGTTAGGCGCCTGTTGCGAGCGAGCCGTTTAGGTAGGGCGTGAGGATGCGTGTCGCTGCCATCATGTCAGCTATAAAAATGGCTTCGATGACCATTAGAGCGGTAGGAAGTACAAAGCCTAAGAGGCGAATTGCATGTGCCTCCAAAAAGAGACTGATTCGCGGCAACCCCGTTAAGAAGTAGTCGTTGAGCATTTCAAGCTCTGCGAAACGGTAGTCGTTCCGTTCATGGTTCTCAACATCGGTGACAACGTCCGAATACGTCTTCTGAAAATGGGCCAATCGGTCAGGCGGAACCTTGCCTCCGTTTGCCTCGCGTTCGCGGTCTAAGTCTCGGATTAGCTCTTTGAGCTTGTCTCCGCATTCGGTCAACTGAGCCGCCCGAAGGTCATAGCGAGCGGTACTTATGACAAGCGAATAGACCATTACGGCCACACCGAGGAATATCTGCATCACGTTCAGAACGTTTGGCTTGAACGCCAGCGGAATGCCCGCGCTCTGCATCAATGGAATGAAGACTAGACCAAGTGAAAGAACCGTAGTGGTGAAGAACGAGTACTTGCCTTGTTGTTGTAGGCGGCCCGATGCGTTGTATCGACACTTGGCCGTAGTTCGCATGCTCATTTGGAGCTTGTCGGCTGCGTCGGAGACTGCGCGGTCGCGCTTTTCGGCGGAGAGAAGCCAAGACAGGATATTGGGCATTGGGTATTTGCGTGTGGATCTTAGGCGTTTAACGTGATGTATAACGCGAAACTTGCTGTATAAAAGTGCATCCTTCTTCAAAGAAAGACTGCTTTATCTTTTTTTGGCATTAAATAGTTTGCTCCATTAAAAATAGCGCTAAGCCACGCAAGCTTTGAGAAACTTACTTTAATCATATGCAATTGATTTTCGCCGTTTTATTGTGATTTAAACATCCGTAGACTAATTTTTTTGCAAAACTGCTTGGTTTGAACAACGCTTGTATAAATCCAAAAAACTCCGCCCCGCGTGCCTTAAAACTACCAAGCTGAACAGGGTGAGCGGTGGGAGCGTATCGTTGGAAAAATCGTAGCGAGGTGCGGCCCACCAACTGTAGGTAACTATTGCCTACCGCGCATGTTCGCGGAGGTTTTTGCAGCGATATGTCCCGCCGCCCGTCCACGGTAAACAACGAAGTAATGCGTTGCTACAGGGAAGTTTCAACAATAAAAACAGGCCAAGCAAGCCGTAGAACCTGCTCAAACAGCTATAAAGATAGTAGCTAGAATTGTGGGCTGACAAAATCTTACCAACAATTTTTATTGGCAAAAAAGGCACTTTTTATGCCGCCTCAGTCCGAATTTCAATTGGCGTTTGAGGTCGATTTCCACGGCTTTACCCACGGCATTACCGGCTCGCATCGAGCTGCTTTGTGCAACATACGTAAAGCTAATCTCAAGTCTTGCACCGCGCTGATTTTTCAATTAGTCTTTACCTATGCAAAGGAGTAAAGATGATTTCTAAAGACCAAGCCAGTCAAGCTGCGGATGAACTGATGGCGCAACAAAGCGACTTGCGCAATAAAGATAGGATGGCTAAGGCTTATCTGTCATCAAGATATTTTCGCTGTCCAGAGATCAACCGTTTATCTTTGGAAGACCAACGTGCTGTGCTGCAAACCGCACGACGCGCCGTGTTGGGCGACAGGGTGGTGAATTTCTGGTTTGTGTTGTTGTTGCTAGCACCTATTATTTTTGCAGTGCTGGTAGCGTATGACAGGGTTAATTATTGGTCTTTCTACGCATTATCTATTTGGATACTCATCTTGTGGAATTTCCGGCAAGCCGTGGTCAAACGTGTTGCTCAGTGCCTAGCACGCGATATGCCGCCAGAAAATGTTAAGTGACGAAATAATGCGTTGTTTTGGAATATTTTTAGCAGTCAAATATACCGTTCAAGCCGCAGATACTGATCAAGCAGCTATTTTATTTATAGCGAAAATTCATAATACAACCAACACACGTCGACTAAGAGTGCACGCTTAGCATGCGTCTGGTGTGGCTTTGATCTGCGATGGCGTCCGTTGGGTATCTGCAGGCTGCATAAAAGACGCGTACTGCTCGGGGTTCTGCTGCTGTTTGGCTATCAAGGTAGCAAAGTAGGCGGCAAAGTCGCCATGGTGTTGTTCTAGCAACTGCGCGCGAAACTGGTGAATTTCGTTAACTATCGTGTCGTGAGTCATGTTAGTTGACCTCCAATAATTTAAGTCGTGAGCACTGCACCATGCGTTTTGGTCTAAATGACTCGCAAACTGGCACATTTTGCATTTGGCGGTGTGCTCTACCCAGCAAATAGTTCAGCGCTGCGCAGCACCCAAGCGCGCCCGTTGTGATGGCAAGTTAACTGCTGTTGCCTCCAGGCGCTCGGCTAGCCATACCTTAATCACAGACTGTCTTGTCACGCCCAGCTTGCTGGCTTCGCGGTCTAGGGAGTCGATCATCCAGGTTGGGAAGTCTACATTGACCCGTTTCTGCGCTTGCAGGACGCGCTTGGCTTTGGACAAATCTAAAGCCGCCGTAATGTCTATGCCATCATCAAACTGCTGATCAAATTTTTTAGCTTTCATAAGTAGTTACCTCTTGTGTGCGTGAACATCCAAAGGAGATCAATCTGTTGCCCAGCTTCAAACTCAGCCCAGTCCCAACACCGCGTTCAACATGTCTTTGGCATTTTGCAAAATCGGTTTAGACACTGTGCCCCAAGGATGTGGTTTGGCTTGCCTGGCTACCCAGTCAAATGTGGATACTTGGTTCACGTTGATACAGCCCTCGCCTTTGCTGGGTTTGTTGGCTATTTGGAATGGGTTAAACCCGGCGCTACCCACATGGTTGTGCGCTTTGCTGGTCATGGCCAAACTCACCACGGTGCCGGTTTTAGCGTTAAACAGCTGGCTGGATAGCACCAGAAAAGGGTGCATGCCTGCCATTTCTTTGCCAGCGTGGGGGGTGAAGTTCAGCCAAATAATGTCGCCACTGTCGGGTGCCCAAGAGGCTTTACCTGCCGCGTTCGGGGCAGTTCGTTGCGCTGTGCTCAAGGCAGCTCGCGGCCTACGGCGCGTCCGTAGTCCACTAAGGTCAAGGTCTCGCCATCAGGCATTTGCGCTAGCAGTTCTGCCAGCACGTACTTGGGTTTCGCCTTTTCAATAACCACCCGCCCAGGCTCAGAGCGAATGACCACTTGGTCAGACAACGACAGCTTGGCGTGGCGCAGCACGTTGTTGGTTAAACGCACACCTTGGCTGTTACCCCATTTGGAGATAGAAGCAACGGAAGAATAGGGCATATTGGCTTCTTGAATGTTTGTACACGGCATGGCCTAGAAGGGCAACTTGGATGCTAAATTTTGCCTGTTATCAGTCGATGTATGGTTCGCACAATTGCACCAATAGCCCTAAGCGCTCGGTGCCAGTCAGTGGCTGGCAAAATAAACTAGGTTTTGTAATTCTCTCTCTTCAAAAACCAGCTAAAAATTAACTGTCCATGGCCAAGCGCACATCTCCCAACGCAATACGCGATGCCAGCGATTTGAGTCAGCTGGCCAACATCGTGGAAGACAAGCGCAACGGCAAGCGCTCGAGCGCCAAAAAAAGCAGACGCAACCGGCACTACGAAAAGCAGCTGATCAGAAACGCTATTAACTTCAAGCTGCTGGACGGCGAACAAGACCCTGTGGGCGAGTAATTGCTTGACGGCCTGAATTTTTTATTGTTTTAGGCCAGTAACCCAGGTAAATACTGCTCAAGCAGCTATCGAATTAATAGTAAATAGGTCAACCTTTGGCCACAGGCAAGTCTGGCCGGTTGCTCCACTCGCTCCAGCTGCCGGCAAATAATTGCGTGGGCGGGTAGCCTGCAATGGCCATGGCCAGCACGTTGGGCACGGCGCTTACGCCGCTGCCGCAATGGTGGATGACTTTGCTGGGGTCGCGGCCTGCCAGCAGGGCGTCAAACTCGGCACGCAAAGTGGCGGCGGGTTTGAACAGGCCGTCTGCACCCATGTTGAGGCTAAACGGGCGGTTTAACGCGCCTGGTATGTGGCCTGCTACCGGGTCTAGCGGCTCTACCTCGCCGCGAAAGCGCGGGGCAGCGCGGGCGTCGATGATGGTGTGGCTGCCTTTTTGTACGGCCATTGCTACAAATTCAATAGCTGCTTGAGCAGTATTTGTAGGCTTCAAGGGGTATTTTTCTATTAATTTATGGCTTGGGTTGGGTGTTTTTAGCGCTTTGGGCGTGCTGCTGTTGATACTGCTGTTTGAAATGCTGTTGTCTGCATTGCTGATGCTTGCAGCCGTGCTGCCAGCGCTAACCGCACCGCCCGCCGCTTGCCACGCCTGCCAGCCGCCGTCTAGTACGGCTACGTTGGCGTGGCCGCACCACTGCAGCATCCACCAGGCGCGGCCGCAGTAGTTGCAGCCGTTGCGGTCGTACACCACTACTTGGGTGGCGGGGGTGACGCCAATGTGGCCTAGCCAGGTGGCGAATGTGTCGCGGTTGGGTAATGGGTGGCGGCCGCCGCTGGCGGGGCCGGTGGGGTGGCTTCCTTCGCTGGCGGGGGTACGTGGGTTATCGCTGGCTTTGTCAGTAGCATGCGTTTTGTCGCTCAAGTCGTGGTCTAGGTGCACGTAGTGCGCGCCTGCGATGTGGCCTTGCGCGTAGGCCTCTTGCCCGGCTGTGGGGGCCATCAGGTCAAAGCTGCAGTCCCATATTTGCACATCAGCGCCGCTGGCCTGCAGGGCGCGCAGCTGGGAGGTAGAGATGAGGGTGGTGAACAGGGTGCGGTGGGTCATGGCTGAGGTGGTCTATACGGGGCGTAAAGACGCTATAATAGAGGGCTTTACCCTTGCTGCACCACATCCGACGCTGTGGGTAGCTTTTTTAACACTGCAACGCAAGTTGCGGTTAAACAAAGTCTAGTTACTAGGCTTAAATCCTTAAGGAGTGTTTATGCGTCATTACGAGATCGTCTTGCTGATCCATCCGGACCAAAGCGAGCAAGTTCCAGCCATGC
>JAYSWJ010000136.1:0-10593 GCA_043718065.1 Polaromonas sp.
AGTGCTTGTTTGATTGCTTGATCAGTGTATTTGAGGGCCGCCCGATGCAGCCAGTCTTGGCCTAGCTGCATTGATGTGACCTGAGTAGTTACTAAAAAACGGCTCTTGGGAGCCGTTTTTTTCTTTTAGAAGGCAAATGCCATCTTGTACTTGATCACCGCAAGTTAAGTTTTGTAGCGTTAACACGTTCAAAATACTTACAGAGTTACTTACTATAGTATTCGCCCTATCCATGAATGTAATTCAAGTTGGTGCGAAGTCTTAATTACACAATTTTCTTGATAAAAAACATATTGATACAACTAAAATACGCTCAATAAGACAGATATTTCACGTATTCGTTGCAGTCACCACATGAATCGGCAACAAAAACAAATAAACTCCAGTTTCTTTTTCTTACAGCCTAGTGCCTGGCTTATCAAAGTAGTTTAAATGTTGATTCAAATATATCGAATTGTGTTTCTAGTGTCCGCATTGCTGGCAACCTCTTCCCACGCAACCAACGTGACGCTGGCAGGGTTTGCCTATTCAGGCGATAGCAAATCCATCGCAGCACGTTTTCCATACACCAAACGACTAGAAGCCTCGCAGGCAGCTGCAGGCAAACCGTTTAGCAAACAAATTGCGCAAGCCGTAGCCAAGAGCAAACCCAGTGGTTTTGAGATGAACCAAACTGCGCTGCAAGAACTTAAAGGCCAAGACCAAGTTGTTGTAGTTGCACTGGTGATCACTGGAGAGACCGTATCGGCAGAGCGCTTTGGCAACATGGCGAAGCTACTGACCCAAGTGCGCGCTCAGGCTATGTTTTTTGACTTTAAAAGCATGACCGTGTTGCGTGCTTACCCCTTTAGCTTTACCCATTTGGATGTGATTGACCGCATGCCCACGCAAGACGAGATGAGCAAACGCTTTGAAGCCGTTTACTTTGGTGAGCAAGGCAAGCTAGGCATTTTTGACCGCTTCACTGCCGCCATTAACAAAGCCACCATCCCCACCACCGTGCCCCGCTTTGTTCAGGTAGGCAAGGTTAACATTGGCGCTGAAGCCCTGGAAATGTTGCCCAAAGATCTGAAAAGCACGCCTGAAGTAGCCCAGACTTGGGCGGCTGATTTGTTTGGGGAGAGCCTGTCTAGCAAAACAGGCGTCTCCATGCTGCCTTTCTCCAAGGGTTATGCCATTGGCAACGTGATGTCTATGCGCATTGCCGATGGTGATGTCTATATGCTTAAACTGCCCGAGGCCGACTACACCATCACACTAGACGTACCTCGTTTTAAGAAAATCAAAAGCGGCGAAGCCGCAGCAGGCGCCAGCTACATTTATGGTGCGTACAGCAACGTCAAAATCCAAGAACCCACCTCTGGCCGCTCGTACATGGATGCTGATTTTAAAAACGGCGAAGTCAAAATGGTGCCCGCATCACAAGATACTTTAGATGATTTTCCGGCTTACTACGACGCACTCAAAGGCTTGTTTGTAAAACTGTCAGACAACTTGGCAGGTAACAAATCCGACTGGCTCAAATCAGCCAGCGCCAACCCAGATATTTCCAAGCAAATTACCTCAACTCAGGACTTACTTAAATCATGCAAATAATTCGTTATATCTTTCTCTCGCTACTGCTTTTAGTAGGACACCAAGCTATGGCACAGACGGCCACGGCCAAAGGTCAAGCCACAGTTAAATACGAAACAACTCTGTTCAGCTCTAAGGTAAGCCCTGAAGTCAAGGCCAAAGCGCAGCAGCAAGCCCAGCTCAAAGCAGTAGAGAAATACTATGCTGAAGCTGGAGAATCTCAATCGGCTAACTTGGACATCATCAGCGCCAAGATCAAGGCAGATCCGGACAAATATATTTTGGAAACCGTCATGTTGAGCGAAGAAGATCGCCCTGACATGAAACAATATTCCATCACGGTACGCGTAACTTTGAACGTAGCGCAGCTGCGTAACGCCATGAAGGCGGGCTCCACAGTGGCACAAACAGCCACTGGCGAAAAGTCCAAGATGACCTTCATCTTCGTATCACGATCTACCGACACAGCCAAATCATTTGACAACCGAGAATACCAAACCGTTGAAGTCAAAGGCCAGGTCAAAGGCACGCGCACTGCAGGTGAGGCACGCGCTTCGGTAGAAACTGGCGGTAGCACCACACGCAAGGCAACTCAAAAAACTTGGGCTGTTTTCCCCAGCAACTATTTGAAGAGTGTGTTTAACGGCGTGTTTGCAAGCGGTGGCTACAGAGTGGTAGACGCAGCTTACCTTGAGCCCTACAGCAAAGGTCTCTTAAAAATTAAAGACGTAGAAAACGACTTTAAAGCAGGCAACGATCTTCAGCCACAAACTGAACGCAATGTGGCTATGGGCCTGCAAAATGCACAGATCCCCTATATTGCCTACGGCACTTTGGATGTACGCCTGTCTGATACCGACCCTGCCACCGGCCTGTTCCGCGTGTCAGTAGCGGCTACTGGCAAACTGCTGAATGCTAAAGAAACTATTCCCGAGACTGTGGCAGAAGTAGGCCCCATCCAAGTGGCAGGTCTAGGCCCCACAGAGGAAGAAGCTCAAACCAACGCGCTTAAAAATGCTGCTGAAAAAGTAGCTCGCGAGTTGCTTAGCCAGATGACCAATGCCGGCATTAAATAAGTTCAAAACCCTTAATTTTCATGTTTCATCTTTTAGGAATTTTCACCATGCGTAAAAATATCATTGCCTTGACCATCCTCTGCGCAAGCATCCCATTTACCGTGAACGCAGGCTTGTTGGATGCTGTGAAGGGTGCTGCCGGAGTGGGTAACTCGGGCAGCAGCGGAGGTGGCGATGCGGTATCCAACCAAGACGCTTTGGTCAATGCTTATGTGACTGCCAACAAAAAAGTTTTGATGGCAGAATACAAAATGGCCAGTGCGTTAGGCCTAAGCGAGGCTGCTGCCTTGGCTAAGGCGGAAGCCGATGCTTTGTCGTCGGGCGCTACCAAAGACAACTTGGCTAAAGCGGACTCAGTACAAAGCGATGTATCCAAAGCCATCAGCGAACGTCAAAATGCCAAAGGCGTCAAAATGGATGATAAGTCCAAGAAAGAATACGGAGAAGGTTTGGAAAGTCTAGGCCAAGGCTTGATTCAGTACGCTGGCATGGCGCCTAAGTTTCAAGCCTTTAAGAACGCCTTGTCTTCAGCATCGCCTTTGATGATTCCAAAGTTAAATTCTGGTGCTTATATCTTGCAAAGCTTTCCTAGCAACAGTGTGAACCTAAAAAATACTTTGGTCCAAGCAGTAAGTTTTGCTAAGAGCAACGATATTCCTGTGCCTAAAGATGCCACAGCGGCTTTGTAATTTACATTAAGCTTGGCCTGGTGTTCACCCTACCCAGATTCTCAAATCTCTACTGGTAAACCTTATATGAAGTTGTCATACGTGTTAAGCTGTACAGGCGTTGTTATAGCAATGACGGGCTGCTTTAAAAAAGAAGAAGCACCTGCCGCACCTGCCGCACCCGCAGCACCGGCAGCCGCCGCCCCTGCAGCAAAACCTAGTGCACCAGTGGCAACCATGCCGGATGCTGGAAAACTTACCTCTGTTGCCACTACAGCCACAGGCATTGGCCCTAATGCCGCCGCAGCAGTAGACGAGGCCATCAAACTGGCGATCAAGCAAGTCAATGGCGTATCAGTGGATATGAATTCAGACACTTACCGATCTGTCTTGGCCGTGTCGGTAGGCAAAAGTGGTGCAGAGCTGCAGGCTAAGGCTTTTTCTGATTATGTGTCGCAACAATCGGGCGGTGTAGTCAGCAGCTTTAAAGTGGTTAAGCTGGACGAGCCCATGTTGGGTAAAGGCAGCTATAAAGCCACCATTGAAGCCAATATTGCCAAGTTTGAAGCCCCTGCAGACAGCAAAAAACTGAGAATCGTGGTCGGTCCTGTACGTGTCAGTACCGATTCGTACAGAGTTGCAGGCCTGGCAGTACCTTCAGGTAAAGTTGCCTCTGAGATTCGTCAAAAAATCTTAGACGCGTTAACCAACACTGGTCGGTTTTCGGTACTAGACCGCGAATTGGGCGACGATGTGCAGCAGGAGTTGGAGATGATCAGCAGTGGTCAATCGCCCTCTGCTGAGCGCTCTAAAATGAGCCAAGCCATCAGTGCAGACTTAATATGGACTGGCAGTATTAACGCTTTCAGCTACCAAGGTACTGATGGTAATTGGTCTGTCAACCAGCGCGTGATCAACGTTTCAACACGCCAAGTGCAACTGTCAAGTATTTTGCAAGGCAACTTGGGCGGTACAGGCGGCGCCTACAAAGACAATATGGACAAAGTTCGCGAAGCGCTAGAGACGCAGATAGTAAGCAACGTGGTAAGCGCAATTTTGGTACGCACCTTCCCCATCACCGTAGCATCGCGCGATGGCAATAATGTGGTGCTAAGCCAAGGCGGCCAGTCTGTACGCGAGGGTGCACGCTACCAGTTGGTATCCATGGGGCAAGAAATCAAAGACCCCCAAACAGGGCAATCCTTAGGCCGCACTGAATACGAGTGTTGTGAAGTGGTGGTCGATAAAGTCGGCCCTACGATGTCGCAAGGTCATATAGAAAATATCAAAATGCCACTAGACCAAATTCAAGCAGGTGGCTTGCAACTACGCGAACTCAATAGCAGTAAATTAATGGCAGTTGCTACGGCCCAAGCAGCCAGCGGGCCCAAGAAGAAAGTTGTAGCGGCAAAACCTAAAGACATTTTTAAGTCAGACGAGGGCAAATGGTAAGCCAGCGTTATAGCTGTCGGCGCTTTATACTCTTTAATCACACTAGGGGCTCATTAGTGCTCCTTTTTTGTTTTTGCTAGTTTGCTTTTACAGTAAGTTTAAAATTTAGGAGTATTTTTATGTCTCTGCGCATCAACGACACCGCCCCCAACTTTACCGCCGCTACCACCCAAGGTACGATTGATTTTCACCAGTGGATTGGCGACAAGTGGGCCATACTTTTTTCACATCCCAAAGACTTTACGCCTGTGTGCACCACCGAGCTGGGTTACATGGCCAAAATTGAGCCCGAATTTACCAAGCGCAATGCCAAACTGATTGGCCTGTCGGTAGACGAGGTGGGCAACCATGCCAAGTGGGCCGCTGACATTGAAGAAACCCAAGGCGCTGCGGTGAAATACCCGATGATTGGCGACACCGACCTGAATGTGGCTAAGCTGTACAACATGCTGCCCGCGGGTGAGGTAGGCGGGTCAGATGGCCGCACTGCTGCAGGCAATGCCACCGTACGTTCAGTCTTTATTATTGGCCCAGACAAAAAGATCAAGCTGATGATGACCTACCCGATGACCACGGGCCGCAATTTTGACGAGATTTTGCGGGTATTGGATTCGATGCAACTGACGTCTAAGTTCAAAGTGGCCACGCCTGTGAACTGGAAAAACGGCGACGACGTGATCATCGCTGGATCTGTCACTGATGAAGATGCCAAGACTTTGTTTCCTGCTGGATGGAAAGCACCTAAGCCATACCTGCGCATCGTCAAGCAGCCTTCTTAAATCCAACAAGCAGTACCTAAAAGCTACTGCTTGAGCTCATCACGCTTGCTATAGGTAGACTGCAATTTTGCTCTGGCATCTAGCACCTGTGCCTCCAGCATATTGATGCGCTCAAAATAGGTGCCATTCAGGCGGCTATGGCCATTAAATAGGCCGCTGCGCTCCCCCGGTTGCGGCACTTGCCCATATTGAAGCGCTAGTTCGGCCTGCTGCAGCTCAGTAATGGCTTGCGCAACGCTGCCATCCGCATCGGTCAACAATTGCCGAAAAGGATGTTCAACTGGCACGGTTTGGCTGGCTAGGCGCACAATAACTGCGCGTTTTATATTTGGTGCATTGTCCGCAGTCAAAGTGCGCGTCACCGTGCCTTGTGCTGCAGTAGGCATGTGGTCTGAATAGGCTAGCGTGCCATTGGTTTCGCTCCATTCGTACACTGTTTGTGCATGCAGATGATGAGATGCTAACAGCAACAGCCAAGCCGTTATGGTGATTGAGACTTTTACTTTAGTTTGGAGCATGGCGCTATGGGTTGTCTTGGGTGTTTCTACGATTAACTGCAAAACTCTGGCTCACAATAACGCAATTTTCAAAAGCTCTCTGTGCGCTGGCGCACAGACAGTTAGGTTAGTGCGCATTAGATTGTTGCTTTGCGCACCCGCAAACGCAGCTAGATATTGCTGCACTTGCTGCTGCCCAGTCATCCACGAACAGGAACCTCTACCATGAGCCTTTTTCACGCGGTTGTTTTTGTTGACCACCAATCTGCCCAAGTGCTGCAATTTGGCTCTGAGCATGTGCAAGAGCGAAAATTACACAGCCATACTCACTACACCCGCCAGCATGGCAGCGCGGTACGGTCAGAGCATGAGTTTTATGGTGAGGTGTGTGATGCTATTGACGGTATAGCCGAAATACTAGTCACCAGTGGGCACGTAGGACTAGCTGATTTTCGCCATTATGTGACTAAGCATCGCCCGCACACTGGTGAGCGTATCGTGGGCTATGAGGTAGTTGACCATCCATCAGACACAGCGCTGGTGGGTTTAGCGCGTAAGTATTTTGCCAAATACGACCAAATGACAGGCATACCTCTGCCGCGCTAAAGTCACAGTGAATGGCTTGAGTTTTTCAAGCACGGCTCATATACGCTTTAAGCATACCGCTTACGCGCCAGCGCTGCACCCAGGCCCAATGCATGCAGCTTCTTCAAGGCCACTTCGCGGCTCATGGGTGCCAAGCCGCAGTTGGTGCACGGAAACAGCTTGTCTTTGGCTACATATTGCAGCGCAGTGCCAATCGTGTCGGCTATTTGCTCGGGCGTTTCAATAATTTCGCTGGCCACATCAATCACGCCCACCATCACGTCTTTGCCTTTTAACAGCGCCATCAAGTCGGGCGGCACATGGCTTTGAAAACACTCCAGGCTAACCTGGTCAATACTGCTTTGCGCCAACGCTGGAAACACCTGTGCGTACTGGCGCCACTGGTCGCCTAACGTGGCCTTCCAGTCGGTATTGGCTTTGATACCGTAGCCGTAGCAGATGTGCACTGCCTTGGTACACGTTAGGCCTGCGCAGGCCACTTCTAGCGCTTTGACACCCCAGTCGGCTGCGTCTTGCATGTAGACATTAAAGGCAGGCTCGTCAAACTGCACAATGTCTACGCCGTCAGCTTGCAGCGCGCGGGCTTCTTGGTTTAACAGCTCTGCAAATGCAAACGCCATCTTTACTTTGTCGCCATAAAAGCGATCAGCCACCGTGTCGATAATGGTCATCGGGCCAGGCAAGGTGAACTTGATTTTTCTTGTTGTATGGGCACGCAAAAATTGCGCTTCGGTACCATGCACTCTACCCTTTAACTTCAGCTCAGACACGACTTGCGGCACCTGCGCATCGTAGCGGTTGTTGCGGATGCCCATGGTAACTTTATGCTCAAAGTCAATGCCGTCTACCTTCTCTAAAAAGCCGTGAACAAAATGCTGGCGCGACTGCTCACCATCGCCAATAATATCCAGCCCCGCATCTTCCTGCGCCTTAATCCACAAGAGCGTAGCGTCTAGCTTAGCTTGGGCCAAGTCAGCACCGTCAGCCTTCCACTGCGGCCACAGTTTGTTGGTTTCTGACAGCCAAGCGGGTTTAGGCAAACTGCCTGCGATAGAGGTGGCGAACATTTTTTAGACTTTCTTGTACTATTTATTTCAAGGCTGCAGGGACAGCATTTAAATGTAGTTGATGTCGATTTATTTGGAAATTCCTAAATTTCTAATAATTTTCTTATATATAAAATTCTTTAGTGGTATTTATTAGGGTGTTTAACCTTGCAATTCTAGTTTAAAACACCTAATATTTAACAAAATATTACAGTTAAACTTATTTAAATACTATCGTGAAATCGTGAACAAAAAATTATCACATGTTGAGTATATTAGTAACCACAAAAAACTTTCATCCAAATGCCAGTTTATATACGCACAGCAGCCGGCAGATCAGCTGCATTAAATCCTTTATCGCTTTTACCGCGCAGCATGCGCACGCTGTTGACGGTAATTGACGGGCATAGTGATTCCAGCGTCTATCAATCAAGGCTACCGTCCCTTGGCGATGTACAGTTGCTGCTAGATTCGCTAGAAAAAAGTGGTTACGTACAAACAGCCTACAAAGCGGCTGTTATATCTAAGGCTACTTCTGTAGGGCATGCCTTAAGCTCTGCTCCAAGTTTAGTAGTTCCTTGGAGCGATACCCACGCGGGAGACATTGAGCCCAAGAAATCCGAGCCTATTTCGGACACAGCGAGCGCAGCCACAAAGTACATTGAACCGCACATTGCGGCGGCTACCCCAGACGAACTTTCGATTATTGCTAACGCACAGCACAAGCCTGTCCCAGTGCAAGTCACACCATCTGTGATTGCGCCTAATTTAGTGCCTAACAACAGCACAGCCAATTCGTCTCAGTACAAATTGCGCAGTGCTATCCTGCTAATCAGTGATTTTGTTACGCTGCATATGCCTGCAGAATCTATTGAAATTATCCTAACTTTAGAAGGCCTAGACTCAATTGAGCAGCTAATGGCGAGCTTTAGTGGCTATGCATCGTTAATTGCACCACTAGGTCAGCCTGCACAACAGCACCTGATTGAACTTAAAACCCAATTAAGTTGAATCAGACTTAGCCTATCCAGAACCAATAGCACAAAGGATTTTTATGTTGATTAGACTCATTTACGCCAGTACAGCTCAACCCGGTGTTGACCTTAACGAGTTCAAACGCATTTTGCTCCAAGCACAAACTAACAACCACAGCCGCGACCTGACAGGTATGTTAGCCTTCAACAGCAAAATTTTTCTTCAAGCGCTAGAAGGTGCGCGAGACCAGATTAACGACCTGTATGCACGCTTGATCCGTGACCCTCGGCACCACACTGTGACCATGCTGGGTTACAAAGAAATCGAAGAGCGCCATTGGGCTAACTGGTCAATGGGGTTTGCGGCGCCTAATGCTAACAACCGCTCACTATTCCTTAAGTATTCTCAACAAAGCATTTTTAACCCCTACGGTATGAAAGCCGATGCTGTGGAGAAAATGCTGATGGAACTGGCCACCACAACCATTGCCTTAGCAGCACCTGCTGCTACAGCTGCTGTTACGCCATTTGTCGCGCCAGTGGCCACTGGTACTACGGTTTCAGCTACACCCGCAGCGGCCGAGTCGGGAATTTTTTCCCGCTTCCTAAATAAGCAACCATAATCATGCCGCCATCCGATGTGCAATCAGTCAACCCCATGCCTAGCATTGACGATTTGTCATCGGTAATTTTTGAGCGCACCGATTTAGGCACCGCAGCCATTAAATCCAGCGTCAGCGAAATTCCACGCACGCTTCGCACCTTGATGTTGGTGGTAGACGGGCGCTCTAGTGTTGCCCAATACCAGCCATTTCTTAGCGCGTTGGGCTCATTGCCTGAAAAGTTTGATGAACTAGAGCGGCTAGGTTATTTACGCCGTAAGGTTAAGGAAACTCTAGTCAGTAAAGCGAGCGATGAGCTCGTTCAAAGGGCTACTATTGACGACGTGATTTCCAGACCCATTAAACCAGCCACTAGTCAAACCGTTGCAGCTTTAAACGAAGCAGCTCTACTCAATTTGGCGCTGGACATGTCGGTACTTACAGGTCCTAATTATGGTGGAACTAGCAGCAACTTTGCACCCGAATTACAAGCACTGGCCAGCAACATAAGCCGAGACACAAAAGCCAGCTTCTTGGCCACAGGCGTTTCACTTTACAGCCAAAGTGATGGCCAAAACCTCGCTAGCGCTAAGCTGTCTACAGACATTCCCACTTTGCAAGACTTGTTGGCAGAGATGGAAAATTTTCTTTCTAGCACGGCTGGCTTAGAGGGGTTACCTTTGGCGTTAATGTTCGGCCAGATCACATCTTTGGCCCAATTGCGGCGTGAGCTTCCCACCTACCTAGAGTTGCTTCAACCCTATGGCGACCAAGCGGACGTTCACGTGAGACACCTTGCAGGTTTACTTGACCGCGCTCAAAGCTAATCTTCAAGCTACCAGCTACTGCGCTAATAGTTTTAGAAAAATGCTGCGCAAGGTAACAGTAAAAATTCTTTTTACTGTTAATTAGAGCCATTTGCACAATTATTGTCGAAAGCGCTTACATCCAAGCTGTGCACCTAAATGCGCTCAAAGTCACGTCATCGATCGCAGGTGGATCAAACTATCAGCTCAAACACTGCTCGCGGGACGTGCTTAGGCGCTGCGCTCATATTTTTTGTAGCGCATTACCCGCGACACTGTCCATTTAACCAACGCTAGCCAAACGCATCGGGCGTACTCTCATGCAGCATTAAGCGCATCAAAGCATCCGCGCTGACTGCCAGCACCGCAAACGTGGTGTGGCACAACACCTTGGCGTGCCCTTTGACCCACATACAGCCGCAGCCAAAGCCGTCTTTGAGCCGGGCGTTGATACGCTCGACCACCGTACGCTCAGCAAAGCGCTTTTTCTGGGCCGCGTCCAGCACGGGCGG
>JAYSWJ010000137.1:0-10570 GCA_043718065.1 Polaromonas sp.
ATAGGATTGGGTGATACTTCAAGAGACATAAACAGATTGTGAAGCCAAGACGATGAAAACCACTTTTTCGCGCAGTTATTTTTGTACCGTAGCGTTGCTAGCCGCGCTCTGGACTGGCACTGCGGCGCAGGCACAGTCGTCTTGCTCTAGCGATAAGCAACCCGTACCCAGTGCTATTTTGGAGCGTTTTATCAGCGCTGATTGCGCCACCTGCTGGGCCATATCAACCTTGCCAGCCAACGCTAAGGGCCAGGCCAGCTTGGACTGGATTGTGCCCAGCACGCAAGGCGACGAAGCGGCGCTGGCTACCGCTGCCACATTGGACGCTAGCGGACGTTTGGCCAGCCTAGGCCTTGCATGGACAGCCAGCAAGCAAGATATGCAAACCAGTAGCGTACTGCCAAGCGGTCAAGCGGCCCGCCGCGGCTTCAAAGCAGCTGACAGCACTGTGCGCGTGGCCCACGGCCTGCCTGTCAACGGCTATTTAGGCACATCGATTGAGTTCAAACCTAGCGTTGCCCTGCGGTCGTGGGCCACGATGCCTATTAAGCAGACAGAACTGGGCTACAACACCCAGGTACAGGCCTATTTAGTGTTGATCGAAACCTTGCCCGCAGGGGCCGAAGGCAGTAATATAGAGCGCAATTTGGTGCGTAATGTACTCATCACTCCTTGGGATTTGCGGGCACAGCTGCTAAAACCGCCGCAAGACGGCTTTAAGCTGTTATTTGAGTCACGCCCTATGAGCCTTCCCCAAGGCGTCAACCCCGACCGTCTGCGGGTAATGGGCTGGGTGCAAGATGCGCAGGGCAAGGTGCTGGCCACAGCCCAATCGCGCTGCGCCCCTTAAATCGGGCTAGAAGGCAGTTTCTGGCTAAATAGTGCCCCCAAGCCCTATTTTTTATGCCTTTTGAGCTTGTAACCCAAGTAAATCCTGCTCAAGCAGCTATTAAATTAATAGTACTCTGTGGGGTGCCGCACATAGGTTTTGAAAAGCTATAATAGAGGGCTTAACGGAAAGTACGTGGCACTGGGCTGCGCGGCTACCGCAACATGAAGGATATTGCAATGAAAGACGGCATTCACCCCAATTACCGCGACGTATGTTTTCAAGACTTGAGTAACGGCTTTAAGTTTGTCACACGTTCTTGCGCTAACACCAAAGAAATGATCAAGATGGAAGATGGCAAAGAACTGCCGTTGTACAAGCTTGATACCTCCAGCGAATCACACCCGTTCTACACTGGCACGCAAAAGTCGGTGGACAACATGGGCGGCCGCGTGGAGAAGTTCCGCAACCGTTTTGGTCGTACCACCACCACTGCTGCAGCTACCGCAGCAGCAACGGCTGCAACAGCAGCAGCCGAGGCCAACAAAGTCTAAGCGCTGTGCGCTTTAGCAGCGCAAGATTAGCAAGGCAGCCCGGGTAACCGTGCTGCCTTTTTCTTTTTTTTGTGCAGCATAGCGTACTGAATCGCATCAGCTTTTTAGCTGTACTTTCTGCAGCACAAGCCCCACTTTTGTTGACCACTCATCTATATTGACACCGTGACCAGCCACCCGCCTACCCCCGCCGTTGTTGCGCAATCCGCAGTCCGCCGCTTGCCACGGGTAGCGCTTTGGCTGTTCTGCCTGGCCTACGTACTGCCAGGGTTTATAGGGCGCGACCCTTGGCGCAGCCAAGACTTGGCTGCGTTCGGCGTGATGCGTGCGTTGGCAACGGGTGACTCAGCCTGGTGGCCTGTGCGCTGGATGGGCCAAGGCGTTGAGCTACCCGCGCTGGTGCCCTACTGGTTAGGCGGCCTCAGCATAAAACTAGCGCCCGCTTGGGTAAGCCCTGATTTTGCCGCTCGCATACCGTTTGCCATGCTGCTGGGTGTCACCCTGTTGGCCACTTGGTATGCCGTGTATTACCTCGCTAGGCGTGATAGCTCGCAGCCTGTACCGTTTGCTTTTGGCGGCGAGGCGCAGCCTACCGACTACGCGCGCGCTATGGCCGACGGTGGGCTGCTGTCAATGATTGCTATGCTGGGTTTGGCACAGCTGTCGCACGAAACCACGCCCTATGCGGCGCAACTGGCATTTACTGCCGTGCTGTTTTTTGCATTCGCGGCGTCGCCCTATCGCACTGTATTGCCTGCCATTACGGCCTGTATTGCAGCGTTGGGCTTGGCGCTCAGCGGTGTTCCTGCGTTTGGCATGGCGCTGGCTTGCGCAGGTGCCCTGGCCAGAGTATTGCAAAAAGACCCGTATGCACGCTATTGGGCCATCTACTTTGCAGTCTTAGGCGTAGCTGCTAGTGCTTTTGCTATCAAGCTAGACCTTTGGTATGCCAACGTGGGACATATTCTCACAGCGTGGGTGGACTGGCGTAGCTGGGGCAAACTAATGCTGTGGTTTACCTGGCCAGCTTGGCCTATGGCATTGATAGGTTTGTGGAAGTGGCGGGCGTGGTGGCGTCACTTTCATATTGCCTTACCGCTAAGCTTTTTCAGCGTAATCATCATCGCCACCATCATCGCGCCCAATGCTGACCGCACGCTGTTACTGGTGGCACCTGCGCTAGCATGCTTGGCTGCGTTTGCATTGCCCACCTTGCAGCGCAATGTAACGGCGCTGATAGATTGGTTTACTTTGCTTTTCTTTACTGGTTGCGGCCTGATTATTTGGGTGGTGTGGATTGCCATGCAAACCGGTGTACCTGCGCAGCCTGCGGCCAACGTGCGCCGCTTGCTACCTGGTTTTGAGCCTAGCTTTACTTGGCTAGCATTTTTAGCGGCCTTGGCAGCTACCATTGCTTGGGGTTGGCTCGTTGCATGGCGTGCAGGCCGCCACCGCGATGCGTTATGGAAAAGTTTGGTATTGCCTGCTGGTGGCGCGGCCATGTCGTGGCTGCTGCTAATGACGCTGTGGATGCCGCTCTTGAACTTTGCGCGCAGCGATGTGGCTACAGTGCGGCAAATCACCCGCACCATCCCACCAGGTGATAAGAATTGCGTTGCTATTACCGGGCTTAGCCAAGCAGATGCTGCAGCTCTTAGCTACCACGGCAATTTGCATTTAGTGCTGCTGAGTGCTGACACTGACTGCCCTTGGTTGATCACTGGTGCCGCAACGCAAGGAGATATGAATTTTTCTAGCAGCGCCGGGCAGTGGCGCAAAGCTGGTGGCGCGCGCCGCCGATCATCTGAGCGCGACGATTGGGTCGTCTACCGTCGCGTTACCACGCCAGCGGTGCGTTAACTGTGGCTGTGCCAGATCAACTACCCCACACACATAACAGTACCCGCGCAGAGCTAGGCGCTATGTCGCGGCATGCGGGCACTATCGTAGTGGGCCAGCTAGCGGTCATGGCGTTTAGCATCACTGACACCATCGTCGCGGGCCGCTATGCTACAGATGCCTTGGCTGTGTTGTCGATTGGCTTGGCAATTTACGTCAGTGTGTATGTGTCGCTCAACGGTGTGCTGCAGGCGCTGCTGCCCGTTTATGCAGAGCTGCATGGGGCGCAGCAATATCCTCGCTTGGGCCGCACATTGCGTCAGTCGCTTTATCTGGCGGCTGTATTGGTGCTACTGGGTATGGCGCTTATGTTGTTTTCTGCGCCGCTGCTGCGCTTGGCGCAAGTGCCCGCCGCTATGATGCCCGCCATACAAGAGTACTTGGCTATCCTGGCTTGGGGTTTGCTGCCCGCGATGGGCTTTCGCATGTACTCATCGCTTAACCAAGCATTGGGTAAGCCTCTGTTGGTTACGTGGCTGCAGCTGGCGTCGCTACTGGTGAAAATTCCCTTGACAGGGTGGCTCACTTTTGGCGGACTAGGCGTGCCTGCTATGGGTCTAGCAGGCTGTGCATGGGCTACATTTATTGTCAATTGGCTAATGCTGACCTGCGCTGTGGTGATGTTGCGTACACAGCCAGTTTACCGGCCGCTACAACTGTGGCAACCTGTGGGAGCACCCGATTGGCACCTGATAGCCCGCTTCGCACGTACTGGTTTGCCAGGAGGTTTAGCGTACTTGGTAGAAATCACCTCGTTCACACTGATGGCGCTTTTCATCGCACGACTGGGTGTGACGCCCATAGCAAGCCACCAAATTGCATCGAATGTGGCGGGCGTGATGTACATGCTGCCACTAGCAATGTCCGTAGCATGCAGCGCGCGCGTATCGTACTGGATAGGCGCGGGCCAGCCACTGCGTGCACGCGCTGCGGCCCGTTTAGGCTTGTATCTGGCCCTAGCTATTGCAAGCTGTGTGGCATTGTCAGTATGGGCGTTGGCAACACAAATTGCCAGCCTGTACTCTACCAATTTAGCGGTTATCGCGTCAGCTACCATTTTGTTAGGCTGGGTGGCTTTGTACCATTGGTTTGATGCGCTGCAAACTATTTGCTCGTTTGTGCTGCGTTGCTACCGCATCACACTGCTGCCTTTGTTAATCTACACCGTAATGCTGTGGGGTGTTGGTTTAGCAGGTGGTTATACAGTAGCCTACAGCAATGGCCCCTGGGGTCTTGCGTTATTGAATGCACAAGCATTTTGGATGGCGGGCAGCGCAGCATTGATCATGGTGGCGATACTTTTTTTCGCGCTTTTTTACAAACATACACGCTAAATTGAACGTACACGCACTGCACCGATTAGCAGAGTAAATGTTGATCCTTTACCTAATACGGACTCTATCAGTAGCTCGCCGCCATGGCGTTGCGCCACGTGTTTGACGATTGCCAAACCCAGGCCTGTACCGCCAGTGTCCCGTGAACGGCTTCGATCTACTCTGTAGAACCTTTCTGTCAAACGGGGAATATGCTCCGCTTGAATACCCTGCCCTGTGTCTGTGACGCGTAGCTCACCTCTACCGTCCGGCAGCAGTGTCCACACCACGTCTATCCGGCCGCCCGCAGGGGTATAGCGCACAGCATTGTTGACCAAATTACCCATGGCGCTGAGCAACTCGTTATGACTGCCCAGTAGCATTGTGTTTTCGCTGGCAACGTCAGCATAATCAAAATGCAAACGCAGTGGTTGTGCACTAGCATGAGCCTGCATCAGTGCTTGAGCGTCTTGCTCGCATTGTGCTAAAAGCGCCTGGATACTAAAACTGTCTTGCAGGCTAGGAACGGCACTGCCTTCTAAGCGAGATAAAGTGAGCAAATCTTGCACTAGTGCTTGCATGCGCTGTGATTGCTGCGCCATCAGACCAAGATAGCGGTTGCGTTGCGACTCGTCTAAGGGCAGGTTTTGCAGAGTCTCTACAAACCCGCTAAGTACTGTGAGTGGGGTGCGAATTTCATGGGATACGTTAGCCACAAAGTCTCGGCGCTGCGCCTCGGCTAGCTCAATGGCGGTAACGTCACGCGTTAGCATCAGTTTACGGCCCTCGCCATAAGGATGCAGCTGCACGGAGATAGTTACTGGTCGTTTGGGGGTGCTGGTTGCAGCTGCAAACACTACTTCGTGGTCAAAATTAGTTTGACTCAGGTAATTAGCAAATGCTGGTTGTCGTACTAAATTGCCGATATGTTGCAACACATCGCGCTGCGCATCCAAGCCCAATTGCTGCGCTGCAGTTTGGTTACACCATTCAATACGGCTTTGGTTATCTAACAAAAGTACACCATTAGGTGATGCTTGAATAGCAGCCAAGAAATCTGTCATGCGTTGTTCGCTGGTCGCAATTTGTTGATCTTTATTACGTACCAGTCGGCGCACACGGCTTTGCAAACCTCCCCACCAGCCAGAGTGGTCAGTCACAGCGTTGCCAGCCACCATGGCACGTAAAGCTGTATCAAATCCACGGGCGCCCCAGCTATCCCAAAGCAGCAAACCTGCCATTGCAAGTAAAGCACCCCAGACTGCAATATCAACAGGAAATAAGCTGTAAGCTACCAAAAAACCTGCGCAAGCAGCTATGATAAACGTAGTAAGTCGTGCCAGCATATTGAGATTTTTTTGATTTGCACATTCAACCACATGCACCAAAGACTAAGCACTACACAGTCTGCGCAGGAAGGGCTACAACAGGCTTAGCGGTCATGCGATAGCCAGCACCACGCACAGTCTCCACCATCGCACCTGCAGCGCCTAGCGCTTCGCGCAGGCGTTTCACGTGCACATCAACTGTACGCTCTTCTATGAATACATGGTCGCCCCACACTTTGTCCAATAATTGCGCACGGCTATGCACGCGCTCAGGGTAGGTCATTAAGTAATTTAGTAATTTGAACTCTGTGGGTCCCAGCCTGAGTTCTACCCCATGGTGGGCCACGCGATGCGTAGCCCCGTCTAAGGTTAACGCGCCAATTGCCAACTGCTCTGTCATTTGCTCGGGAGCACGGCGCCTGAGCACGGCACGTATTCTGGCCATCAGCTCTTGGGTAGAAAACGGCTTAGTTACATAGTCATCAGCGCCTGCATCCAGGCCTTGTATTTTGTCTGGTTCATCACCTCTGGCGGTCAACATCAGCAAAGGCACAGGCTTTGTGCGAGGATCTGCGCGCCATTTGCGCGCCAGACTCAGGCCGCTGACACCAGGCAGCATCCAATCCAACAAAATCACATCGGGTAATACAGCGTCCAGCTCACGCTGGGCTTGTTCACCATCGTATGCAATGATGGGCTCGAAGCCGTGATGACGCAAATTAATCGCAATCAGCTCGGCAATGGAGGGCTCATCTTCCACAATCAATACGCGTGATGTTTTCATAGCGCTAGCCTACTGCGGATTCAATTTGCTCCATGGAGCTGTGTCGCACATCGGCACCTTTAACTACATAAATAATAGATTCTGCTATGTTTTTTGCATGATCGCCAATACGCTCGATGGCTTTGGCCACAAACAACAGGTCCAAGCTAGGAGAAATCATGCGCGGGTCTTCCATCATGTAGGTTACCAGTTTGCGCACAAACCCACCAAACTCGCGGTCAATCAAATCGTCTTCTTTTAAGATGGCAACTGCAGCAGCTGTATCTAGCCGTGCAAACGCATCCAGTGATTTACGTAGAAGACCTGATGCTAACTCTACTGCAACATGCAGCTCGCGCACTGGTAGTGACCTGGCTAACCCGCTGGCAATCATGTTTTGCACCATACGGGCGATCTTGTGCGACTCGTCGCCAGCACGCTCAAGGTTAGCAGTCATGCGAGAAATCGCCATCAATAAACGTAAATCGCGCGCAGTAGGCTGGCGGCGACCAATAATAGAACTTAACTCTTTGTCAATTTGTATTTCCATTGCGTTGACGCGCTCTTCATCTTTAATTACACGAGATGCAATATCAGCGTCAAATGTAGTGAGTGCCTCAATTGCGTGCCTTGTTTGCGACTCAACCAGCCCCGCCATTTCCATCAGCTTTGCAGAAACAGCGTTCAGATCAGCGTCAAATTGGGTAGAAAGATGTTTATCTGCCATTGTCAATCCTCAAGTTTTTTGATCAGCCAAAGCGGCCGGTGATGTAGTCTTCAGTTTCTTTACGTTTAGGCTTGAAGAACAATTGCTCAGTCTCGCCAAATTCCATCAAATCACCCAAGTACATATAAGCCGTATAGTCGCTGCAGCGCGCTGCCTGCTGCATATTGTGTGTGACGATCACTACGGTGTATTCACTTTTTAACTCTGCAATCAATTCTTCAATTTTGGCAGTGGAGATAGGGTCTAGTGCAGAACAAGGCTCATCAAGCAACAGCACTTGCGGTTTGATGGCTATGCCGCGCGCTATGCACAAGCGCTGCTGCTGGCCGCCAGATAAGCCGCCACCACTTTGACCTAGCTTATCCTTTACTTCACCCCATAAGGCGGCTTTGCGTAATGCCCATTCAACGCGGTCGTCCATATCGCTGGTGTTCAGGCTTTCAAATAACTTGACACCAAAAGCAATATTGTCATAGATCGACATCGGGAATGGCGTAGGTTTTTGAAAAACCATACCCACCTTGGCGCGAATCAACGCGACATCCGATTTGCTAGTCAACAAATTCTCGCCGTCCAACATAATTTCGCCCGTAGCGCGTTGATCCGGGTACAACTCAAACATACGGTTAAACGTACGCAACAAGGTTGATTTTCCGCATCCCGAGGGGCCAATAAAAGCCGTTACTTTTTTCTCAGGCACTGTCAAATTAATATTTTTGAGCGCTTGAAATTTTCCATAATAAAAATTTAGGTCGCGCACCACCAACTTAGACACCTCTTGCTGTGCACTGGTACTTACAGGCATGACTGCTGTATTCATTATTATTTATTCCTTGTGAGTACGCGGGCCAGAATATTCAATCCCAGCACGGTTACGGTGATGATGAGTACGCCTGCCCAGGCTAACTGCTGCCAGTTTTCGTAGGGGCTCATAGCAAATTTGAAAATTGTCACTGGCAAACTGGCCATTGGTTCGCCCAAATTGGACGTCCAAAATTGATTACTGAGCGCCGTAAAAAGCAACGGCGCGGTCTCGCCAGAAATACGTGCTACCGCCAATAAGATACCGGTCACAACACCCGCGCGGGATGCGCGCAAGGTAATGCTCAAAATAACCTTCCATTTGGGCGATCCCAATGCGTAGGCGGCTTCGCGTAAACCAGCTGGTACCAGCGACAACATGTTCTCGGTCGTACGAATCACCACAGGTATCACAATCAATGCCAAGGCCAATACGCCAGCCATGCCACTGAATGATTTAAACCGTGTGACCACCACCGCATAAACAAACAAGCCGATCACGATACTGGGCGCAGACAGCAAAATATCATTCACAAATCGTGTAATGGAAGCCAAGCGACTCTTGCTGCCGTATTCGGCCAGATAAATACCTGCCATGATGCCAATAGGGGTGCCAATGCAAGCGGCCAGCATCACCATTAGAAACGATCCCCACAGTGCATTAGCTAAGCCACCTACCTCGTTAGGTGGCGGCGTCATCTGAGTGAAAGCAGCAATGCTAAGCCCTGTGAGACCCAGGCGCAAAGTTTCCCACAAGATCCAAGCTAGCCAAAACAAACCAAACAACATCGCACCAAGCGACAAGACCAAGGCTATCCGATTCACTAGTTTTCGCTTGGCAAATTTGGCTAAGCGTGTAGCTTCATTATTTTGCTTTTCGGTCAGCTGCGCTGAGGTCGACTTTAATACGGCACTCATGATGCCGTACCTTCTGATTTCTTAAGTTGTGACAGCAACAGTTTTGACAAGGATAGCACTATAAATGTGATGAAAAAAAGCACTAATCCGAGGTAGATCAAAGATGCTTGGTGCAGGCCTTCACCAGCTTCTGCAAACTCATTCGCTAGCGCCGATGTAATACTGTTCGCAGCTTGAAATAGGCTAATCGAATCGAGCTGGTTCATATTGCCAATGACAAAGGTAATCGCCATCGTTTCTCCGATAGCCCTGCCTAGCCCTAACATAATGCCGCCCACTACGCCCGCTTTGGTATAAGGCAAAACTACTTTCCACATTACTTCCCATGTCGTAGAGCCTAGTCCGTAAGCTGATTCTTTTAACAGCGGCGGGGTGACTTCAAACACATCGCGCATGACTGATGCTATGAACGGAATGATCATAATAGCCAATATGATGCCCGCACTTAAGATTCCAATACCCACTGGCGGACCAGACACTAAAGCCCCGATAACAGGCACGTCCGAGAAGGCTGCCTGCAAAGGCTGCTGCACATAGGTGGCAAGGATAGGACCAAACACTAGCAGACCCCACATGCCATAGACAATAGAGGGAACAGCCGCCAACAATTCAATGGCTGTACCCAAGGGCCGTTTAAGCCAAGCTGGGGATAATTCTGTCAAGAAAAGTGCGATGCCGAAGCTCACAGGCACTGCAATCAACAAAGCAATGAGCGATGTTGACACCGTGCCATAAATCATCACCAAGCCACCATACTCGTTTTTAACGGGGTCCCATGTGCTGCTAGTTAAAAATCCTAACCCATACTTTTCAATCGCAGGCCATGCACCAAATACCAACGATAAAAGAATACCCATTAAAAGCGCTAGCGTTAGGTACGCAGCACCTTGTGCAGTCCAAGCAAAAAGACGATCTAGTCCCGCAAACGAAGAGGATTTGTGGACGCTTGTTGTAGTCATATATCAAACCGTCTTGCAATAAATGTGGCTTCACTACTAATTAGAAGTGAAGCCAGGTTAGTTATTATTTGAATGCCACTTGTTTACCTGAAGCATCCTTGATGTCGCCCCAAGCTTTTTCAATAGCGCCGATGACATTGTCTGGCATGGGCACGTAGTCCAAATCGTCAGCCATCTTGTCACCGTTTGCATAGGCCCAAGTAAAGAATTTCAATGCTGCTGTCGCGTTAGCTGGTTTGTCTTGGGTTTTCTGCATCATGATGAATGTAGCACCACTGATGGGCCAGGCATCTTTGCCGGGCTGGTTGGTCAAAATTTGATAGAAAGTCTTGCTCCAGTCAGCACCCGCTGCAGCTGCTTTGAAGGCGCTGTCATCGGGGGAAACATAAACACCACTTTGGTTTTGGATTTGGACAAAGACCATTTTGTTTTGCTTTACATACGCGTATTCCACATATCCTATCGAGTTAGGCAAGCGC
>JAYSWJ010000138.1:0-10556 GCA_043718065.1 Polaromonas sp.
AGCGGTATTAGAGATGGGTGTGTGGCAGTTTGATGCGTCGGTGGCAGGCCTGGGCGGCTGCCCGTATGCCAAGGGCGCTACGGGTAATGTGGCCACCGAAGACGTGGTCTATATGCTGCATGGTATGGGTATTGAAACCGGTATCGATTTGGACAAGCTGATTGATGCCGGTAAGTTCATTAGCGACTACTTGCAGCGCAAGCCACAGTCACGCGCAGCCACTGCGCTGCTTAATAAATGTGCTGAAGTCTAAAGCTATCCACTATTAATTCAATAGCTGCTTGAGCAGGTTCTACGGCCTAAAAGCACTAAAATACTTAAAAAATGACTACTGTAACCTCTCCTTGTATCTCTCTGTGCCAAATGCATGAAACCACAGGTTTGTGCAAAGGCTGCTGGCGCACGATAGACGAAATAGTGGCTTGGAGCAGCGCCAGCGATGCTGCGAAACAGCTAGTGTGGGTGCAGATAGCGCAGCGCAAAGCCATTGCCGTTTTGGACAGCGCTGTTAAATAATAAACGCATGCTGTAATGCAAGAGTCCTCAATTAACAAGACGCATGCTAAAAGTAATTTAAGCTTTATGAAGCACATCATCTTTTATTTTGACTTCATATCGCCTTACGCCTACCTGGCCTTTGAGCGCTTGCCACTGGCCCTGCAAGGCCTGAGCTACCAAGTCACTTACAAGCCGGTATTATTTGCCGGTATGCTCAACTACTACGGCCAGCTTGGCCCAGCAGAAATTGCCCCCAAACGCACATGGACCTACCGCCAAATGCAGTGGCTGGCCCGTGAAAATGCTGTGCCATTACACGCACCCGCCAGCCATCCTTTTAACCCCATTAGCTTGCTGCGCTTGGCGCTAGCCTGCGGTGCCGACGGTGCCTGCAACCGCTACGTGACCGAGACCATTTTTCGCCACGTGTGGGCTAGCGGGCAAGAGGCTGGCGATCCCGCAAGATTGGCCGCATTGACAGCGCAGCTGAAACCCCAGCGCGCCATGAACGACGACACCGTGAAACTACAGTTGAAAGCCAATACCGATGCAGCCATAGCAGCTGGTGTTTTTGGCGTGCCCAGTATGCAGGTAGACGACGATGTGCTGTGGGGTTTAGATGCTTTGCCGATGTTGCGTCAGCGCCTCATGGATGACCCGTGGTTTAGTCAATCAGATTGGCACAATGCATCGGGATTACCCGTAGGTACCCGTCGTAAATCCACATAACGAAATATTTGCTAAGGGTTGCCACCAATCTTGTAAGAAGTTGCAAAGTTTCATGTCAGGGCAGGGTCAGTGCCTCACAGGATATTCAGGTCTTCACATTCCGTCGGAGTGTGACTTATTTCATTGAGGAGACTTGTCCTATGGCAACAGCAGCAGCTAATACCCCAATGACCGCGACCGAGAAGAAGGTGATTTTTGCATCTTCACTGGGTACGGTTTTTGAGTGGTACGACTTTTATTTATACGGTTCATTGGCTGCAATTATTGCCAAGCAGTTTTTCTCGGGTTTTGACCCTTCAGCCGCTTACATCTTTGCGTTGTTGGCTTTTGCCGCAGGCTTCTTGGTGCGCCCATTCGGCGCCCTAGTGTTTGGCCGTTTAGGCGACATGATTGGCCGCAAATACACCTTCTTGGTCACTATTGTGATCATGGGTGCGGCTACGTTCTTAGTAGGCTTGCTACCCGCGTACGCCACCATCGGTATTGCGGCACCCATCATTTTGGTGGCGCTGCGTATGCTGCAGGGTTTGGCACTAGGTGGTGAATACGGCGGTGCAGCAACTTATGTTGCAGAGCATTCACCCAACGGTAAACGCGGTGCTTACACGGCGTGGATCCAAACCACAGCAACACTGGGCTTGTTCCTGTCGCTGATGGTAATTTTGGGTGTGCGTAATGCAGTGGGCGAAGCAGCCTTTGCTGAGTGGGGCTGGCGCGTGCCGTTCCTTGTGTCTATTCTTTTGCTGGGCGTGTCGGTTTATATCCGCTTGAGCATGAACGAATCGCCAGCTTTCCAGAAAATGAAGGCTGAAGGCAAGACTTCCAAGGCCCCGTTGTCCGAGTCATTCGGTCAGTGGAAAAACTTGAAGATCGTGATCTTGGCTTTGCTGGGTTTGACCGCAGGTCAAGCAGTGGTTTGGTACACAGGCCAGTTCTACGCACTGTTTTTCTTGACAACTATTGCTAAGGTGGATGGCACGACAGCGAACTTGTTGATTGCTGCGTCGCTGGTCATCGGTACGCCGTTCTTCATTGTGTTTGGTGCACTGTCCGACAAAATCGGCCGTAAGCCGATCATCATGTTGGGTTGTTTGCTAGGCGCAGTAACGTACTTCACGGTTTTCCCTATGTTGATGGAATACTCTAACCCTGGCTTGAAAAAAGCTCAGGAGAGCTCTAACGTAACTGTCACCGCTGACCCTGCAACTTGCTCCTTCCAAGGCAGCCCAATTGCACGTGAGATTGATTTTGTAAGCTCGTGCGACCAAGCTAAGCGCGTATTGGCTCAAAACTTTATCCCGTACAAAAACGTCGTAGCACCCGCCGGTACAGTAGCCAGCATCACCATTGGCACCACCACGGTCACGTCGATCAATGCTACTTTGAACGACAAGCGTAATGGCTTCTCAGCCGAAAGCGTGAAGGGCATTGCCGACTTCAAGAAAGCCGTATTAGAAGCTGCAAAAGCTAGCGGCTTAACCGCCAAAGCCACAGATGCTGCCATGAACAAAGGCATGGTTTTGGCTATCTTGGTGTACCTAGTAATCTTGGTGACTATGGTGTACGGCCCGATTGCTGCCATGCTGGTAGAGATGTTCCCTACACGTATTCGCTACACCTCCATGAGCTTGCCTTACCACATCGGTAATGGCTGGTTCGGCGGTTTGTTGCCTACCACCGCGTTTGCGATGGTGGCAGCTACTGGCGACATCTACTACGGTCTGTGGTACCCGGTCATAGTGGCAACAGGCACCTTTATCATCGGCATGATCTTTATCAAAGAAACCAAAGACGTTGATATTTACGCTAACGACTAATTATTAGTCACACCCCAAGGCTCCCGCTTATGCAAGCGGGAGCTTTTTTTTATGCTGCGCCATATTTGTGGTGCAGGTGCCCGCATTGCGGTACAGTTTGATAGTCAATTGAAATTGGAGTTAATCATGTGGAAAATTTTGCTAGGTTTTATCTTGTTTGCAGGTTTAGGCTTGTTCATGATTTTCAAAGGCGGCGACAAAGTTGATATGAGCGGTGAAAAGCATGACACGGGCAGCCACACTGCCACGCCTGCTGCTACGCCAGCGCCTGCCGCGTCTGCCACTGTGGCACCGGCATCAGCTGCAAAATAGATCGCTTTAGTTGCACTAAGCCAGCCCCAATATGCTCCGCACAACCCTTCAAAATTGGGCCGTGAACAAGCGGTTCACTGTTGCGCTATTGCTAGTGTGGGGCATCGTCAGTTTTGGTGTGCCTTACTTTGCTGTTGATTTGAATTTGCAGTGGCTGGGTGCACCATTTGGGTTTTGGATGACAGCACAGGGCACCTTGTTGGTCTATCTGGCTATAGTGGTTTGCTACGGCTTGGTGATGAACCACTTAGACGATGAGCTAGCCCAAGAAAGTTCTGCTAGCCATGACTAATGCAGGCCGTGAGTTTAGTCGGCAACTGCATAAAGTGTATGCCTGGTACACACTGGGCGTTTTAATATTTATTGCTCTATTGGCTTGGCTTGAAAGCCGAGGGCTGCGACGTGAATGGATTGGTGCCAGCTTTTTGTTGGCCACTATTGCAGTCTACGCCACCATTGGTATTTTTTGTCGCACTACCGATACCAACGAGTATTACGTGGCGGGTAGACGCATCCCTGCGATGTACAACGGCATGGCTATTGCAGCAGACTGGATGTCTGCTGCATCGTTTGTTGGTTTGGTGGGTACGCTGTATTTAGGCGGATATTCAGGGTTTGCCTTCATCGTGGGTTGGACGGGCGGTTTTTGTTTGGTTGCGCTGCTCATAGCGCCCTATCTGCGGCAGTTTGGCCAATACACTATTGCAGACTTTTTTGCAGCACGCTATGGTGGACGCACGCCCCGTGTGATGGCAGCAGTAGCTGCCATCATGTGCTCTTTTGTGTATTTAGTCGCGCAAATTTATGCTATCGGTTTGATCAGCTCGCGACTAACCGGCATTGCGTTTGAGATCGGCATATTCTTAGGGCTTGGCGGTGTGTTGCTGTGCTCTTTCTTAGGGGGCATGCGCGCGGTGACGTGGACGCAAGTAGCACAGTATATTTTGATGATTATTGCCTTTACCGTTCCGGTGGTATGGCTGTCAGTTAAACAAACCGGCTCACCTGTCCCGCATATCTCTTACGGTCAACAGCTTGGCAAAATTACGCAACGCGAAGAGGTTTTGCTTTTTGACGCAGGCGAGCTGCAGGTGCGTGATTTCTATGCGCAAAGGGTTGCGCAGTTAAATGACAAGCTAGCCCAGCCTGCGCAAGCTTTGGCACTAGATCGACAAAATGCTGCACGCAAGATTGCTGACTTAAAAGCTGCTAACGCACCAGTGCGTGACATTGCTGCGGCCGAGCGTGCACTAGCGCAGTTGCCGCGCGATGAAAAAAAAGCTATTGCCCTATGGCAGCAAGCGCGCAGCGCTGCAGAGATTAAAGCCAAGCCTTTGTCCGACATGCCGCGTCATGCCCAACCCTATGCGGGTAATGCGCAAGGCACCACGGCTGAAAAAGAAACGTTTAACGCAGCGCGCAACAACTTTTTAGCGTTAATTTTTTGCTTAATGGTGGGCACTGCTGGTTTGCCACACGTTCTAACGCGCTACTACACCACATCCAGCGTGCGCCAAGCACGCAGTGCAGCCTCGTGGTCTTTATTTTTTATTTTGATCATGTACTTGGCTATTCCCGCGTTGGCGGTGTTGGTGAAATATGAAATATTTCAAAACTTAGTTGGCCTGCCGTTTGATAAGCTGCCCGTATGGATTGCGCAGTGGAGCAGGGTGGATGCCAGCTTGGTATCGGTCGTGGACGTGAATCTGGACGGCGTTCTGCAGCTAGGCGAAATTACGCTGAGCAGCGACGTCATTATGCTGGCCATGCCAGAGATAGCTGGGCTGCCCTACGTCATTGCTGCATTAGTGGCAGCAGGTGGCTTGGCTGCAGCGCTGTCCACTGCAGATGGCTTATTGCTAACGATGGCCAGCGCTTTGTCGCATGACTTGTATTACAAAATCATAGCGCCTCAAGCCAACGCTATCAGCCGTGTCACCATGTCTAAGGTGTTGCTTTTGATTGTTGCTTTAGTGGCTGCGTATGCGGCCGCTCAAAAACCAGGCGACATCGTATTTATGGTGACAGCGGCGTTTTCTTTAGCCGCATCGATATTCTTCCCGGCATTGGTGGCGGGTATTTTTTGGCGTGGTGCCACAGGCTGGGGCGCCATAGCGGGCATGTGGGCAGGGTTAGGCGTCACTGCGTATTACATGGTGGCTAACCAGCCTTGGCTGCGCGGTGTTTTTGCCATCGACGCGCCGGTGATGCTGTGGTGGGGTATTCAGCCGTTGGCGGCAGGAGTGTTTGGCGTGCCAACCGGTGCCGCAGTGCTCGTAACTGTAAGCTTAATGACCTATCAGTCCCGTGCAGACACTAACATTTTGGTGAATGCTATGCGCTACGGTACAACCAGTCCCGAAACTGTAGTGACTGCACAAATTCAAAAAAACTCTAGCTGAAATTGTTGTGCAAAATCAACGCTTTTCAAGACCAAGTGTGGTGTAATTTAATGGCAAGCAATATTACAATATGAAACACTTAAAAACCGAGCTGGGTCGGCAAACTTTCAAACAGCACAGCTCTGCGGTTAATGCGCGTCAGCGTGCAGCTTTTATAATGTTTGATGGTGAAAAAGACGACGCTACGATTCTCAAGCTTTTGTCGGGTATGGGCCTCACTACTGATGACATTCAACACTTAGTATCGTTGGGATTAATTCAAAGTGTGGGTGGCGCCCAGAGCGTGGGTGGTGCCAAGCTTGCCGCAACAAGTGCTGTAGTAGCCGGTAATACTGCTGCAGCTGCCGCATCGGGTGCTGACGGCGCAGCACACACCATGACTGAACAAGAGCTCTACCAGCGTGCATATCCTGTAGCAGTCAAGCTTGCCTCGGGTTTGGGTCTGAGAGGGTTTCGCTTAAACATGTCGGTAGAAGGCGCATCTAGCTACAAAGATTTGATACTCATAGCCCCGAAAATCAAAGAAGCTGTAGGCGATGAAAAATTTGCAGAGCTAGCGCGTGCACTGAAAGGCCTGTAAAAGCACTAGCGCGTCACACCGGTCTGCCTGGCCGCAACAAGCCCTTAAATTTACCGCTCTCACAGCTAGTCATTAGAATCTTTGGGTCAACCAAACCAAAGAGCTCTACTATGACGCAAGGCAGCATCCGCATTCGCGGCGCACGGCAACACAATCTTAAAAACCTTGATCTCGACATTCGTACAGGCGAATTGACGGTGGTTACCGG
Source organism: Polaromonas sp. (assembly GCA_043718065.1). Lineage (GTDB taxonomy): Bacteria > Pseudomonadota > Gammaproteobacteria > Burkholderiales > Burkholderiaceae_C > JAAFIP01. The sequence goes on from JAYSWJ010000138.1 coordinate 6,547, forward strand.
CCCCAGCGGGTCGGGCAAATCATCGTTAGTTTTCGACACGCTGTTTGCCGAGGGCCAGCGCCGCTATGTGGAAACCTTTTCTGCCTATGCACGCCAGTTTATGGACCGCATGGACAAGCCTGCGGTAGACCGCGTGGACGGTGTGCCGCCAGCCATTGCTATTGACCAGACCAATCCGGTGCGGTCGTCTCGCTCTACTGTGGGCACGATGACAGAGATTAACGATCACATGAAGTTGTTGTTTGCGCGTTTGGCAGATTTGTACGATTTGCAAACTGCATTGCCTGTACAGCACGACACTGCAGAGACAATTTATACGCAGATGCTAGCGCGCGCCGGAGCGGGCGAGCTGCGCGTAGCGCTGACTTTTCCTGTTGAGCTGCCAGGCAATACTACGGCGCAAGAAGTAGAGCAGTGGTTATCTGCCAGCGGCTTCACCCGCGTGCAAGCTGAGCGCGAGGTGGCTACACCTGCAGGCCCACGCAAAGTGCTGGACGTAGTAGCAGACAGATTCAAATTGCAAACCACTGAAAAAGTGCGCGTGATGGAAGCTATTGAACTGGCGCTCAAACGCGGCAGTGGGCGCATGATGGTGTATGTGATGGATGAACAAAGCAGCCCTGCCGCTGCAAGGCTCCAAGCAGGGGAAACTCCAATCGGTGGCGGTGTGTTGGACGAAGTGAAAAGCGCGGAAGTAAGCAGCACCTGGAAATATTCTACTGGCTTGCACTGCCCCGAGAGCGACATTCGCTATGCGCAACCCACACCTAGTTTGTTCTCGTTTAACTCTGCTAATGGCGCCTGCACTCAATGCAAAGGCTTTGGCCGTGTGATTGGCGTGGACTATGGTTTGGTCATCCCTAATGACAAACTTACCTTGCGCGCTGGCGCGATCAAGGTCATGCAAACCCCCGCTTGGCAAGAATGCCAAGACGACTTAATGCGCCACGCCGAGAGCGCAGGCATACCGCGCGACACGCCGTGGAACAAACTGACAGCCGAGCAAAAGCACTGGGTGATCGACGGCAACCCCAGCTACAAAGAAGGCCAATGGGGCAAGATGTGGTACGGCGTAAAACGCTTTTTTGCCTATCTAGAAACCAAATCCTACAAAATGCACATTCGTGTGCTGCTGTCTAAATACCGCAGCTACACCACATGCCCCGTGTGCAATGGCGCGCGGCTGAAAACCGATGCGCTGATCTGGCGCGTGGGCAGCAAGCAGCAAGCTGACATGGTCATGCTGCCTGCCAAACGCCTCATGCCTATGGGCGTGCAATGGACGCGACCGCAGCTAGAAGCCTTGCCCGGTCTGTGCCTGTTTGACCTGATGCAACTGTCGATTGACAAGCTGCGACTATTTTTTGACACGCTGCAGGCAGAAACTAAATTAGACCGCGCCAGTGGCGATGCACTGGCTAAGGACGGTAACGCGCAGGCGCTTAAGCTGCTGCTAGACGAAATTTGCACCCGGCTGAAATACCTGTGCGACGTTGGCATTGGCTACCTCACGCTAGACCGCCAAAGCCGCACGCTCAGCGGCGGCGAGGTGCAACGCATAAACCTCACCACGGCGTTAGGCACCTCACTGGTCAACACGCTGTTTGTATTAGACGAGCCCAGCATAGGCCTGCACCCACGCGATATGGACCGCATCACGCAGGCCATGCTGCGCCTGCGCGATGCAGGTAACACACTGGTGGTGGTAGAGCACGACCCTGCGGTCATGCTGGCCGCAGACCGTGTGATCGACATGGGCCCTGGCCCTGGGGAGCGTGGGGGTGACATGGTGTTTGACGGCACGCCAGACCAGCTACGTGATGCACCTACGCTGACGGGTGACTACTTGGGTGGGCGCAAACAAATCGGCATGGGCTTTAAACGCTTGGTTAGCGACAACACGCCTCGCTTGATATTAGAAGGTGTGACTGAGCACAACCTAAAAAACGTGTCGATTGAAATCCCGCTACAGCGCTTGGTGTGTATAACGGGCGTCAGCGGCTCAGGCAAATCGTCGCTCATTCAAGACGTGTTGGCCCCCGCACTGATGCGCCATTTTGGCAAAGCTACTGAATCACCTGGCGCATTTGACCGCTTGCTAGGGGCAGAACAACTCAGCGACGTAGTGTTTGTAGACCAGTCGCCCATCGGCAAAACCGCGCGGTCAAACCCCGCCAGCTACGTAGGCGCGTGGGACGCTGTGCGCGAGATTTTTGCCAACGCACCGCTGAGTAAACAACGCAGCTATACCGCCAGCAAGTTTAGCTTTAACGGTGGCGATGGCCGCTGCCCTACGTGTGGCGGATCGGGTTTTGAGCATGTAGAGATGCAGTTTTTAAGCGACGTATATTTGCGCTGCCAAGACTGCGACGGCAAACGTTATCGGCCTGAGATTCTAGAAGTCAAAGTAGAGCGGCACGGCCAACACGTTAACGTAGCCGATGTGCTGAACCTGACCGTGAGCGAGGCTGCTAAGCTGTTTGCCAACGACCGCGACGTCATTCGTGCCCTGCAACCCATTGTGGATGTGGGGCTAGAGTATGTGAAGCTGGGCCAGCCTGTGCCCACACTGTCGGGTGGCGAGGCGCAACGCCTCAAACTGGCAGGTTACTTGGCTGACGCCGCCAAGAGTGCCACGTCCAGCCGCCAAACTTTGGCCAACAAAGGCACGCTGTTTTTGTTTGACGAACCCACCACTGGCTTGCACTTTGAGGACATTAGCAAACTGATGCGCGCGCTGCGCAAGCTGATGGAGGTAGGCCATTCGCTGCTGATTATTGAACACAATCTTGACGTTATCCGCTCTAGCGACTGGCTGATTGACCTTGGCCCTGAAGGCGGCGACGCAGGCGGCGAGCTATGCGCTGTGGGCACACCTGATGAGGTTAAGTTGCACCCTACGTCACACACTGGTTTGGCACTGCGCGACTACGATGCTGCTATGGGGCTGGGTGGCAATGAAGTGCGAGAGAAAACTAAAACGCTATGGAAATCAGAGCTGCCTGAGCAGCTAATACGGCGTCCAATGGCCGAAAACGCTATTGAAATCGTCAATGCCAAGGAGCATAACCTGAAGTCGCTTAGCGTGAACATTCCGCGCGGTAAGTTTAGCGTGGTCACGGGCGTATCCGGTTCAGGTAAATCGACTTTAGCTTTCGACATTCTGTTTAACGAAGGTCAACGCCGCTATTTAGAAAGCTTAAATGCCTACGCCCGCAGCATTGTGCAGCCTGCAGGCCGTCCCGAAGTAGACGCTGTGTACGGCATACCACCCACAGTAGCCATCGAGCAGCGCTTAAGCCGAGGAGGGCGCAAGTCTACCGTGGGCACCACCACAGAGGTGTGGCACTTCTTGCGGCTTCTGTACGTGAAGCTAGGCACGCAGCATTGCATCTATGACGATGCTGCCGTGCAACCGCAAACGCCGGAAAGCATTACCGCGCAGCTGATGAAAACTTATCGCGGTCAGCACATTGGCCTGCTCGCTCCGCTGGTAGTTAACCGCAAAGGTGTGTACACCGAGCTGGCCGACTGGGCGCGCCCGCGTGGCTACACCCACCTGCGCGTAGATGGCAACTTTTTACCCACCACTAATTTCCCACGCATAGACCGCTTTAAAGAACACACCATCGAGCTACCAGTGGCCGACATGCTGGTGTCGCCTGACAACGAAGGCCTGCTGCGCGCCCACCTAGCCCGCGCGCTAGAGCACGGCAAAGGTGTGGTGCACATCCTAGGCCCGTTAGACGGCCTGCGCAGCGTGATGGAGGTGCAAGGCACTACGGCGCATATCGGCAAGCTGCAAGTGTTTTCTACCAAACGCGCCTGCCCTGTGTGCAGCACCAGCTACAACGAGCTAGACCCACGCCTGTTTAGCTACAACAGCAAACACGGCTGGTGCAAAGACTGCGTAGGCACAGGCGTGAAGCTGACCAAAGAGCAGCGCAAAGCCTTTGACGACAGCGTGCAAGACGACGATAACAAAGGCCGCGAGCAAAGCTTTGCCGAGC
>JAYSWJ010000139.1:0-10542 GCA_043718065.1 Polaromonas sp.
AGCCCGCCCCTTTTTATTCGGCCTCGACCCCGAAACCGCCCACGACATCACCATGGGCAGCATCGCCCGCACCCAGCGCACGCCGCTGGCGCTGGCCTATACGCAGGCGCGGGTGCGTGACCCTGTGACGGTGGCAGGCCTGCAGTTTCCTAACCGGGTGGGCCTAGCCGCTGGGCTGGACAAAAACGCCCGCTGCATCGACGGGCTGGGCGCGATGGGTTTTGGCTTTGTCGAGGTAGGCACCGTCACACCGCTGGCGCAGCCGGGCAACCCCAAGCCGCGCATGTTTCGCCTGCCCGAGCAAAACGCCTTGATTAACCGGCTAGGCTTTAACAACGGCGGTTTGGAGAGTTTTATTGAGAACGTTAAACGCTCTCAATTGCATAGCTGTTTGAGCAGTAAAGACGGCGTTAATCGCATGATTTTAGGTTTAAATATCGGTAAAAATGCGGCCACACCGATAGAGAACGCCACCAGCGACTACCTAACCTGTCTAACCGGCGTGTACCCGTACGCCGACTACATTACCGTTAACATTAGCTCACCCAATACCAAAAACCTGCGTGCGCTGCAAAGCGACGAGGCTTTGGACGGATTGCTGGGTACACTGGCCGCGCGCCGCGCCGAACTGGCCGACCAACACGGCGCAAGCAAACCCATATTTTTGAAGATAGCACCCGATTTAGACAGCGAGCAGATAAAGGTAATCGCCGCTACCTTGAAGCACCACAAAATTGACGGCGTAATTGCCACCAACACCACCATCAGCCGCGAAGCAGTTAAAGGCCTGCCGCATGCCGAGGAAGCTGGCGGCCTGAGTGGCGCGCCCGTGCTAGAGGCCAGCAACCAAGTCATTCGCCTGCTGCGCAAAGCCTTGGGCAAACACTACCCCATCATCGGTGTAGGCGGCGTGATCACGGCGCAAGACGCGGTGAGCAAGATCGAAGCAGGTGCAGATTTAGTGCAAATTTATACGGGGCTGATCTACAGCGGCCCGGCGTTAGTCAGGTCTGCTGCTGCTGCAGTGCAACGCTACTATTTACAACGGTAGTACAAAGCGACCGGTGGCTAATGCTTTGGGCCAACGCCCTTGGCTTGCAATTGAGCCCGTCGCTGCGCACGCAGCGCTTGCTTGCGCACCTCGATAATTTTCAACCGAATTTCCTCGTCGCTAACAGCGGGCCTAGGCTGCGCGGCAGGCAGGGGCTGCGTGGCAGGCGCAGGTCTCGCAGCAGACGCAGGTGGCACAGCAGCCAGCGGTACGGGCTTAGAGACTTGCGTGGACAACCGCACGGGCGAGGATTCAGTTACAAATTCAGGTGCGGAGGCTGGGGTGTAGATACTGCGAGGCAATTCAGCAATAGCCGATGCATTTGGTGCGCTAGACGCCACAGACCGCGCAGTCGCAGGCGTTTGAGGGTCACGCACCTCATGCAAACCGCGCTGCAAGCGAAATTCTGCCTTCATCTTCTCAATATCTTGCACCGACATGTCATCACTTCGCTCACGGTCTGGTTCGTCTTGCATCAGCAGCATAGTTTTGACGATAAAAATTCCCGTGAACAAGATAACGGCAAACATCATCCCGCCCAAAAACAGCGCGATCACGCCATCCATCATAGATTTTTGGGTAAAGCTGTAAATAAGCACTATAGCGATAGCCACCCATATCGACATATTGCGCGCCAGGGCTAAGCTTTCAGCATTGGTCAGCACACCGACCGACAAGCACTGCCTGCGGTACAAAACCACCCCTGCACCGCCGCCAACTAAAAACGGTAGCACCCACGCCCAGCCGCCAATTGTTTTTTGCTTAAACAGCCACAGGCTGGCGGCGTAGCACACCAGCCCCGCCGCTGCTAGCGCTAGGGCTGGCAGCAAACTATCTTTGGCCAATAAGCCATCGTCTAGCGGAGCTGGCTCTATAGTTTGATCGGGCGATGTTGCCAGCATAGGTATTTAAATGAAACAAACATAGTTGATATTTAACACTATTTGCGCCACATCATTTCCAGTGCATTCAACGACTTTCGTGTCAGCTTGTAACCCGCAGTCTGCGCCGAACACCTGCACGAACGTGTCGGCATATCTAGTGCAGCTTCACACCCGTCTTAGCCTGCAAAGCCTCTAGTGTCACGCCGGGCGCTAGCTCGACTACTTTCAGGCCTTCGCTGGTCACGTCCATTACCGCCAGGTCGGTGATGATGCGATCAACCACGCCTACACCCGTGAGTGGCAGCGTGCATTGCGGCAAAATCTTCAGGTCTTCGGTGCCGTCCTTTTTCTTGGCGACGTGCTCCATCAGCACGATGACGCGTTTAACGCCCGCTACCAAATCCATCGCGCCGCCCATGCCTTTAACCATCTTGCCCGGAATCATCCAGTTGGCCAAGTCGCCCTTTTCGCTAACTTGCATAGCGCCCAGAATAGACAAATTAATCTTGCCGCCGCGAATCATGGCAAAGCTGTCGTGGCTGCCAAAAATACTGCTGCCTTTAATGGTGGTCACCGTTTGTTTGCCTGCGTTAATCAGGTCGGCATCTACCTCGTCTTCGTTGGGGAAAGGGCCTATGCCCAACATACCGTTTTCGCTTTGTAGCCACACTTCTTTGTCTGCGGGGACAAAGTTGGCTACTAGTGTAGGTATGCCGATACCTAGGTTGACGTAAAAACCGTCTTCTAGCTCGTGGGCGGCGCGTGCGGCCATTTGGACTTGGGTCCAGCTCATAGTGAAAATCTTTCTAGTCAGTTGAGGACAGAGCAACGGGGCACTGCGTGCGTCCGCTGGTCTGTCCCGCAAAATCATCAGTTTAGTTAAGGACAGAGCAATGGGGCACTGCGTGCGTCCGTTGGTCCGTCCCGCAAAGTTATTAAATGCCTCTTGTATCAGTCACAGTACGTTTTTCAATACGCTTCTCGGGCGTAGCATTTAGCACAATGCGGTGTACATAAATACCGGGCAAGTGAATATCGTCTGGTGCTAGCTCGCCTACCTCGACGATTTTTTCTACTTCCACAATGCATATCTTGCCGGCCATGGCTACAGCCGGGTTGAAGTTACGTGCGGTTAAATTAAAGCGCAGATTGCCGCTTTTGTCGGCTACTGCAGCTTTGACTAGCGACAGCTCGGGCAACAAGGCGCGTTCCATCACATAGGTTTCGCCGTCAAACTCGCGCAGCTCTTTGCCGTCGGCCACCATGGTGCCCACACCGGTTTTGGTAAAGAAGGCTGGTATGCCTGCGCCACCTGCACGCAGCTTCTCGGCCAGCGTGCCTTGGGGGGTAAATTCCAGCTCGAGTTCTTTGGCCAAATATTGGCGCTCAAACTCTTTGTTCTCGCCCACATACGAGGCGATCATTTTCTTGATCTGGCGGGTTTGCAGCAGCTTGCCCAAGCCAAAATCGTCTACGCCAGCATTGTTAGAAATGGCAGTCAGGTTTTTAACCCCGCTGTCGCGCAGCGCGTCAATCAGCGCTTCAGGAATACCGCACAAGCCGAAGCCGCCCACCGCAATCAGTTGGCCGTCTTGCACTATGCCTTTCAGCGCGGCAGCGGCCGAGGGGAAAATTCTGTTCACACCAATCTCCAAAAAATATACATGTGACTATACCGCTACAGCCCAGTAGTTATAAGACCTAATAGGCGATAGAGCTGAGAACAGGATAATGCACCGGGGCAGCAAAGTACTGCTGTTGGTAAAAAATTGACTTATTAAAAGAATTGATATGCGTTGGTTAGATCGTTTTCGTTGGTTATTGCTGTGGCTAGGGCTGCCTTTTATAGGTATTTTTTTGTGGGATATTACCCCCGGCGATCTGGCTGTCGTGCGCTGGTACGGATCGGCGCAAGGCTTCCCATGGCGAGAGCAGTTTTGGCTGGCTACTGCCCTGCATAACTGGCCCCAGCGTGCAGGATTGTTGTTGCTTGCGGGCTGTATTGTGGCCATTTGGCACCCGCGCAGCGTGTGGACGCACACTACGCAGCGTGAAAGGCTGTGGCTGGCTGCCATGGTGTTGTTTTGCGCCCTACTCATCCCAGCTATCAAATTGCAAAGCAACACCAGTTGCCCATGGGAATTGCGCGAATTTGGTGGCACCGCACGCTATGTGTGGCACTTTACCTTTACGGTTCCAGACGGTGGCCCGGCAAAGTGCTTTCCCTCTGGCCATGCGTCTACGTTTTTTAGTTTTTTGCCAGCGTTTTGGCTGATTCGACGTTACCGACTCAAAGCTGCATGGATTTCGCTGGCCGTTTTGTGCACTGCGGGCATGGTGCTGTCGTGGGGGCAGGTGGTGCGGGGCGCGCACTTTCCTAGCCATTTATTGTGGACCGGCTGGCTATGCTGGGCTGTGGGTGTGGTGGCGTCACCATGGCTTGGCCCGCCACGGCAAGTTGATTAAAACTAGTTAATTACGGCGTAAGCGGTGCATCAATTACCTCCGACGCCGCGCGAAAAGCATCTACCGCCGCTGGAAAGCCGCAGTACACGCTGGCATGCAGAAAAATCTCTTGCAGCTCTTGTTTCGTCACGCCGTTGTTTAGCGCGCCGCGCACATGGATTTTTAGCTCGTGCATTTTGCCCAAGGCCACCAGCATGGACACGGTGACGATGCTGCGGGTTTTCAGGTCAATGCCATCACGCTGCCATGTATTGCCCCACGCGTGGCGCGTTACCAGGTCTTGCAGTGGCCGGGTAAAGTCTGTGGCGCGGTTGATAGCGCCTTGCACATAGTCGGCACCCAGCACTGCAGTGCGGGTTGCCAGGCCTCTGTCGTAAATGGGATCGGTCATGCTAGGTTCCTTGGGTTAAAAATTCACCCATAATCATCGCACCATTCCAAGACACCATTTACAACAGCCACCACCGCCGCGCTGAATGTGACTGATCAACCACGAGACTTTGCCATGACCACACCACGCTACCCCTTCCCCGACCTGAACACCCTGCCTGATGACATCAAGGCACGCATTACCGAGGTGCAAGACAAAGCGGGCTTTATTCCCAATGTGTTTTTGGCCTTTGCGCGCCGCCCCGCCGAATGGCGCGCCTTCTTCGCCTACCACGATGCCTTGATGCTCAAAGAAGATGGCCACCTGACCAAAGGCGACCGCGAAATGGTAGTTACCACCACCAGCGCGGCTAACCGCTGCTTGTACTGCGTGGTAGCCCACGGTGCGATTTTGCGAATTTATGAAAAGAAGCCTTTGGTAGCAGACCAAGTGGCGGTCAACTATCTAAAAGCAGACATCAGCCCACGCCAAAAGGCCATGCTCGACTTTGCCATGAAGGTATGTTTGCAGTCTGACCTGATCAACGATGCCGATTTCGCACTGCTGCAAGCCCACGGCTTGGACGATGAAGACGCTTGGGATATTGCAGCGATAACCGCCTTCTTTGGTCTGTCCAACCGCATGGCCAGCTTTAGCGGTATGGCACCGAACCCTGAGTTTTATTTGATGGGGCGTGTTCCTAAACAAAAAACGTAAGTGACGCCGCTGTCTTAATTACCGCCGCACCATCTGCGTGCGCGCCAAATTGGCACGTTTTTCGCACTGCCTAGGTGAAATAAACACTAAGGGTGGGTCATGGCAGGTTTTCGGTCGTTTTTAAACAGTGGGCACGCACCCACACTGGGCGCAGCGTTTTTCTATTTTGCATGTTCATGCTGTATTTGGGTAATGAACGGGGCCATGGCGCCCTTTATCTCAGAGGCCTACAGCCTCACACCTGCACAAAAAGGGGTCATGCTATCTATACCCATTTTTGCAGGTGCATTTATGCGCTTTCCGCTGGGGCTACTGGCGCAGTACGTAGGCCGTAAAAACGCTACTTTGATCGAGATGGTGCTGATCATTGTGGCTTTATTGTTTGGCTACTTTTTTGTTAATTCTTACAACAGCTTGTTGGCCATGGGCGTGCTGCTGGGTGTAGCGGGTGCTAGCTTTGGCGTAGCGCTTAGCCTAGGATCGGGCTCGTTTCCAGCTAAGTACAAGGGTTTGGCCATGGGCTTGGTGGGGGCGGGTAATGTGGGTACTGCGGTGTCGGTTCTAGTAGCGCCTGCACTAGCGCAGGCCTACAGCTGGCAAGCGGTGTATGGCATTGCAGCAGTGTTTATGCTGCTACCTTTGGCAGCGATGATCGTGTTTGCGCAAGAGCCGCAAGACGTTAATAAACATTCAACTTTCAAGGAGCATATTGCTTGTCTTTTTGAAAAAGATGGCTGGGCTTTCAGCATTATTTACGCCATAACGTTTGGCGGGTTTATTGGCTTGGCCACATTTTTACCTAGCTACTACTACGACCAGTTTGGCGTAAGCAAAGTGCAGGCAGGGCAATTGTCAATGCTGGCAGCCTTTATGGGCGCAGCGGTACGCGTGTTTGGCGGCTGGATTTCAGACCATTGGGGCGGTGTAAATACCTTGACTGCCGTTCTGGTGGTGGTGGCGATCACGTTGGTGCTGTGCGGTTTGGCCAGCGGCTCGTTAGTAGTCACCACACTGCTATTTATGCTGTGCTTTGCAGCGCTGGGTGCCGGCAATGGCGCGTTATTTCAACTGGTGCCACTGCGCTGGCCGATGGCTACCGCAGTGGCAGGCAGCATGATTGGCGAAGTAGGTGCATTAGGCGGCGGTTTGATTCCTAACGCTATGGGCATGAGCAAGCAACACACTGGCACCTACCTTTGGGGTTTTGTCGGCTTTGCGGTATGCGCAGTGCTGGTACTGCTAATGCTGCGCAGCATGCAAATTCGCTGGACTCGTACTTGGGCCGAAAAAGGTGGACGGGCGCGCACTGCTTAGCGTTTTATGCATATGTGAAGATTAATATTTTTACACCGTGAAATGCGGCGATTGCGAAAAGTGTGGTTTCTTTAAGCTGCAGCAACGCAAAAACACCTGAAATCACGCGGGTTTTCATAGTCTTTTAGCCGTTCTAGGCCGCAGATCCTGCTCAAGCAGCTATGCAATTGATAGTATCTTCACAATCCGCAAACAGCTCCGGCGAGCGGGCTGTTCAAACCAAGCAAAGAACAATGTGACGAGTCGGGTTCGTCTCGATGAAAAATACTACGACAGGCGCGCGTTGTTCAAGCTAGGCGAATAAACACCTCAGTCCGCGCGTGTTTTCGGAGTATTTTTGCAGCGAGATGCCCGGCTCGAGTCCAGCTCAGTCGGAGATACCGCTAGCCAAGAGGCCAACCAAGCAACCAACAGCCATCTTTAAGCAAACAAGAGATATACCATCCCCTCATCATATTTAGTGCGGTGCATTCAATCTCCAAACGCTATTTTCTAGATCTTTTAGACCACCTAGGCCGTAGTTACTGCTCAAGCAGCTATTTAATGTATAGCGTTTAGTGTCTCAGCGCTATGTCCCCAGGCATCACCCCAGAGGCCATCCACTGGGCCACTGCATCGCGCTGACTATTGCAAGCCAAACCGCAATCAGCCAGCCAAGCATCGTTAAAGTAAGTATTGCTGTAGCGTGCGCCGCTGTCGCACAGTATGGTGACGATAGAGCCCATTTGGCCCTGCGCTTGCATTTGGTGCGCCACGCTCAGCGATGCAACCAAATTAGTGCCGCTAGAGCCGCCCACTGCGCGGCCCAGCACATGGCTTAGCGCGTGCATGGCAGCTAATGACCACACATCGGGCACCTTGACCATGGCGTCAATCGCATCAGGCATAAAGCTGGCTTCTACGCGGGGGCGGCCAATGCCTTCGATACGCGAACCTTGGGCAATGGTGAGTGACGTGTCGCGGCTATGGTAGTAGTCGTAGAACACGCTGCGCTCGGCGTCTACCCCGCACACTTGCGTGGTGCTGCGGGTGGGGTCGGCGTGGTAGCGCACATAGCGCCCCAGAGTGGCCAGCGTGCCGCCCGTGCCTGCACTGGCTACCAGCCAAGCGGGTGTGGGGTAGCGCTCTAGCTTCATTTGCGTGAAGATGCTCTCGGCAATATTGTTGTTGGCCCGCCAGTCGGTTGCGCGTTCGGCATAGGTAAACTGGTCCATATAGTGGCCACCCAGCTCTATAGCCAACCGCTCTGATTCGCTGTAAATCGTGGTGGGGTCAGCCACCAAATGGCAGCGGCCCCCATAGAACTCGATAGCGGCAATCTTCTCGCTGCTAGTGGTCTTGGGCATGACGGCCACAAAAGGCAAGCCCAGTAAGCGCGCAAAGTACGCCTCTGAAATAGCGGTAGACCCGCTAGAGGCCTCTACCACAGTGCTACCTTGGTGCAGCCAGCCATTGCACAGCGCGTACAAAAACAAGCTGCGCGCCAAGCGGTGTTTTAAGCTGCCCGTGGGGTGGCTAGACTCGTCTTTAAAGTACAAATCAATACCGGGGTAGCCTGGTAGTGGCACAGGAATCAAGTGCGTATCAGACGATCTTTGATAGTCGGCTTCAATACGGCGCACGGCGTGGGCGGCCCATGCGTGGGATGAACTAGAGGTAGTCGATGTAAGTTGCATGCAGCAAATTATGGGGCTTGGCTGGCGTAGGCACTGCGCCAGCCAGCTAAGTAGGCAAAAATATTAGCCAATACACCAGCAACAAATTAAACAACACGCTTACAGCCAAAGCTACTTTCCACAGCGCTGTAGGGTCACGCTGCAGCAGGGGCGTAGCTTGCAGGGCACCTAGCGGGCGCGATGCACCACGGTCTAGCGCCAGTAAAAATTCTTCTGCGGTTTCAAAACGCTGCTTATGGTCGCGCGCTATCGCTTTCAGCACGATATGGTCCAGCCAAATGGGCACCTCGGGATGGTTGCGGCTAGGCGGTACAGGGTCACGGAAGTAACGGCCTGTTTGGTAGGGCAAAACCTCACCGTAGGGCAGCTTGCCGGTTAGTAGCTGGTACAGCGTCACGCCCAGTGCGTACAAATCACTTTGCGCGTTGGCAGGTATTTCGTCAAACTCGCCGTGCACGCTGTAGCCAAACTGCTCGGGGTTGATATAGCTGGGCGTGCCTGCGTGCAACAGGCGGGTAGATTCAGGCTCGTTGCCGCTAAGGGCTACGCCCAAATCCAGCACACGCAGCACGCCGTCGGTACCTAAGTGCAAATTGGCTGGTTTGATGTCGCGGTGGATCACCCCTTGCCGGTGCAAGCGGCCTAGCGCTTTAAGGGCGTGGCTGGCAGCGCTGGTGGCCTGCTGCACGCCAAGGTGGCCTTGACCCGACAATAGCTGCGCCAGCGTCTCACCACTGTGCCAGTCGTACAGCAAGTAGAAGCTACTGCCGGGGCCCGTGGGCGGCTGGTCGTGCAAATGCACCAAATGGTCGGCTGCGCGGCTGGTTTGCATGCGCTTAGCCAGCCACGCTTCGTGCGCCAGCATAGCGCGCTCTTGCGCATCATGCCGGCGTGCGGGGTGCAAGGCCTTCAGTGCGTACAGGTGCTGTGTGCTGGGGTCGCGCACTTGGTACAGCAAATTAATACCGCTGTCGGCCACGATGGCAGTCACTGTCATGCCATCAATAACATCACCTACTTTTAGTTTAGGTGGTATCGGCAACGCCAAGGCTTGGCGGTTTTCGTCATTCAGCGTGGCCTCTAGTACGCCCAGCACGCGCAGCACCATGGCACTGGCGTTGTCGTGGCTACCTAAATCCAATGCGGCTTGCACCAATTGGTCGCTCATGGCTTGGGCTGATGCCAGCTCGGCAAACACTTTCAGGCGTCTGTCGGGCACGGTGCCATGTACACCATCGGTTAATAAAATGAACACATCGCCTACCTGCAAATCGCCCTGCGAATAGTCCACCAGCAAGCGTTCGTCGGCACCTACTGAGCGCAGCAATTGGTGACGCATGTCGGGGTGGTCTACTACATGGTCGGTAGTAAGCAGCGTAGTGTGCCCATCGCGCAGCAGGTAGGCGCGCGTGTCGCCTACGTGGGCCAGTGTATAGCTTTGGCCACGCAAGACAATGGCTGTGAGCGTCGTGAGTCCATACTCTTTTTGACGCCGCCGGTTCACGCCTACCAGCCAGCTGTTGTGCGCGCTGAGAACACGGTCTATGGCGACTGTGGTGTCCCACGTAGCAGGGGTGTCAAAGTAGTCGCGTACCAAGCTCATCACGGTGGTTTGCGCAGCTTCTTTGCCTTGGCCACCGGCACTTACGCCGTCGGCTATGGCGCAAATAGCCCCAAAACTCTCGCGCCCTGCCTCGGGCAGCATGGCGGCGCAAAAGTCTTCGTTGACGTCTTTTTTGCCAGCGAGTGAGGTGTAGCCAATATCAAGTTCGAATGCCATGCACCAGTTTATGCAATTTGTGTGCCCAATGGTGGTGCTTACTGTTTTGGTGCGTTTTATATGGGTTTCACGTGGTGGGGCCTGCTCTGTCCTGGCACCTCGCGGTCACACAGCACCGCACGGTATGCCTATGCCAAACGGACCTGCGGCCCTTTATTGTTTGTCATAGGCACACCGAACGTTGCTGCGCTCCAATGGCGTGGTTGCCTGCGGAAGAATGGCGGCCAACCCAGCCTACTTTGACCACTGTCGAGTGAAACCGTAGCCCACTACAAGCGTGCTGC
>JAYSWJ010000140.1:0-28631 GCA_043718065.1 Polaromonas sp.
GAAGGGCGCTAAGGTTACGCGAAGGACGCGAAAGGAATACCAAATTTTTGAAATGAATTCCACAGTACATAGCCAGTGACAAACTTCGTGAAACTTGCATAGATTAAAGTAATTTAAAAAATTTTGGTATTTTTTCTTTGTCTTCTTTCGCGTCCTTCGCGTAATCTTAGCGCCCTTCGCGTCCGGAAATCCGACCCCACCCCCGCATTCAAACATTAGGAATCCACCATGCAACTAACAGGCAATATCACCCCCGACAACCTCATGAGCCTAGAGGCGTACCACAAGTACCGCAAAACGCACAAAGATGCCGTGCTAGCGCATCGCAAGCTGCGCAGCCTGCACCTAGGCGAGCATTTGCATTTGCAGTTTGAAAGCGAGACCACCATTCGCTACCAAATTCAAGAAATGCTGCGGATTGAAAAAGTCTTTGAAGAAGAGGGCATCTTGCAAGAGATCGAGGCCTACGCCCCGCTGGTACCCGATGGCACCAACTGGAAGGCCACGATGATGATTGAGTACCCCGATGTCAACGAGCGTCAACGTGAGCTACGCCGACTGATAGGCGTGGAAGACCGCATGTTTATCGAGGTAGAAGGCCACAAGCGTGTGTACGCCATAGCGGATGAAGACATGGACCGCGAAAACGACGAGAAAACCTCGGCAGTGCATTTTGTACGGTTTGAGTTCACGCCCGCAATGGCGGCGGTGCTGAAAGCAGGTGCTGCTGCCAAGCTGGGCTGCGACCATACCAACTACCCTGCACACATGGAGATTAACGCCGAAACCTTGGCTTCGCTCACAGGTGATTTGCGCTGAGTTTGTCGGAGGGTTCGCGAGGACTTCGACAGGCTCAGCCCGAACGGAGTTGATTGGTAGGCACTTATTTTTGAGATTGGCTATAAATCAAACGTGTAAAGGCAGTGTGCCGCACGCAGTGAGAAAGCTGTTTTTCGAGCCTATTTTTATAGGCTTTCAACCCTCTAACCCAAGTAAATCCTGCTCAAGCAGCTATTAAATCAATAGTACTTGAAGTGGACGATTTACTGTCTAGCCGACCGCACATTGGCCGGTGCCGCCTGCGGATGGCTGGTACGCCATGGGTTAATGTCCAGGCCGCCACGGCGCGTGTAGCGGGCGTACACCGACAGTTGCGCGGGCCGGCAAAGGGCCATGATGTCGGTGTAGATGCGTTCTACACATTGCTCGTGGAACTCATTGTGGTTGCGAAAGCTGACGATGTATTGCAGCAAACCCGCTTGGTCAATTTGTGGCCCGCTGTAGTTGATTTGTATGCTGCCCCAGTCGGGTTGGCTGGTGACAAGGCAGTTGCTTTTTAGCAAATGGCTTACCAAAGTTTCGCTGACAGGCTTTTCATTAAACGCTGCTTGCAGCAGATGTGGGGCGGGGCTGTAGTGGGTGCAGTCTAGGTCTAGGCGGTCTAGTTGCACGCCGTCCAGTTCAATTACTTTTTCTGTTGCAAATAGCTCGGGAGGCACTAGCTTGACGCCTACACGCGCATTTTTTACGCCGACGTGAGCATCTTGGCCTTCAGCGGGCTTCCACGCTGCGTGGCCTATGTCCGTGGCAATGCGTTCGCGCACAGCGTCAATACTGTCAAATGCCGTGTTGTTAAAACTGTTGAGGTACAGCTTAAAACTTTTGCTCTCCACAATGCAGGGCGTCTCGCACGGCACGGTAATATGGGCCAGTGCTATTTGCGGTTTACCGCGCGGGTTAAGCCAGCTTAGCTCGTAGGCTGTCCACAGGTCTGCACCCATGAAGGGCAGGGTGGTTTTGATGCCCAGTTCGCCGCGCTTGGTTTGCCGGGCGATGGGGAATAGCAGCGATGCATCGTACTGGTCGATGTAGGCACTGCTTTTGCCAAGCTGGGATTGCTCGGGGAGATTGGTAGGCGTTGGCATAAGTTGGTTCTAGCCTTACTTTAAGTAGGGAGGTGCTCTGCTAAAAAGGGCAGCATATGCGGCAGCAGCGCGGCAATCACGCCGGGTGCCAGGTCGTGCCCCATACCGTCAATACCCACCAGCTGCGCGCCGGGTATGCGGCGGGCCATGTCTTCGCCGCAGGCGTAGGGCACCAGCGGGTCTACCTTGCCGTGCAGCACCAGCGTAGGGCTGCGCAGGTTGCGCAACTGGTCAGCACGGGTGCTGTCGGCAGCAATGGCTACCATCTGGCGCATTGATCCTGCGGGGTGGTTGCTGCGGGCCAGACTGGCGGCTACGCGGTCGTGCATCATGCGCGGGTCGGTGGGGAAGCCGGGGCTGCCGATGATGTTGAACAAACGCACAGCGTGGGCTATGAGGGCAGGGGTGTCGTTAGCTTTAGGGCGCGACATCAGTGCACGCATGACATGGGGCTTGGGCTGCGGCAGGCCGCGTGCGCCGCTGGTGCTCATGATGCTGGTGAGGCTAATGGTGCGTTGTGGGGCGGTTAAGGCTACACGTTGGGCGATCATGCCGCCCATCGACGCGCCGACGATGTGGGCTTGTGCGATGCCCAGCGCATCTAGCACGCCCAGTGCATCTGTGGCCATGTCTTGCAGGCTGTAAGGCGGCTTAATGGCAATGCCTAGGCGGTGCTTAATGGCGGCTAACACCAAGTTAGGCGCACGCAAATGGTCAAAGTGCTGGGACAGGCCAATGTCGCGGTTATCAAACCGAATCACGCGGTAGCCAGCGTCGGCCAAGCCTTGCACCATCGCGGGCGGCCAGGCGGTAAGCTGCATGCCCAAGCCCATAATCAGCAGCACCGGCGTGCCTGCGCCGCCCGTGTCTTCTACTTCTAATGTGATACCGTTTACTATTAATTTCATAGCTGGTTGAGCAGGTTCTACGGCCTGAACAGCCGATTTGTTATAAAAAATACATGCTAAAACGGGTGTTTAGGCATGATTGCGCGATTAGTCCAGTGCTTGCACCATGGCCTCTAGCAGCGCCTCGGGCGGCTGCGCGCCTGACAAAACTATTTTTTGGTTAAAGATAAAAAACGGCACCCCGGTAATGCCCAGCTCGCGCAGGCGCGCATCTTGCTGGGCTACACGCGCCAATGCCGCCGGGTTTTGCAACTGGGCAATAACCGCTTGCACAGGCAGGCCGCAGCGGGTGGCGATGCTGCCCAGCTCGGCGTCGTCGGTCAGGTCTGCGCCGTCGCAAAAGTAGGCGTGCATCAAAGCCTCTTTAACTTGCGATTGCAAATCGTACTGCGCTGCCAGCTCAACCAAAGCATGCGCTTTGCTGGTGTTAGGCTGGCGCTCGATGCTGTCGAATGCAAACGGCAAATTAACCGCCTCGCCCGCGGTGCGCACCCGCTCGTATACCTCGTGCGCGGGGCGGCCAAATTTGCGTTCTACGTATTCATCCCGCGACATACCTTGCATCGGCATGTCGGGGTTAAGCTGAAACGGCAGCCAGGCGATGGTGGGCGTATCAGCATTCGGGTATTCGTCGGCAAACAGCTCTAGCGCCTGCTCTAGGTGGCGTTTGCCGATATAGCACCAAGGGCAGACGATGTCGCTGGCGATGTCGATGTGCAGGGTCATAGAACCAGCTCCCTTCAAACCTCGCGCTTTAACGCAGGGAACAAAATAATATCGCGGATGCTGGGGCTGTCGGTCAGCAGCATCATCAGGCGGTCAATGCCAATGCCGCAGCCGCCGGTGGGCGGCATGCCGTATTCCAGCGCGCGGACAAAGTCGTGGTCGTGGTACATGGCCTCATCGTCACCGCCGTCTTTAGCGTTAACTTGCGCGGCAAAGCGCGCGGCTTGTTCTTCAGCGTCGTTTAGCTCACTAAATCCATTGCCAAATTCACGGCCCGTAATGTACAGCTCAAAGCGTTCGGTAATCTCAGGATTGTTGTCGTTAGCACGTGCCAATGGCGAAATCTCGGTAGGGTGCTCGCAGATAAATGTGGGCTGCCACAGCTTGTCTTCAACAGTTTCCTCAAAGTACAGTACCTGCAGCGACGCCAGGCTACGTGCTGCTAATTTGCTAGCGTCTTCTTTATGCCCCAGCTTGCGCAGGGCGTTGGTGAGCCATTCTTTGTTGTCAACCGCAACGCCTGTGTTGTCTGGTAACTGTTGGCTAGCATCGGTATATTTAACGATGGCATCGCGGATGGACAAACGCTCAAATGGTTGCGCCAAATCTACCGGTTGGCCACTATAGGTAAGCTGCAA
Organism: Polaromonas sp.; assembly: GCA_043718065.1. GTDB lineage: Bacteria > Pseudomonadota > Gammaproteobacteria > Burkholderiales > Burkholderiaceae_C > JAAFIP01. Next base: position 4,198 of record JAYSWJ010000140.1, read on the forward strand.
GCTGCCTGTGGCCTTCATCGCCACATCGCGAATCAATGCCTCGGTGTACTGCATCAGGTCTTGGTAGTTCCAGTACGCGGCGTAGAACTCCATCATCGTAAATTCAGGGTTGTGCCGCACGCTGATACCTTCGTTACGAAAGTTGCGGTTGATCTCAAACACGCGGTCAAAGCCGCCCACCACCAAGCGCTTTAAGTACAACTCGGGCGCGATGCGCAAGAACATTTCTTGGTCTAGCGCGTTGTGGTGCGTGCTAAACGGTTTGGCGTTAGCGCCACCGGGTATGGGGTGCAGCATGGGTGTTTCCACCTCTAAAAAGCCGTGGTCCACCATAAAGTTGCGCATCGACGTGACGGCTTTGCTTCGTGCGCGAAAGCGCTCGCGTGCCACCTCATCGGTAATCAAATCGACATAGCGCTGGCGGTATTTCACCTCTAGGTCGGCAATGCCGTGGAATTTATCGGGTAGCGGGCGCAGGCTTTTGGTCAGCAGCCGGATGGAGGTGACTTTGATGGTGAGTTCGCCGGTTTTGGTTTTAAACAGCTTACCTTCAGCACCTATAATGTCGCCCAAATCCCAGTGCTTAAACGCCTCGTAAGCTTCTTCGCCAATGGCGTCTTTGCTCACGTACAGTTGTATGCGGTGGGTGCCCAGGCCTGCAGAGCCGTCTTGCACCGTGGCAAAACTGGCCTTGCCCATCACGCGTTTGAGCATCATGCGGCCCGCTACGCAGGCGCTCTGGGCTGCATCGTCGCTGCCCGGCATGTCGATGCTGCCGTATTTGGCGTGCAATGCAGCTGCAGTGTCTGCAGGTTTAAAGTCGTTTGGAAAAGCCACCGGCCCGCCTGCGGTCTGCACAGCACGAATAGCCTGTAGCTTGCCGCGGCGCTCAGCAATCAGCTTGTTTTCGTCTTGAGGTTCTGGGGCCGGGGCGGGCGCAGGGGCTGAGGCGGAAGCAGGTTGGGCAGTGGTGTTCATAAAGCGCGCTGGTGCAGTCATGTGGTCAAAATGGGGCAGTAACTAGGGGCTCGCAGTGCAGGCCTACAGATACTTACCGGGGGGCAGAATATGCCCAAAACCTCTATTTTAAGTGGCTAGCGCTTCTGGGGCGCAGCACTGATCCTTTAGCGTTGCCTAGTTGCCAAATAATGGGCCGCAGTGGCTTCTAAGCCTTGTGCCAGTGAATAAGGCGGCGTCCAGTCCAGCAAGGTGCGGGTTTTTTCAATATCCACCGCCAAATTGCCACACAAACGTTGCGCCATGCCCTTGCGCCCCAGCAGCGACAAAGTGCCCTCTAGCATCCATTGCGGCAGTGGAATCAAGCGCGGTTTGACCTTGAGCGCGTGCGCCAGCGCGTATAAAAGCTCGGTGATGGACACATCTTGCCCATCGCTGGCTAAAAAATTTTGGTTGGCCGCAGCAGGGTGCATGCAGCACTTTTCTAGTAAATCCACCAAATTACCCAGCCCTATTAAGCTGCGTTGGTTATGTATAGCGCCTAGTGGCAAGGGGATGCCGCGTTGCAGCCACTGCATCATGGTTAAAAAGTTGGCTTTTACGCCAGGGCCGTAGACCAAAGGCGGGCGGACGATCACCACTTCCATACCCGTTTGCAGCGCCATGGCCCGCAGGCCTGCCTCGGCCTCGCATTTGCTAATGCCGTAGGGTTCGGTGGGTTGGGTAGGGCCGTCAGCCGTTAAAGGCTGCCCTGGTGCAGACCATTCCCCGTTAACTTTGACCGAGCTTAAAAACACAAAGCGTTTTACGCCTTGCTGGGCAGCCAAAAGGGCCAAAGCCAACGTTTGTTCGCTATTAACCTGGCGGTACAGCTGCAGTGGGTTGCTTGCGCTGTCGCTAACCTGGTGCACCCGCGCGGCAGTGTGCAGCACGGCCTGTGTGCCGCGCAGGTGCATTGCCAGCGCGGCAGGGTCGGCCAGCAGAGCGGTAACGTGTTGTATGCCCGGGTTGGCTGGTGTGGTGCGGCCCGGCTGGCGCGACTGCGCCACAACGTCCCAGCCTTTGGCATCAAACGTGCAGGCTGCAGCCGCCCCTACAAAGCCAGAGGCACCTGTGATTAATATCTTCATGTTTGTAAGTATGACATTAGCCGCAACGGTTTAACTCTCAATAGGCTGTCAGACGCCTTGGCCCAGCACGCGGCGCAAGTAGAATCTAGATCAATGATCACCCCTGTTATTCTCTGTGGCGGCGCGGGCACCAGGCTGTGGCCACTCAGCCGCAGAAGCCTACCCAAGCAATTTGCCCCTTTAATCGGCGATAAAAGCCTGTTGCAAACCACGCTGGACCGCGCGGCGCTGCTAAGCCAGCAGGCAGTGTGCATTAGCGCCGAAGAGCACCGCTTTTTAGTAGTAGAGGCGATGGACGCTGCCCAAGTCACTGGCACTGTCATATTGGAGCCCACTGGTAGAGGTACCGCTGCTGCCATGCTGATGGCGGCGCTGGGCGCGCCAGCTGACGAACTGCTACTTTTTTGCCCCGCCGACCACCACATACCTGATGCGCAAGGTTTTGCAGCAATGGTCAAAAGTGGAGTACCTGCGGCCAATGCTGGGGCCATCGTCACTTTTGGTGTGGTGCCCACATTTCCCAGTACTGGCTATGGCTATATAGCCAAAGGTGCTGCGCGTGGAGATGGCACTTTTGACGTTCAAAAGTTTATTGAAAAACCAGCCTTGGCTGCAGCACAAAAAATGTTGCTGCAAGACGATGTGCTGTGGAATGCAGGTATTTTTTTAGTCAAGCCTAGCGTGCTAATTGACGCGTTTGCAAACTACGCGCCTGACATTTTGCAAAGCTGCCGCGCCGCGCAACAAGGCGCGCAGTATGAAAAAATGGGCCAACATAGCTTTGTACGGCCCGAGCCGCACAGCTTTATCGCCACCCGCAGCCAGAGTATCGACTACGCCGTACTAGAGCAGCACCCCCAAGTGGCGGTGGTGCCGTTTGCGGGCCGATGGAGCGATGTGGGCAGCTGGGACGCCGTAGCACAGTTGACAGCGCCCGACGCATCTGGCAACCGCATTGTGGGCAAAGGCGTGGCGATAAACACGGGCAACACCTACATTCATGCGCCACACAGAACCGTGGTGACATTAGGCATACAAGACGCCGTAATAGTAGATACCGTAGATGCGGTACTTATAGCGCACCGAGATCAGGTTGAAAATATGAAGCAGGTGGTAGAGCAGCTAGAAGCGCTAGACCATACAGAATCGGTACTGCACCGCAAAGTGACCAGACCTTGGGGCTGGTCAGACACCTTGGACCAAGGTGCACACTTTGAAGTCAAGCGCGTGCTGGTTAAACCCGGCTGCAGCCTCAGCATGCAGGTGCACCACCAACGGGCAGAGCATTGGGTGGTGATTAAAGGTACAGCACAAGTAACCCGCGATAATGAGGTTATCGTCCTTTGCGAGAACCAGTCAATGACTATTCAGATAGGCCAGGCCCACCAGCTTAGCAACGCAGGTAATGATGAACTTGAGATTATCGAAGTGCGCTCGGGCGCTTATCTGGCCGAGGACGATATCGAACGTATGAAAGATACCCATGGCAGAGATTAAAAAAACAGCGCTCATTACCGGCGTCACTGGCCAAGACGGTGCCTACCTAGCTGATTTTTTATTGAACAAAGGCTACGAAGTGCACGGCATTAAACGCCGCACGTCGCTATTTAACACAGCCCGTATCGACCACTTGTTCCACGACATGCACGAGCACGGCAAGCCTTTTTTTCTGCACCACGGCGACATGACCGATTCATCCAGCTTGACACAGATTATCCAAAAAGTGCAGCCCGATGAAATTTACAACCTAGCCGCACAAAGCCATGTAGCCGTGTCTTTTGAAGAGCCTGAATACACGGCAAACTCTGATGCCTTAGGCCCCCTGCGCGTGCTAGAAGCCATGCGAATCCTAGGGCTGCAAAAAAAGACACGGTTTTACCAAGCATCAACCTCCGAACTATATGGCCTAGTACAAGAGACGCCGCAAAAAGAGACCACACCGTTTTATCCGCGCAGCCCGTATGCAGTAGCCAAGCTGTACGCTTATTGGATCACGGTCAACTACCGCGAAGCCTATGGCATGTATGCCTGCAACGGCATACTGTTTAACCATGAGTCCCCCGTCCGCGGAGAGACCTTTGTCACGCGCAAGATTACCCGCGCCTTAGCGCGCGTAAAGCTAGGTTTGCAAGAATGCTTGTACCTTGGCAATATGGACGCCCTGCGCGACTGGGGCCACGCCCGCGACTATGTAGAAATGATGTGGTTGATGTTGCAGCAAGACCAACCCGAAGATTTCGTTATCGCAACCGGTACCCAATACAGTGTGAGAGATTTCGTCAACGCAGCCGCAGCCGAGTTGACCATGCCAATTACTTGGCGCGGCACAGGCGTAGACGAAAAAGGCTATAACGCAGCAGGCAAATGCATCGTCAGCATAGACCCACGTTACTTTAGGCCCACTGAGGTAGAAACTTTGTTGGGTGACGCTAGCAAAGCAAAAAATAAGCTAGGCTGGGTACCTAAAACCACGTTTAAAGAGTTGGTGGTTGAAATGGTGCGAGAGGATTTTAAAATTGCTGAACGCGATGAGTTGATTAAAAAGCATGGCTATGCACTTTTTAGTTCTCACGAGTAGCATGGAAAAAAATATCAAAATTTACGTTGCTGGGCACCATGGGCTTGCGGGCAGTGCGATTGTGCGAGAACTGATACTGCAAGGTTTTACCAACATTGTGACGCGCACCCATAAGCAACTAGACTTGCTAGATGCTGCGGCAACCCATAATTTCTTCAAACAAGAAAAACCTCAAGTCGTGTTTTTAGCTGCTGCTAAGGTGGGCGGTATTCACGCGAATAATATGTTTCCGGTAGATTTTTTGATGCAAAATATTTGCATTCAAACTAACGTTTTTCAGGCGGCATACCAAGTTGGTGTTGATAGGCTTATATTTTTAGGCAGCTCTTGTATTTACCCCAAAGATTGTCCACAACCTATCAAAGAAGAATATCTACTGACCGGGCCGTTAGAGCCCACAAATCGTCCTTATGCACTTGCCAAAATTGCAGGTGTAGAAATGAGCTGGTCGTATAACCGCCAACATAAGACGAAGTGGCTTGCGGCCATGCCCACTAACCTGTACGGGCCAGGTGATAACTACGATCTTGAGACTGCTCACGTACTGCCAGCATTAATCAGAAAAATGCATGAGGCAAAACTAGCTGGCTCAAATGAGGTCAACTTATGGGGTAGCGGCACCCCAAGAAGAGAGTTCTTATACTCTGACGATCTGGCCAGAGCCCTTATCTTTTTAGCATTTTTAGACGACCAAAAATATGCTTCTTTAACTTCACCCTCGATCTGCCCTGTTATAAATATCGGCTGCGGCTCAGATATCAGCATTGCCGAGTTAGCCAATGTAATTGCCCAAGAGGTTGGTTATGCAGGAGCATTCGTTCATGACCGCACTAAGCCTGACGGTACTATGCAAAAACGACTGGATGTCTCTAAACTATCAGCTCTAGGATGGAGTCAAACTGTTCCACTGGCGGACGGCATCAAGACTGCTTATGAAGCGTTCTTGCAAAACAACTTACGTGCTGCTGCGTAAGCCATGTCGCTGCGCCGCAATATCATTGCGAACTATTTCGGCGCTGCTGCTGTTGTAGCGGGGCCATTATTGGCGATGCCCTACTATTTATCAATATTAGGCGCGCCTCAGTTTGGCCTTATTAGTTTTGTCATCCTGATTCAAATGATTTTAGGTCTGCTCGATGCGGGGCTGAGTCAAGCGTTGGTACGTGAAGTAGCGATACGTTTTGGCCCTTTAGCTGCACAACAACGCAGTGCAGCTTATCTGTTGTATGGGTTCGAGCGAATTTACTGGTTGTTCGCGATAACAGCTGGGCTCGTGCTGGTACTATTTTCTAATTTAATTGCTACACATTGGTTGAATCTGAATAAATTGCCACTTTACTTGGGGCAGCAGGCAGTTTTAGGCGCTGCTATTATTTTTATAGTTCAATTTCCAGGTTCAGTTTACAAAAGCCTTCTACTCGGTTCGCAATCACAAATAAGTCTGAACAGCATAACTTTTGTATCTGCGGTTGTTAGGCATGTTGGTAGCGTACTGCTTGTAATGCACTACCAAACGCTAACAGCGTATTTAGTCTGGCATGTTGCGGTGGGTCTGCTTGAAACAGCTGCGCGCGCTGTGTTCGCTTGGAAGTTAGTTCAAATACAGCGAAAAGAACTTCACTGGAGTATTGAAGAATTACTACCCACGTGGAGACTAACCGCTGCCATGTTGGGCGCTACCCTGCTGGGCGCTATAACAGTTCAGATTGACAAAATAGCATTAAGCCGAATGGCCAGCATCGAGCAATTTGGCTATTACACCGTGGCATCAATAGTAGCCGGTGGTGTACTACAACTTATTTATCCTATCATTCAAGCGGCACTGCCAAGAGTTATTAATTTGAGAAACAGTTCTGAAGCATTATGGGTATTTAACAAAAAATTATTTAAACTAATTACGGTATTAGTGCTTCTCGGAGTGTGTGTGTATTTATTCGCCGGTCAATGGCTTCTTGGTGTTTGGTTAAAAGATAAGGCTGCACTCAACGTTATTCATTCAATATTGGGTATTCTTTTAATTGGTACCGCGCTTAATGCTTTCTACAATATTGGTTATATAAACTGGATTGCCAAAGAAAATACACATCGGATTTTTTGGGTCAATGCGACCTCGTTGATTTTATCTGTGGTACTTATCCCTGCTTTTATAGCAAGCTATGGCATTGGCGGTGCTGCAGTTGGCTGGTTTATCATGAACTTTATCGGTTTCTTGATAAGTCTTGAATGGTTAAAACGGAAATAGTATGAAAGAAATCGCCAAACGGCTTTACTGGATATTGAGTTATCAATTCGGCTTAGACCCACGCAAATTATTCCGTTCAATGCGAGGCGTGCCGAGGTACGTTTTAAATTGGATTGAATTCAACCGTCAATATGATGGACGCATCAACTTTTTCCCCTGCCTTCACGATTGGTACGAAGAAAGTGGCACGACAAAAAACGAATACTTCTGGCAAGACCTGTATGTAGCCCGCAAAATCTATTTAGAAAATCCAACAACACATATCGACGTAGGCTCGCGTATAGACGGTTTTGTTGCTCATGTTGCAAGCTTTAGAGACATTGAGGTGATAGATATTCGCCCAATAACCTCGAAAATCCCAGGTGTCACTTTTAAGCAAGCCGATCTTATGGCGAAGACGTTTTCATTAAATGCACAGTGTGATTCGTTGTCGTGCTTGCACGCACTTGAGCATTTTGGATTGGGCAGATATGGCGATCCAATTGATCCACAGGGTTATGCAAAAGGTTTGGCTAATATGACAGCGCTACTGAAAACAGGAGGCACTTTTTACTTAGCAATTCCGATAGGTCAAGAGCGGGTAGAGTTCAATGCACATCGCGTTTTTGACCCAAGATTATTATTGCAAGTAGCGCAGTCTCATGGCTGTTCGCTAACAGGATTCGCTTGGTTCACTCAAGACAATGGATTAACTGAGTCAGAAGCTTTTTTATCTGACATTGAGATGTTGAGTAAAAAAAGTTATAGCTTAGGTTTTTTCACCTTTAAAAAGCAATAAGGATCACGTGGTGAGGAACTTACTTAAAAAAATAGTTGGCGCAAATGAGAATGAAGAATTCCGTCAAGAATGGCTAAAGAAAGCCTTAGCAGAAGTGCCTGCGGGGCACCGCTTGCTAGATGCGGGTGCCGGAGAATTGCAGAATAAAAAATGGTGCCAACATCTTGATTACGTTTCCCAAGATGTATGTCAATATAAAGGCACCGGTAATACCCAAGGCCTTCAAGTTGGAGCTTGGGATACTAGCAATATAGATATTGTTTGCGACATAGTCAATATTCCAGAACCAGATGCTGCATTCGATGCAATTTTGTGCAGTGAGGTCTTTGAACATCTGCCTGATCCTCTAAAAGCACTTGATGAGTTTACACGCCTGCTGAAACCTGGAGGCACGCTGATATTAACAGCTCCGTTCGCATCATTTGTGCATTTTGCGCCTTACCACTATGCTACTGGTTTTAGCCGTTATTGGTACGAACACCATTTACCTATAAGAAATTTTGACCTTACAGAATTAACTGCTAACGGTGGCTGGTTTTCTTATTTGAAGCAAGAAATCTTGCGATTCCCTAGAATGGCTCGACTGTATGGCGACTGGTGTTGGCCACTCGCTTACTTAGCTGCAGCGACGTTGCTTTCATATTTTTTTCTACGCGGAAAATCTAAACCTGCTGAAGATGTTGCTTGTTTAGGTTGGCATTGCATTTCCGTTAAACGCATAAATTCGCCATGAGAGCCTTTATAAAAAAACTTCTCAGATGAAACCAAAGACAAGCTGTGTGCCAAAGCGTCAGCCTTTATGTTTCAAAAGAAATCATATTCTCAATGTGGAGAAGATTTACTTGTCGCGTTTGTATTGAACATGCTTCTTGGTAGTCGTCCTAAAATTTATTTAGATATAGGTGCTAACCACCCGTTTTACTTGTCCAACACCGCATTGCTATAACAACAAGGTGGGCGCGGCTGCTTGGTTGAACCAGATCCTCGGTTTGCATCGTTGCTAAAGAGAAGACGACCTTGAGATAAAGTTCTGCAGGTTGGCATCCATTTTTCTGGTGCCGAAAAAGCGCCATTTTTTATACTTAATCCATCAACGTTGAATACTTTTTCGCGCTCAGAAATGGAGCGTTGTGTTGTTATGGGGCACACACTCGCAGATACCGTATCAGTGAAGCTGGAAAATGTTAATACGGTTCTTGAGCTTGCAGGAGATGTGGATTTTCTAAATATAGATATAGAAGGTCTAGATCAAGCTGTATTGGAGACGATTGATTGGGGTAAACATCGTCCGGTATGCATCTGCGTTGAGACGCTAAGTTATGACGTTTTGAATGAACCCAAAAAAATCACACATATTGTCAAATTAATGCTTGATAGAGGTTATATCCTGTATGCAGATACTTATATTAACAGTATCTTTGTTGACGCAGAAAAATGGCAGGCCCAATGGGCTACGCGTTTGTAAATAATTTTTTTTCGCGGCTTAGCGACCTAAAGTAATTTGTATAAAGTGCAACGACTTTCTCCCCTTCATAATCCCGTCTTGCCATTTGCATAGCTTTGCGTCCTAGCTGTTCGCGTAGTTCATTCGAATTAGACAGCTTAACCAGTGCTCCCGTCCAATCTTTAATATTACCAAGCTCTACCAGAAGTCCTGTTTCATTGTCGATGATGGCATCTGATATGCCATAAATTCGAGAGCCTATGGTCGGAATTGAGACGGCTGCTGCCTCGATCGTCACCATTCCAAAGCCTTCGCGATAGCTGGGCAGGCATAAAAAATCTGCTGCGGGGAAGTAATCTTCTGGGTTTTCTACAAAGCCTGTAATGCGGTAATTTTTGGTTGCACTGTCAAAAATATCTTTGATTTGCGGCGCTAAATTACCTTCATCTGGACCGGCAATAAGTAGCCAAAGTTGTGGGCATTGAATGCTTGCCGCTGCAAAGGCATGGGCCAGATCTACAACACCCTTCTCGGTGTTAACACGGCCTAAATACAAAGCTAAAACAGCATTCTCTGGTATGCCGTGTTTTGCGCGTATTTGCGCACGTTTTTCAGCGCTGGGCTTGTAGCGCTTAGTGTCAACACCACTGATAGAGCCTTTGCCTAAGACAATAATTTTATCTGCCAGCGTGACCTTCTCAGCGATAAGATGCGCACGCTCAGATTGGCTCGCAGCTAGTAAGTGCGTTGCTAAAGTAGCAGTAAGTCGATCTAGTGTTTTGAGAAAGAGCTTTTTCAATCCTTTTTGCGACGCCCATACTTCACCTAAAAAGATAAAAACTCTGACTTTAACTTTCGCAAGGTAAGCGGCAATCATGCCCAGTAGCCCACTTTTGGGCCCCACAGCCCACAACAAATCATAGTGGGTAGTACGCAGATGTTTTGTTAAATGATAGAGCGCCTTGACATCGCGAATTAAATCAATTTTTCGTTCTATTCGGATTGAAACGATACGAATAGGTAAATCGAGAGGAGGCGTGTAGGCTTTAGTTTCAAGATTAGTAAGCAAAGTGATATCCGCAAATTGTGCTAGGTTACGAATGTGATCCTTGAGAAAAAAGTGAACCATGATAGGCGTTGCGCACACTATGCATATTTTCGGTCTAACGCTTGATGCATGACTCATGAAGAATTACCTGTCCGTTTGCTTAGTATGGCAAATTGCTCTGAATAGTTTGCATCATATGGCACGCTCATACGTTTGAAGTAAAACCAACTCCAACGCGGTACAGCGGCTAGCAAGTCAACTCCTATTTTTGCCAAGGTTGCATACACAGCTAGTGCCCAATTGCCCCACTGCTGTCTAGCTGAAAATAGGGCTAGCTGAGCACGTAGCAAAGATTGTCTAGCGATCAATGTTTTCGATAGATTGAAGTCCCCTTGTCGATAGGCTAGCAAAACATCATCCAATGAGTGGTAATTTGCAGTGGGATGAGCACGTAGCAATAGCTCTTGGTCTTCAGCACGTATTACTTCGGGGTAGGCATATCTATGGGCGCGAAACCAAACAGCCCGCCCCATCCATGTGGGGTGGGGCATATACATACCGCGCCAAGGGTGGTGGACAATTTCGGCATGATGCTCTTTGTGAGGAAGACACCCCAACACGACATTGGTGTGCGATTTGAAAACAATAACTTTAGTTGATAGCAAATCAACTTCTTCATGCGCTTGCAGAAAACTCACCTGCTTTTCAAATCGCTCCGGGAAACACAAGTCATCTGCATCCATCCGGGCAATGTAGTAACCCGTGGCCAAATCAACAGCTTCATTTAAACGTGCAGCCAGTCCTCTATTAAAGCCATCTTGGAAAATTTTAATTCTTGAATCGTTCAAAGAGCGCACGCCTGCAACAGCATCATCCGTTGATCCATCATCCATTAAAATAATTTCCCAGCTCTGATAGCTTTGGTTCAAAATAGATCGGACTGCTGGCAATAGGTGGCTACCGCCATTGAACACGGGCAGGATAACGGATACCTTGCGCGAAGAATTCAATTGAGGTTGCATGGTTATTTTGGCAATTTGAACCAGCTGTCTGGCACCATAGAGTTGTCACTCACATCGCGCTGACTGAACCAAGGGGTTGGCGCAATTTTAATTGCATCAGTGCTGTCAGATAACCATGCTCCCCACCAGCTGAATGTACTGTTCGAGATAATATGATGTGTGCATAAACTCATCAATTGCATATCTAAGTAGCTGTGATAGCCTCCATTGTGGCTAATGTACTGACTAGTAGACGGTAAATTTAAGGCGCTCTTGCACCAATCGATGTCGTCAGAAAAAACAAAAAATGTGGGATTAGCTACATGCTCCCAGACGTGCTTTATAGCATTCTCATAGTAGCCCAGTGAGCACAAACCGAGAAACGCTAGCGTCTTGGGGTTGTTAGCATAATCCCCTCTACGAACATGAAGACAAACTGCATTTGTATCTTTGATGATCTCAGCAGCTTGAATATTCTGGCCTGTCAATGGTGCTGAAAAGGTGAATATCTTCTTGATCTCCGTTTGGATGTTTGCAAAGTAGTGTTCTGACTGCCAGTAGCCATCAAGGTAGCAATCATCAGGTGTATTGAAGAAATCAGGCCAAGAATGCAGATGCGGCTCCACAATCCATCGACTATGTCGAATACTTGATAAATACTTATTTCTCAATGGTCTGTAAGCATAAGTGTTCCCTTGCCAGCCTATCACTGACTTAACATCAGACAGCTTCGCGATTCGTATGTCCGTGTTGAAAATTCGAGCCAGTTCAAAACCATGGTGAAGGCCATAATTTTGATAGCTTGAAATATCTAAAACCAGAGGTACTCGTCGTTTGCTGGCCAGTGCATATCCTGCAGAAAACTGGAACATTTGGTTGCCCAACCCGCCCATGATGCGAACAATTATCATTTTTTAAACTACGTTAATACAAGCGCGCATCAATGTGCCGCTTCAGGTTGATAGTCAGATACTAGATTTTTTAAAAATGCTTTGATCTCAATAACAGTCGTCAGCACATCTTGTTGATTTAACGTCTGGAGTTGTTGTGATAGCTCAGCCCATTGCAAGAAATCTTCCTTGGCATAAAAAATCTTGGCATGGGTCGTTGGTTGTGGATGATTTCCAATCAGTAATTCTTCATAGAGCTTTTCACCAGGGCGCAAGCCTACCATTTCAATAGCAATGTCTCCATCCGGGTGTGCTGCGTCGCGAACAGTCAGTCCTGACAGTTGCACCATGCTTTTTGCCAAGTCTATGATTCGGACGGGTTGCCCCATCTCCAGCAAGAATACATCTGCATGACCGGTAGAGTCGGCTGTCATAGCTCCAGCCTGTATCACTAGTTGTGCTGCTTCGGAAATCGTCATGAAATAGCGAGTTATATCAGGGTGCGTCAGCGTGATAGGGCCGCCTTGCTTAATTTGCTCTCTGAATTTTGGTACGACGGATCCCGAAGAACCTAGCACATTACCAAAACGCACCATAGACATTCGGGTGTGCTTGCCTTGCTGTTGGGCTACTTCAGCTAAACCTTGCAAGACCATTTCTGCGATTCGTTTAGTGGCTCCCATGACGTTGGTGGGCCGCACAGCTTTGTCTGTACTGATGAGCACCATATTGCTGATCCCGAAATCTAATGCGCTTTGTGCAACATGCAGTGTACCCAAAATGTTATTGCGCATACCTGCAATTGGATTGCTCTCCACTAGTGGTACGTGCTTGTAGGCAGCTGCGTGGTAGATAGTGTGCGGTCGCCACGATTGGATTACTTTCCGTATGAAATCTCTGTTTTCTACTGATGCCAGAATTGGGAAAATTTCAGTTGTTCCTTTTAACTTATCTGAGTTAAGCTCTTCCAAAATGGTGTAGAGCGCAAATTCATTGAGTTCAACAAGAACCAGCTTACTAGGCCGGTTATGCAAAATTTGTCTGCACAACTCTGATCCAATCGAGCCGCCGGCACCCGTTACAAGAACTACTTTATTGGTGATATTTTTCGCCAGTAACTCTTGATCTGGAGCCACCCGATCACGTCCAAGTAAGTCTTCAATATCAAGTTCTTGCAGATCTGCTTCGCTGATCTTTCCTTGCGCTATATTAGACAAACTGGGTACTGTTCTCACAGCAACATGCGCCATGCTGAGGTGACGCAATATATCTATACGACGCTTCCTTTGTATATTGGGCATTGCCAAAAGCACATCGTGAATATGAAGCTTTTGAACCGTACTTAAAAGGTCTTTGGGACCATACACGGTAAGCCCCATAATTTGCCCTTTGTGCAAACTTGGGTTGTCATCAATAAAACCCAGTACTTGTGTCTGGTTATTTTTAGCTAGTGACTCAGCAAGAGATACGCCTGTATTGCCAGCGCCGTAAATGAGCACCTTGACGCGTTCGGTCAGATTCTGTTGCCTTGTGGCGTAAGGGTCACCCAGCAGTTCTTTGGCCATCTGACGCATGGCAATCACAGCAATCAGCAGCAGCACGGGTTGCAGCAGACCTATGGTTCTGGGCACATCTGCAAAACCCACAGCTGTAAATATGGCGCTGTACATCACTGCATAAATACCGACAGCTCGGGTGATGGCCATAATAGCCTCGCGACCAGCAAATCGGAAAACTGCTTTGTATAGACCAAACGCTACGAACAAAGGAATGGCCAAAATGGGTGAAATAAGTATGGGGAGCCACTGGTTACCATCGATTTTCACCCAAGCCTCAAAACGCAAGCAAATGGACAGCCATACTGTCAAGATGCAAAGGCAAACGTCTAGAGTGAGAGCTAAAAATCTTTTAGTTGACCGTGGTAGCGATATTGCATAAGTGCTGATGTAGCGTTGCAATGAGGAGTCTAATTTCATGGTGCTGTGCTGTCCGGTACGTTAGTGTGATACACCTTCTCTAAGAAAGACTTTCATTAATGTTTGCCACAAAATTTGAATGTCCATACCTATACTGTGTTCTCGCAAGTAGTGTGCATCAAAAGACACCTTCTGCACCATTGAAATTTCATCCCGTCCGTTAATCTGCGCCCAACCTGTAATACCTGGGAGCAGCTCGTGTATACCGTGTGCAGTGCGCAAGGCGATTAGATCGGTTTGGTTGTAGAGCGCGGGACGCGGCCCTACAAAACTCATGTTCCCTAACAAGACGCACCAAAGCTGTGGTAGTTCGTCTAAGCTGGTTTTTCGTAAAAAAGATCCAATGGGTGAGTAGTATTGCTCAGGTCTATGTAGCAGATTAGTAGCTACCGCAGGTGTACCCAAAAGCATACTGCGGAATTTAGGCATACTGAAAATTCGATTCTTTTGGCCCACTCTGTTAGACCAATATAAAACAGGACCGGGCGATGTGAATTTAATGGCCAAAGCGATCACACATAAAGGCAGCATGAATAGCATTAGCAGCCCTGTAGCCAAAAGAAAATCTAATAGTCTTTTCACATTCAAAATGCGGCGCAAAATTTTATGAGTAAGTTGCCTACAAAAGGTCAAATTTTTCCAGAATGTCGCTTATAAGTTCGAGCCTAATAATGGGATTATCTAGCTCCAGCATTCTCTGTTTAAGTGGCAATGGCATGGGCAATACCTCACACCAACGATTGGCTACCCAGCTGCAACTGTTCCAGCAGTTATCTTCAAGCCTTAGGTCTACCTCAGACGACTCACCTGCTAATTTAGCCATGACATTGCGCAAGGCAACTACGCAAGAGGCAAGTTCATCAGGCGGGGCAATCTCTATGTCAGGTTCAATAAGTTCTACGTCGGCAATCCATAGGCCGTGCTTTAACCGTTCGCGGCGCAAAATACGATAGCGCTGCGCTCCAACACAGTGGACTAATTTAAGCCCGGGTTGAGGAGACTCGTGATGGATTACGGTGGCAATAGTGCCTACATCAGCAAATAGCTCTTGAGCCTGCGGTATCTGCACCTCAATGCCTTGCTTCAAAGCCACTACACCGAAGGGCGCATCATTTTGAATGACTTTATTCATCATATCTAAATAGCGCACCTCAAATATCCGTAGTGGCAAATGCCCCTGCGGATAAAGTACGCTGCCCAGTGGAAACAAAGGCAAAGAATTTAAGACCATGGCAATACTTTGAGAAAACTGCAGTTCAAATCAAGCTACCGCGTCAGCTGGTTGACGTTGCAGCATGGCTAAGCTGGTGGCTAGTTTTTGTCTTAACTCACGGCGGTCACAAATAAAGTCAACAGCGCCTTTTTGCAGCAAAAATTCTGCACGCTGAAAACCTTCAGGCAATTTTTCACGCACAGTGTTCTCAATCACACGAGGTCCTGCAAAGCCAATTAAAGCCTTCGGTTCTGCAATGACGATATCGCCCACAAAAGCAAAACCTGCACTCACGCCACCCATAGTAGGATCGGTGAGAACGCTAATGTATGGCAGGCTTTTTTTGGCCAAACGCGTTAACGAAGCGTTAGTTTTAGCCATCTGCATGAGCGACAGCAGACCTTCTTGCATGCGTGCGCCACCCGTTGCGGTAAAGCAAATGAACGGAACTTTTTGTGCGATAGCGGTTTCTACGCCGCGTACAAATCGCTCCCCTACTACCGAACCCATGGAGCCACCCATGAAGTCGAACTCAAAACAAGCCACCACTACTTCAATACTTTTAATCGCGCCACCCATCACGATCAGCGCGTCAGTCTCGCCGGTGTTCTCTAGCGCTTCTCTAAGCCGCTCAGGGTATTTGCGGCTGTCTTTAAACTTAAGCGCATCTACGGGGATAACTTCTTGTCCAATTTCGTAGCGGCCTTCCCCATCGAGCAGGCCGTTTAAACGCGCGCGTGCTCCGATGCGATGGTGGTGGTTGCATTTGGGGCACACATTAAGGTTTTGCTCCAAATCAGTCTTGTACAGCACGGTATCGCAGCTGGGGCACTTGATCCACAATCCCTCGGGAACTTGGTGACGTTCGGTAGTGGTGGCACCCATCTTAGTGGGCAATAGTTTTTCTAACCAAGACATAAAAATTTCCTTGTATTAAAAGAGTTTAGCGCAAGACTAAGAGTCTAGGGCCGCTCGAATACTGCGCAGAAAATCTGTGGCTACTGCAGTGACCTTCTCGTAGGGCTGGTCTTCTATCAGTTGAATGATTTTGCTGCCAATGACTACTGCATCGCTCACTGCGCCCACAGATTTAGCGGTAGCTGCGTCGCGGATACCAAAACCTACGCCCACAGGTATGCTGACATGCTGCTTGATGCGTGGAATAGCTAAGGCAACCGCATCAGTGTCCAGCGCACCTGAGCCCGTGACGCCTTTAAGCGATACGTAATACACGTATCCACTGGCTAATCGCCCAACCAAGGCCATACGCTCCTGCGTAGACGTAGGTGCCAGCAGAAAAATCAAGTCCATATGATGTGCACGCAACTTACTTGCAAAATCTTCGCACTCTTCGGGCGGATAGTCCACTACCAACACGCCGTCTACCCCTGCAGCCGCTGCATCGCGTACAAACGCGTCTATGCCATTTTTACCGTCGTAGCGTTCTATAGGGTTAGCGTAGCCCATTAAGACGACCGGTGTAGTCTTGTCTTTGCTGCGAAACGCCTTGACCATGTTGAGCACCTGCGACGTGCCGATGCCCAGCGACAGTGCCTTCTCGGCCGCTTTTTGAATCACTGGACCGTCCGCCATCGGGTCGCTGAAAGGTACACCCAGCTCGATAATGTCTGCGCCTGCACCCACCATCGCATGCATGAGGTCTGGAGTGATGTTGGCATAGGGGAAGCCTGCCGTTACATACGGAATCAGCGCCGTGCGGCCTTGTGCTTTCAAAGCGGCTAGAGTAGCTTGAATGCGGCTCATGATTTGTTGGCCCCCACATTGGACAATTTGATGACTTGCTCAACACCACCTTTGACCGACTGGCCTTTGCACGATGGGCGGCAAAAGAAATCTGCATTGCTCAAATCTGCTACGGTGCCAATGTCTTTGTCCCCACGGCCCGATAAATTTACCAAAATACTTTGGTCGCTGCGCATGGTCTTTGCCATTTTCATGGCGTACGCTATTGCGTGGCTAGACTCTAGTGCTGGGATGATGCCTTCGGTGCGGCATAGGTAGTGAAAGGCGTCCAGCGCCTCTTTGTCGGTGATGCCAACATATTCCGCGCGGCCTATATCGTGCAACCAAGCATGCTCGGGGCCGACACCTGGATAGTCCAAGCCTGCGCTGATGGAATGCGTTTCAGTGATCTGGCCGTTGTCGTCTTGTAATAAATAGGTACGATTACCGTGCAGCACGCCTGGGCTACCGCGCGTGATGGACGCACTGTGTTTGCCGCTGTCTAAGCCCTCGCCAGCGGCTTCAACGCCGATTAAACGGGTTTTTTCATGCGCAATGTAGGGGTAGAAAATACCCATGGCATTGCTGCCGCCGCCAACGCAAGCTATCACCGCATCAGGCTGCTCGTCGGGGCCTAAATAAAACGGCATCTGTGTTAAGCACTCTTGCCCAATCACGCTTTGAAAATCTCGCACCATCATAGGGTACGGATGTGGGCCTGCCACAGTACCAATAATGTAGAAAGTGTTGTCTACATTAGCCACCCAGTCGCGCATGGCCTCATTAAGAGCGTCCTTCAGCGTCTTGCTGCCTGATTCCACTGGCACTACGGTGGCACCTAATAGCTTCATTCGGTATACGTTAGGGCTTTGGCGCGCCACGTCAACGCTGCCCATGTACACCACGCATTCCAGGCCGTAACGGGCGCAGATGGTAGCAGTCGCTACGCCGTGTTGGCCTGCACCAGTCTCGGCAATAACGCGGGGCTTACCCATGCGTTTGGCCAGCAGTGCTTGGCCTATGGTGTTGTTGATTTTGTGCGCGCCAGTGTGGTTGAGGTCTTCACGTTTCAGGTAAATTTGCGCACCACCCATCTCGCGGCTCATGCGGGCTGCGTGGTAGATGGGCGACGGGCGACCTACAAAATGCGCTAGCTCATAGTTAAATTCACGGATGAATTCAGGGTCTTTTTGGTAGTGCGCGTAGGCATCTTTCAGTTCATTGATAGCGTGCGTCAGTGTCTCAGAAACAAAACTACCGCCGTATTTGCCGAAATGTCCTCGGGCGTCGGGTTGTGCGTAATTCATGATGGTTAGGATGGGGTAGCACAATCAATACTGATTGAACTAATCCCCTCAATTTAAGATTTAACAAGTTGTTCATCTGCGCGGCGTACCGCTTGGACAAACGCAATGATTTTGTCGGCGTCTTTGATGCCCTTGAGCGTTTGGCCGCTCAATCCGGGAGCATCTACTTCCACCCCCGAGCTGACATCAACGGCCCAAGGCCGCACTTGCAAAATCCCATCGATCACGTTTGCAGGCGTCAATCCACCAGACAAAACGAGGCGAGAGCTTGCGTTTAGTTGAGGATGTGACCAATTTATTGCGTTCCAGTTAAATGTTTTGCCACCACCACCATACCCGTCTACATGGGCATCAACCAAGATACCTTGGGCGTCAGCATAATCTTGACTGAATTTTACCAAGTCGAAGCCTTCTACGCTATCTAACGGGATTCTGGCGGCGCGCAAGTACGGGAAGCCAGTTTTTTCGCAATCTGAGGGCGTTTCATCACCATGAAATTGGCATATAGCGCCCGTATTGACTGCTCGGGCAGCTATGATATTCGCAGTAGTTTCGTTGACAAACAGCAAAACAGGTGTGACAAATGGCGGCAAACGGCGCGACAACTGCGCTGCCCTGTCGGCTGATACATAGCGTGGACTGGGCGGGTACAGCACAAAGCCTATAGCATCGGCACCAGCGTGCACGGCAGCGTCTATGTCTTCTTCGCGGGTTAGGCCGCAAATCTTAATTCGGGTTCGTCGGGAGGTCATGGCAGCCAATCATACGCGGCTACTCGGTCTGGCAAACCCCAGTGGGCATCGTACACAGGCCCTAAAAAATACAAACCATCAGGCGAAAAAGTAGGGGATGCCACTTGACGTTGCTGCGCTGCCAGTATGTGGGCTATCCATTCTGGCGGCTGGGTGCCTTGGCCTACGGTAATCAAGCTACCCATGATGTTGCGGATCATATGGTGCAAGAACGCATTGGCTTCAAACTCGAACCGCCAGTAGGCCCCGCGCTGGCTGATGTAGATGTGACGCAGCGTTTTAATGGGGCTGAGTGACTGGCACTGCACGGCCCTGAAAGATGAAAAATCATGTTCGCCTACCAAGTGCGCTGCTGCAGATTGCATAGGTTGCAGAGACAATGGGCGATGCACCCAGCCCACACGGCCTAGCTCTAAGCTGGGCCGTACTGCAGAATCTAGCAGCACATAGGCATAGCGGCGGCCTGTAGCGCTGCCACGGCTGTGGAATGTCGAGGGCATTTCTTGCGCCCATTGCACCGCAATGTCATGGGGCAAATTAGCGTTGGTGCCGCGTACCCACGACCAGATATCGCGCTCTAGCAGGGTATCAAAATGCACTACTTGCATGGCACCGTGCACGCCCGCGTCGGTGCGACCTGCGCATAGCGTAACAACACGCTGCCCTTTGGAAAAGCCACAAAAAGCCGCTATTGCGGCTTCAAGTTTGTCTTGGATAGTGTTGCCGCCGGGCTGGCTTTGCCAGCCAAAGTAACCTTGGCCAGCGTAGCTTAAACCCAGGGCGATGCGTGGCACTAGCTCAGGTCCGCCACCATGCGTTGTGCGCGGGCTTTCAGTGCGCCAGTGGCTTCCATGGCCACCTCTTGCGCCAGCGCGCGTGCACCATCATTGTCGCCAATCTCGCGGAACTCCTGGGCCAACGCCAATTTAGTGTCCAGTGGATCGCCCGACAACTCGGCATCTGCCATGGTGGGTGCTTTACCGGGTAAATCTAATGACATATCACTCAGTTCAAACTCCAGAGCATTCATCGACGATGACGGTGAGCTGGTGTTAATGGCCATAGGCGCAGTAGCAAACGACGCACTAGGCGCCATGGATGGGGCAGTAAAGTTCAAGCCTTTGTCAAAAGACGCCATATCGGAATTAGACATCTGCAAACCGTTGGATGGTGCCATGCTGGGCGTATCAAACGTTAGGTCAACAGATGGCTGGGCCGCAGGCTGCGCCATCATGGCTGACGTAGACTGCACATGCACCGGCGATGTAGTAGCGTGCGACGCATCGGCAATGAAGGGTGCTTCTGTTAAGTCATCGCCCGATGAAAAATCCAGATCCAAATCAAAATCTACATTGTTCTCGTCAACGGAAGCTTGCATAGCTTGGGGCGCTGTATTGTTGGCAAAAGCGCCCATGCCAGCCGCTACGCCTGCTGCGCCCACGGCGCCTACAGCCGACAGTGCGCCAGAACCACCTTTAGATTCATTTACGCCCCGATAAAGCGGGTTGCTAGGATCCAGTTCGCGGCCTAGGGCTGCAGCTGCGTCCCATTCGGTGCCCTGGCCGTTGGTAACGGCAAAGGCTTCGTTGGCCACTGTTTCAAAAGCTTTGACATCGCGGCGTTTGGCGTAAATCTCCATCAACTTGGCATGAATAGCCACGCGTGTGGGTGTTGTGCGCATGGCTTCTTTGAGAATTTCCTCGGCTTGCAGATCGCGTCCGTATGCCAAGTAAACATCTGCTTCTGCCACAGGGTCAACATCACCCGCAGCATCAAGCTGGCTAGGCGAGTACACCATGGACGAGCCGGTCACGGCACCGGCTGCATCGTTGGTGTCAATACGCTGACCACCCGAGGCGCCAAAGAAAGAGTCAGGTTGCAACCGGCTTTCTAGGAACGAGCTGTCCACTTGGCCTGAATTCTTGCGCTGGCGCATACGGTATACGCCAAACCCAGCGAGCAACGCCAACAAACCGCCAGCTGCTGGCAAAGCAAAGGGGTTGTCCAGCAAGCTGGCCATAAAGCCCGGCTCAGGCGCGGGCAAGGTGGCTTTGACTACAGGCTTGGGTGCCGATACGGGCTCGGTCGGTGTGACCACAGCCGTAACAGTAGCCGTAGGGCTGGTGCTGGCTACGGTAGCGCTAATGGCAGGTAGCGTAACCGTGCTGGCGGCCGCTGCCGTAGTAGTGGTGGCTGCAGCAGTGGCAGTGGTCGCCGCTATAGTTGCTGTAGTACTGCTAACTGATGGTGCATTCACGGCTACAGGCAGGCTAGGCAGGGTAGCACCCGATGCTGCAGCGGCTGGTTTTACAGTGGGTGCGGCGCTAGGCGTGGCAGCACTAGAGGCCGCCAAACTAGGCGCAGCTGCCGTTGGCGTGCCAAATTTATTTAAATCTTGAATATTTTTAGACAGCTCGGCTGTGCGCGCCGCAGTGTCTTTGGCTTGCTTATCTTTGGCAATAGCGTCTTCTTTGGTGACTTTGCCTGCAGCACTTGCAGCGTTGGCTGCGCTAGACGGTTTAGACAAAGTCAATTTATCGGGGGCTGCTGCTGTGGGCTTGCCCTCTTTTACGGTGGCGTGCACGGTGCCAGAGTCTTTGCGGCTTGCGGTTGGCGCAGCCGCAGGCGCACCTTGGGCTAGGCGACGGCGAAAATCATTGAAATCTTTGCTCTGTGCGGTAATGGTTTGACGTGCTTGGTCTTGCGGCACGTTGGAGGCCGCTGCAGTGGTGGCGGGCAGGTCGATCACGGCACCTTTTTTCAGGCGGTTAATGTTGCCTTCAATAAATGCATCGGGATTCATATTTAGCATCGCCACCAGCATTTGGTCTAGCGATACACCTTCAGGCTTGTAGCGGGCCGCCAGTTGGGTGGCTGTGTTGCCAGCTTTGACCGTTACGCTGCCAGACTTGGCATCAGTTGCCGCTGCGGTAGCGGACGCGGCTGGAGCGGGTGCCGCGCGGGGCGCTCGTGCAGGTGCTGGCGCGCGCGCAGGCGCAGCCGTGCTGGCACGTTGTGCTGCTTTGCTGCTGGGCGCTGCCGAACCGATGGATGGCGCAGTGTTGACGCTGGGGGCAGACTGCGCACGCAGATTGGGTGGGTCAAACAACAAGGTGTAGTCGCGCACGATGCGGCCAGTAGCCCAGTTGGTTTCTAAAATCAGGTCTACAAATGGCTCGTTAACAGGCTTGTCACTGGTTAAGCGCAGGTAAGCGCTGCCGTTGGCACGGCGTTGCAAGCTGAGTTGCGCACCATTAAGCACAGCGTTGTATTCCAGGCCTGCTGCCCGAAAAGCGTCGCCGTTAGCAATGAATGCTTTTAAGCTGGATGCTTCGTCTGCATTGATATCGGGCACTTCTATCTCGGCGCGCAGTGGCTCGCCGATGGCGGACAGCACATTTACCCTGCCTAATGCCAGTGCGTGGGCATCCAGCGCTGGCAAGCCAAGCATCAGCGCCAAGGCAGCCGCAGCCATAGGCGTACGCCAGTTAGAAAAACGGCTGGACAAAGAAGCAGTCCCTGAAACTTGCCCAAACGTCGGTTCAGTAAGTGAATTTTTTAGTGTGTTTCGCACAAAGGCCTCAACATGAATTTGCGAAAAACAACGTTAACATCAACATGTTAGCTTGACAAGCTAGATAAGCGTTTAAGTATTGACACCCGCTATTTGCCGCTGGTTACACATATACTTTGTTGCCATTGGACAACGCCTTGTAACCCACGGTTACGAAGCGTTAAGGCCAAAACAGCTTTAAGTTTGCGAGTGCTAACTTAAGTTAGATCGTTGTAGATTAATCTGCCAGCAATATACGCAGCATCCGGCGTAATGGCTCTGCCGCACCCCACAACAGCTGGTCGCCGATGGTGAAAGCGCCCACAAATTCTGGCCCCATCGCCATTTTTCGAATGCGGCCGACCGGAATGGTCATGGTGCCGGTTACAGCCACGGGCGTTAGGTCCCTCAAAGTAGCTTCTTTCGTGTTGGGAATCAGTTTGACCCATTGATTGTCGGCGGCAATCATGGCCTCAATATCAGCCAAAGGCACGTCTTTTTTCAGCTTAAAAGTTAGCGCTTGGCTGTGGCAGCGCATGGCGCCCACGCGGACGCAAAAGCCGTCTACTGGCGTAGCCGCTGTGCCAAAACCAGCGCCTTGGCCCAAAATCTTGTTGGTCTCCACGCCACCCTTCCACTCTTCTTTGCTCACGCCCCAGCCGTCTGCATACTGCTGTTGGTCTAGCCCCAAATCTTTGTCGATCCACGGGATGATGCTGCCGCCCAGCGGCACGCCAAAATTAGCTATTTCGTCACCACTCAGCGCGCGTTGTTTAGCCGTCACACGGCGGTCAATCTCCAAAATCGCCGACTTTGGGTCGTCCAGCAGGCTTTTAACCTCAGCATTAAGCGAGCCATATTGCGTGAGCAGCTCGCGCATGTGCTGTGCACCGCCGCCCGAGGCTGCTTGGTAGGTCATGGTGCTCATCCATTCGACCAAACCAGCTTTGTACAGCGCGCCCACGCCCATCAGCATGCAGCTGACGGTGCAGTTGCCGCCAATCCAGTTTTTGCCGCCTTTTAGCAGAGCATTTTTGATCACTGGCATGTTGACCGGGTCCAAAATGATCACTGCGTCATCGTTCATGCGCAGGGTTGACGCTGCATCAATCCAGTGGCCCGTCCAGCCCGCAGCGCGCAGCTTGGGGTACACGTCGCTGGTGTAGTCGCCGCCTTGCGCGGTGACGATGACGTCGCATTTCTTCAGCGCGTTGATGTCGAAAGCGTCTTTCAGCGTCGTTTCGTTTTTAGCCTGCGCGGGGGCTTTGCCGCCTGCGTTGGAGGTAGAAAAGAACATCGGTTCAATCAAGCCAAAGTCACCCTCAGCAATCATGCGGTCGATAAGCACCGAGCCGACCATACCGCGCCAGCCCACTAGGCCTACTAGGTTACCAATTTGCATTTTTTTCTACGCCTTTCAAAATTAATCAGGTTTGACTAATCCCCCGGCTCGTCTAGCTCCGGGGTGGGCGCGACGAACCGGGCTGAATTAGCCTTTAATGGTTGTCGTTTTGGTGGAAGCAATAAACGCGTTCACGCCCAGCGCTGTGGCTGGGGTGCTTTGGGTGATGTACACGTTGGCATTCATTGTTACGAAATTATAGCGCAAGCTATTTGTGCTTCGGTGGGGTGCGATTGGGCTGGGTAAAACTTCTTTCCTGCCCTAGGACTTCGCTGTCATGTAGCACCGTTTCGTTCGTTGGTCTTTTGCCTGTCTTGGCACTTCGCGGTCACGCAGCACCGCACGGTATGCCCATGCCAAACGGACCTGCGGCCCTTTATTGTTTGTCATAGGCACACCGAACGTTGCTGCGCTCCACTG
>JAYSWJ010000015.1:0-6127 GCA_043718065.1 Polaromonas sp.
AGGCACAGGCGTGAAGCTGACCAAAGAGCAGCGCAAAGCCTTTGACGACAGCGTGCAAGACGACGATAACAAAGGCCGCGAGCAAAGCTTTGCCGAGCCCGAAGTAGATGACGTAACGGAGGCAGCATGTTCAACTTGCCACGGCACGCGGCTTAACGCTACAGCACGCGCCGTCAAATTCCACGACATGGGCATCACCGATATTGCGCAAATGTCGGTACGTGATGTGCGCGCATGGGTGCAAGGCCTCAAGCTCACAGGCCGTGACGGCGAGATTGCACGCGACCTGGTGCCCGAGATACAAAGCCGTTTAGAGTTTTTAGAAGAAGTTGGCCTGAACTACCTGACGCTAGACCGCGGTGCACCTACGCTAAGTGGTGGCGAGGCGCAGCGCATCCGCTTAGCTGCACAGCTAGGCAGTAACCTGCAAGGCGTGTGCTACGTGCTGGACGAACCTACCATTGGCCTGCACCCACGCGACAACCAAGTGCTGCTCAAAGCGCTGAAATCTTTAAGTGATAAAGGCAACACTCTGGTAGTGGTAGAGCACGACGAGGACACCATTCGCCGCGCCGACCATATCATCGACATAGGCCCCGGCGCAGGCAAACGTGGCGGGCGACTGGTAGCAGAAGGCACGGTAGCCGACATCTCCAAAGTAGCAGACTCCGCCACAGGCCGCTACCTATTGCACGCCATCAAACACCCGCTAAGCCTACGCAGAAACGTCAACAGCGCCGCATCGGTACTGCCAGAATACAAATCCAACTTCGTCCCCAAGCCCGAGAAGGTAAAAAAACCTAAAGCGAAATTGGTGGCTGAAATGGGGTCAGATCCCAATTCAGGACAAGGTCTTAACGGTGAAAACGATGCGATTACGAAATTGGGCTCTGACCCCATTTCAACCGCCAATTCAGGACAGCAACATTTGCGCGTAACAGGTGCCCAACTACACAACCTGCAAAACGTCACAGTCAACGTCCCCCTACACCGCCTAGTAGCCATCACCGGAGTCAGCGGCTCCGGCAAATCAACATTAGCCAGAGACGTCCTCTTGTCCAACGTCTACGCCGCAGTCACCGCCAAAGGCATAGGCCGCGAAGCAGGCAACCGCGCAGCCGCCTTCACCACGTGGACAGGCTGCGAGCAAATCGAAGGCTGGCAGCAAATAGACCGCGTGCTAGAAGTAGACCAAACCCCCATCGGCAAAACCCCGCGCAGCTGCCCCGCCACCTACATCGGCTTTTGGGACGTGATCCGCAAACTATTTGCCGAAACATTAGAAGCAAAGGCCAGAGGCTACCAACCCGCCCGTTTTAGCTTTAACACCGGCGAAGGTCGCTGCCCCGGCTGCGAAGGCCAAGGCATGCGCACCATCGAGATGAGCTTTTTGCCCGATGTGAAAGTACCCTGCGAGGTCTGCCACGGTGCGCGCTTTAACCCCGAGACATTGGCAGTCAGCTGGCGCGGAAAAAGCATTGGCGACGTGCTGCAAATGGAGGTGGACGAAGCAGTAGATTTCTTTGCCACTATGCCCAACATCAGCCATCCGCTGCAACTGCTCAAAGACGTAGGCCTAGGCTACCTGACGCTCGGCCAACCATCGCCCACACTTAGCGGTGGCGAAGCGCAGCGTATCAAGCTAGTGACCGAGCTCAGCAAAGTGCGCGACGACATCACCCGACGCGGCCAAAAAGCCCCGCACACGCTGTACGTTCTAGACGAACCCACCGTAGGCCTGCACATGGCCGACGTAGAGAAACTCATCCATGTACTACACCGCTTGGTCAACGGCGGTCACAGCGTCGTCGTCATTGAGCATGACCTGGACGTAATTGCCGAAGCTGATTGGGTAATAGACTTAGGGCCAGAAGGCGGCAAAGAAGGCGGCAAGATCGTAGCGCAATGCACACCCGAGCAACTGGTCAAGCTGGAAACGCATACGGGGAATGCGCTGAAACCTGTGTTGGCTAGAACCTAGATACTATTAATTTCGTAGCTGGTTGAGCAGGATTTACTTGGGTTAGTGGCTTGTTTTGTTGTTGAAAATGCCGGTTGAAGTGTGTTTTAGTGTGTTTTTGTTTCGCGTTGATTAGCTCGTTGTTCAGAACGCGCCCGGCTGTGGCGCAGCCCTATCGCCACCCGAACCACGGGCCCTGCGGGCAAGCATCTGCGGTACGCATTCCAGGGGAAATTTAGAAACTCGCTGCGCTCAGACATCTAAATTTCTAATCCCCTGCATTTGCGTTCCTCGAGCCCGAAGTTCGAATCGGTGGCGATAGGGCTGCGCCACAGCCGGTCGCTTGTAGTGGGCTGGGGTTTCGTGCGAAGTTGGTCACGCTGTTTGACTTAGCCACACACAGCGTTGTCGTTCACTCTGACCTGCGCACATTCAACCCGGCGCGCGTGCCTTCAACCTACTACATCCACCAGGGTGAGCGGTGTGCGCGTGTCGATGAAAAAATTGTAGCGAGGCGCGGCCCACCATCACTAGATGACTACTACCTCACGCGTGTGTTCGCGGAGATTTTTTGCAGCGACATGTCACGCCGCCCGTCCAAGGTAAACAACGAGCCCATGCATTGCCACAGGGGAGTTCAACCGCACGCCGCCCGTCCAAGGTAAACAACGAGCCCATGCACTACAAAAGGGGAGTTCAAACCCCAAGAGACGCTACAAATTCAATAGCGGCTTGAGCAGGTTCTACGGCCTAGAAGCCCTAAAAGGCACTAAAAGCACATCGCAAAACTGCTTAAACCCCGCCCCACGCTCGCCCTGCGTCACATAGCGCGGCAAGTGTGCTAGCTGCAGCGTAAGGCGTGCAATGTTGGGTTAGGTGCTAATTTATGATGACTTCTATTCATCGCGATCTATTGGTGCTGATAGACACTAAAAAGTACACAGTTGCCAAAAGAGTAAAAAACAATAATTTAAACTTTAAGACTGTCCATATCATCGTGAAGGTATCCGGAAGAAAAATCACCGAATCTTTAGGATTTCTTTTATCCACAGTTATTTGTAGACAGTTTCCGTGATCGCGTATTACGTTTTTTATTTCAGTCAAAAAAATAACTTCTCTAGTCTCCGCTAACGCATATGTCTGAGGCCACACATTACCGCCTGTGAAGTTCTGAGTCTGATAGGTATAGCGGTAGCTGGCTTTTAGATATGGGTATGCGCTACCTCTGCCGCTCCAGCTATGACTAAACTCTGTAGTTATCTGCTCGAGTTGTGCGCAAATTCTTTCACCAGAAAATTTGTATTTAAAAACGTCATTGGCAACATAAGCTGAGTTGAGGCACGCCACAATCAACATCAACATCAACAGCATTAAGACGCAGATGATAAATCTAACTATTTTTCTGATTTCTTGCATTTTATTTTTCAAGCTAATGGGACAGTTGTCTAGCTGTAAATTTCCAAAATTTCGCTTTACTCTGCTTTTGTCATTCAACGCATTTACCCTAAACCACCCAATCCTCAACCCGTAACCCCGACACACGTTCAAAATGCCGCGTATTGTGGGTTACCAAAATCAGGTTTTCTGCTAACGCATGCGCTGCAATTAATGTGTCCATATCGCTTATGGGCAGGCCTTGCCTTTTGAACTGTGCCTTGATGTCGCCATAGCGGTCTGCTGCGGCCACGGGCCAGGGCAGGGCGGGTAGCTCGTGCAATAACAAGTCTATGGGCAGGCGGCGTTTGTCGTCGGTGGCCATTAAGCCTTGGCCGTAGCGCACTTCGGCGCGGCAAATGGCGGATGTGGCGATGGTCTGGGCCTGCATGGCCTGCGCCATGCGCTGGGTCAGCGCTGGGTAGGTGCCTTTAATGAAGTAGCTGATGATGTTGGTGTCAAGCAGGTACAGCGTCACAGCTGGGTAGCTTTTGCGGTCAAAGGCTCAGCCCATTCTGCAAACGGGTTGCGTTGCTCGTCCTCGGTGCGCGCTGGTATAAAGTGTTCGGTAAATGAATTTTCTTCAATTAGCCTGAACAACTGGGCTAGGTTGCGTTGCCGCTTGTCTTCGCTTTCTTTGGGCTTGAGCGTGATTTCCCCGGTGACCTCATTTTTGCTGATCCACACCTCAGGTGTATCTACCCGATACGCCTTGGGCAGGCGTATGGCTTGGCTGTTGCCGGTGGTAAAGACTTTAGCGGTAGCAAGCATGACAGGCTCCTTTGTATATACGAAAACATATATATTTTAACCTGCTTATTGAATGCTTGCTAATGGCGTCTTAAGCAGTTTGATGCGAGACAAAACGCTACGGTTTCAATGTTGGACAGTCTCATTGGGGTGCAAGTCACACACCAATGCAAGTTTTAGTGCTGGGAAGCAATTCTTAAGACCTAAATAGTCGTGTAACCCAAGCAAAGCCTGCTCAAGCAGCTATTAAATAAATAGTAGCTACTGGTTAAGCCATGCACGGCTTATTGCGTCAACAAAGCATCACAAAACTGCCGAAACCCCGCCCCACGCTCACCCTGCGTTACGTACCGCGGCAAGTGCGCTAGCTGCGGCGCAAAGCGTGCTATGTTGGCTACACCCACGCTGTGAGTAAAAGCTTCAAACATCACTTGGTCGTTGGTCGAATCGCCTATGTAAGCCCAGCGATCTAGTTCTGCGTCTAAGTCACGGTTCAACAATGTACGCACTATCCAGCGCGCGCCTTGCAGCTTGTTATGGTCACCGTACCAGGCGTTGATGTGGATGCTGCTGACGGTGGCGTGCATGCCTTCGCTGCGCATCAGTTGCACCACTTGGGCGATGCGTTCGGGCGGTAAGTGGGTGAACTCGCTGTGGTCGATGGCAATGTCGGTTTCGCGGCCGGGGCTGTCGGTGCTGCGCTGCGCGCCGGGTACTTCGCGCTCAATGCGCGCTAGCACTTGTTGCATGCGAGCGTAGTTGGCGGCTCGTTGCATTGCATCTGATTGATATGATTTTGATAGCTGCTTGAGCAGGATTTTCTTGGGTTGGAGACCTAATTTGCTTATATTTCGAAGTGCTACAGCACCGTTTTCAGCCACTATGGCGTCTACGGGCCAAGTCAGTGCAAATTCTTCACTCCATCCCACGGGGCGGCCGGTGATGGCAATCACATGCAGGCCTGCCGTCTTCAAGTCATGTAGTGCCTGTAGTGCATCGGATGTAATTGCGCCATCAGTGGTGAGTGTGTCGTCAATGTCGGTGAACACGCCGATGATGCGGCGGCGGTCTTGCACAGGCCAGTTCGAGATGGGTTGCATGGGTTATTTAGTTGGCTTTAGGCCTTAGGCTTTACACAGCTTGCGTAGTTTGGGTGGCCTGCGCTGTCTGCGCTAACCCCAGCTCACGTTCAATCTGCTCAATGCTAGGCAGTGTAGACGCTAGCGTGCTGGGCAGTGCGCGCGTCAGCTCGAAGGTAGATATACCGATCGGTGTGTCCATGCCGCGCAGTGCGTATTCGGCGATCACCTCATTGTGCTGCTGGCACAAAATAAGCCCGATGGTGGGGGCGTCTTGTGCATGCCGCAGTTTGTCGTCGACCACGCTGCAGTAAAAATGCATCTTGCCTGCGTATTCAGGTTTAAAGGCACCGCGTTTTAGCTCTACCACCACAAAGCAGCGTAGGTGCAGGTGGTAGAACAACAGGTCGATATAAAAATCTTGGTCGCCCACCACCAGATGGTGCTGCCGCCCTACAAAGGCAAAGCCTTGGCCAAGTTCCAGCAAAAACTTCTCTAGGTGTTGGATGAGCCCTGTTTCTAATTCACGCTCAAGAAAGGGTTGCTCGAGCGTTAAAAAATCAAACAGGTAAGGGTCTTTCAGCGTTTGCTGCACCAGGTCAGACTGCGGCTGTGGCAGGCGCTGCATAAAGTTGCTGGTGGTTTTGCCTTGGCGGGTGTGGGCCGCAGTCTCCATTTGCATTTGCAGCACGCTGCGGCTCCAGCCGTTAGTTAGCGTGGCTTGCATGTACCAGTGGCGTGCGGCCAAGTCTTTGGTTTTTTCTATGAGCAGCAGGTGATGCCCCCACGGAATGGCTTGCACCAGTGCCGTGCTAAAAAGTGCCACGGTTTGTGGCACTTTTGCGGGCGCATCTATTTGTGCCACAGGCTGTGGCACAAATGCAAGCGCGGGGTATTCGCGGTA
>JAYSWJ010000141.1:0-28621 GCA_043718065.1 Polaromonas sp.
CGCCTATGCGGGCGAGGCGCTGGCGTTTGGCCCCGAGTATTTGATCCCCAAGCCGTTTGACCCGCGCCTGATGATGAAGATTGCGCCTGCTGTGGCCCAAGCTGCTGCAGACAGCGGAGTAGCACTGCGTCCTATTGCCGACATGGACGCGTACCGCGACCGTTTGCAAAGCTTTGTCTACGCGTCGGGCACAACGATGAAGCCGATTTTTACGGCCGCTAAAAAAGCCACCAAAAAACGCGTGGTCTACGCCGAAGGCGAAGAAGAACGCGTGCTGCGCGCCTGCCAGATCGTGGTGGACGAAGGTGTGGCGCGGCCTACGCTGATTGGCCGGCCCGCGGTGATCAGCGAGCGTATTGAAAAGTTTGGCCTGCGCCTGACGGCAGGTACAGACTACGACGTGGTCAACGTTGAAAAAGACGACCGCTACCGCGATTTTTGGCAAACCTACCATGCCATGACCGAGCGCAAAGGCGTGACACAGCAAATCGCCAAAATCGAAATGCGCCGCCGCCTAACCCTGATCGGCGCGATGATGGTGCACAAGGGCTACGCTGATGGCATGATTTGCGGCACCTGGGGCACCACCGCGCTGCACCTGCACTACATCGACCAAGTGCTGGGCCAGCGCCCGGCTGGTGCAGCTAATGCGGCCCAGCATGCCCCCCAAGACGGGCCAGTGTATGCCTGCATGAACGGCCTGCTATTGCCGGACCGCCAAGTGTTTTTGGTCGACACCCATGTCAACTACGACCCCAGCGCCCAAGAACTGGCTGAGATCACCACCATGGCCGCCCACGAGATGCAGCGCTTTGGCATACGCCCCAAGGCTGCGCTGTTATCGCACAGTAATTTTGGCTCTAGCAACCAGCCCAGCGCCGTCAAAATGCGCAAAGTGCTAGAGCTGCTGCGAAGCCAAGCACCTTGGCTGGAAGTAGATGGTGAAATGCATGGCGATCTGGCACTGGACGCCGCCAGCCGCCAAACCATCATGCCGCGCAGCACACTGGTGGGCGAGGCCAATTTACTAGTGTTGCCCAATATCGATGCGGCCAATATCAGCTACAACCTGCTTAAAACCGCAGCGGGCGGCAACATTGCCATTGGACCCGTGTTGCTAGGATGCCCTGCGCCTGTGCATATTCTCACAGCCAGTACCACCGTCAGGCGCATTGTGAACATGACAGCTTTAACAGTGGCAGACGCTAATGCAGTGCGATAAGCCTTAAAACAAGAGCTAGTGCTAACTTATTTGTGATATTTACAGCGTAACACCTTTGTTTGCATGTGCTTTAAACGTGCAAACGCTTGCGTTATGTTGTGATTTCTACGACAATAGCATTCTTGGAATCACGGGTTAACCCGTAACTTTTTGGGCCTTGAACACTGTTTTATGCCCGATTCCGCAGGCCAGTAACGTTAAGTTTGCCGAGCCCATGGTCATTCTATAAAAATATATTAAGCCCGTTTATGTTTAAGAACAGCATTGTGAAACACCTTCGCGCGCTCAGCTTGGCGCGGTTCAGGACTACCTTGGCGATATGGACTGCTTTGTGTCTGCTAACGCTAGCAGCGCCTGCTGCAAGTTTTGCCAAAGGACCGCTAGCCACAGAGCCTGCAGATCAAACGATAGCCTTGGCAGATTTGCCAAAGCAGGGCCGAGAGACTTACGAGCAGATTTTGAAGGGTGGGCCTTTTGCCTACGATAAAGACGGCACTGTATTTGGTAACCGCGAGCGCAGCTTGCCAGCGCAAAAGCGTGGCTACTACCGCGAATACACGGTGAAAACGCCGTATGCGCGCAACCGTGGCGCGAAAAGAATTGTGTGTGGTGGCAGTCAACCGGCGCAGCCGGAAGCTTGTTATTACTCTGATGACCATTACGCCAGCTTCAAACGCCTCACTCAGTGATGCTTTTAAAGTTGCTAATGTTAGATTGAGCCGCACGCGGCCAATGTTTGATTTTATTGTTGTGTAATTTTTTGTGAATAGAAAGCGGAGCGCACCATGCCACTTCGTACCGTAAAAACCAATATCGTTCAGTCGATCCGCGCTTACCGCGTGGCCGACCTGCAAGCCGCCGCCACAGAGATGGGTCACCATTTTCTGTACGCCAGCCTGGGCGATGCCCAGTCTAAGCAAGACGTGTTGGACACCATTGCTGCGCAGTTTAAATTGCCCGCTCATTTTGGTAAAAACTACGACGCTTTGTACGACTCTATGACCGACCCGCTGCACAAATCTGGCGAACAGCCCGGTTTTATTGTGGTGCTAGAGTACATTCCCGCCAACGCGAAGTTTGACAAAGAAGCGCGCGAGCAGCTGATTGACATCTTCCGTGATGTGTCCGAGTACTGGGGCGACCGCAAAATTCCGTTTCGCTGTTTTTACTCGTTTGCTGTGGCACGCGCCTCTGACGGCAAAGTGGCAGCGCCGGTAGAGCTGATCGAAGGTGCTGAAGCGCCTGAGAAAATGCCTACAGACAAGCTAGTCGATGTGTCGCCACTGGCACTGCGCATGTCTAGCCCGTTTAACGCCGGGTATTGGCTCAACGCTGCCTAATCAGCACCACCCCAAGTAGACCTAGAGCACTACTAATTTCATAGCTGCTTGAGCAGGATCTACTTGGGTTAACGGCCCAAATGATTGTATAAAAGGCAATGAAAAAGCCTCCGAGATGCAATGCGCATCTTGGAGGCTTTTTGCTTAGTAAGCCGAATTGAGTTTTTACTTTACTTTGGCAGCATCACGTTGTCGATCACGTGAATCACGCCATTGCTAGCAGCTATGTCTGTAGCAGTTACCTTGGCACTGTCCACCATCACGCCACCGTCTGTTTTGACAGTCAGCTCTTGGCCTTGCACGGTTTTAACTTTGCCAGCTTTTACATCAGCTGCCATGACTTTGCCTGATACCACGTGGTAAGTCAGCACTTTGGTCAAAGCCGCTTTGTCTTTGAGCAGCGCGTCCAGCGTAGCCTTGGGTACTTTGGCAAAAGCTTCGTCCGTTGGTGCAAACACGGTAAATGGACCAGGGCCTTTGAGCGTGTCAACCAAACCAGCCGCTTGCACTGCAGCTACCAGTGTTTTGAAGCTACCAGCTTTGACAGCGACATCCACAATGTCTTGCGCCATAGCGCCAGCCGACATAGCTAGTCCTAATGCGAGGGTAATGAGAGATTTTTTCATGGTGATTTCCTTTAAATAAGGGGATTAAAAAACTAAGGGGAACTCGATTTGATTAAGGCTTGGGCAATATAACTTTGTCAATTAAGTGCACCACACCGTTGGTTGCCAAAATATCTGTGGCCGTGATTTGGGACTTGCGTGAGCGTGCATCTGTGATGGTTGCAGAAGTGTCAATGGTGATGATTTCACCTTGCACTGTGGTGATCGGCTTACCAAACGGGATATCAGCCTTGAGCACCTTGCCAGACACTACGTGGTAAGTCAGTACTTTGGTCAATAAAGCCTTGTCAGCCAGCAATGCCGCTTTCGTAACACCTAATTCGGTCAACAACGCAGCGAATGCAGTGTCGGTAGGTGCGAACACTGTAAAAGGGCCAGCGCCACTGAGAATGGTAGCCAAATCTGCTGCAGCCACTGCCTCTACCAAAATGCTTAAACTAGGTGTAACTTGGGCAAGTTCTACAATATTCTTAGTGGGCGCTGGCGCTGGTGTGACTGCCACCTCGTCATCACTACCACCGCAAGCGGCTAATACGGCTGCTGCGCTGGCAACTAAAACTAATTTCAAAAATTGGCGTTTCATAGTGGTCTCTTTATGTTTAAAAAAATTTAACCAACACCTAACTACGGGCGGTGGTGGAGAGTAGATACTTTCCCGCCCAAGAAATATACCATCAGAACTAAATAAATACTAATTGGTAATTAATAAAACTAATAAGTTACACAATGATTCATTTGATTAGTTTGTGACTTTTTCGTAAAATAAGTGATTATTTATAGGCACAGTCCAATATGGCCCTCACCAACCTTAGCTCGCGCGTACGCGCAACTAGCCACGCAGCAACCCCGCCTCGCGCACAGGCCGACGCGCTGGCCGCTACGGGGTTGCCCAGCAAAAGCGCAGGCCGAAAGAGTACCAGCAACAACACCACTGAGGCCAAAGTCGCAGGAGCTGTGAGTGCCAAGCCTAGCTTTAAACAGCAAATGCTATTAGCCCGCGAGGAGGCCATTATTGATGTGGTCAACAGCATGCTGGCCAACAAAGGCTTTGACGCCATGACGGTAGACGAAGTGGCCGCAGAGGTGGGCGTGGCTAAGGCCTCGCTGTACAAACACTTTCCCAGCAAAGAAGACCTGGCCGCCGCTGCCATGGTGCGCATGATGGAGCGTGCACGCGAGTTTATGGGCAGCATATCCCCCAAGCTGGCTGACATTGACAAGCTTAAAACCGCTGCGCACTGGATGATGCAGTTAAAACTGGCCGGTCAAATGCCTAACTTACCCAGCCAAAATTCTAGTCTGCGCGCCACCTTAACAGGCCACCGCGGCTATGTGGACAGTCTGATGCAAATCAGTGACACGCTAGGCGGCTGGATTGAGGGGGCACAAAAATCGGGCCACATTACCCAAAAGTTGCCTGCGCTGGTGGTGCTGTACACGCTGTATGCACGTGCCTGCGACCCGGTATTGGAGTTTTTAAAGGTCAGTGGCCAATACACCCCCGAGCAAATGCTAGACATGGTCACCACGACCTGTTTTGACGGCCTAGCAGCGCGCTAAGCGTCTGTAGTGACGCGTTGGACTGTGCAGGGCGGGCAGCTTTAGAATAGATGGTGAAGTTCGCTGCGACTAAGCCCGTAAAATCATGGTATGCAATTGGTTAAACAACAACTGCTGGCCAGCTTGGCCAGCGAACTAGAACTTCTATCCCCCGGTGCGGGCCAACGTGCGGCATTAGAGTCCCCCAAAGTGGCCGAACATGGTGACTTTGCGTGCACGGCGGCCATGCAATTGGCTAAATCACTAGGCCAAAACCCCCGTGCGCTTGCGCAAACGCTGCAAGACAGGCTCATGGCAAACGCGCGGTTTACCCAGTGGGTAGCAGCGGTCGAAATTGCCGGCCCGGGTTTCATTAACATCAGGCTAAAACCCGAGGCTAAACAACAAGTGGTGCGCGAAGTGTTAGCGCAAGCCAATCACTACGGCAGCCAACAAGATACCGGCCAAAAGATGATGGTCGAATTTGTCTCGGCCAACCCCACAGGCCCATTGCATGTGGGCCACGGCCGCCAAGCAGCGCTGGGCGATTCGATTTGCAATTTATGGGCCACGCAAGGCTGGCAAGTGCACCGCGAGTTTTACTACAACGACGCGGGCGTGCAAATTGCCACACTGGCCAAGTCAACCCAGTTGCGCGCCAAGGGCTTCAAGCCCGGCGATGCCTGCTGGCCCACCGACCCTGACAACGCAGAGAGCAAAGGTTTTTATAACGGCGACTACATCGCCGATATTGCCGCAGATTTTTTAGCATGCAAAACCGTCACGGCCGATGACCGCAGCACTACCGCCAGCGGTGATGCAGACGACCTGGACAACATCCGCCAGTTTGCCGTAGCCTATTTGCGCCATGAGCAAGACCTTGACCTCAAAGCTTTTGATGTGAAGTTTGACAACTATTACTTAGAGAGCAGTCTGTACAGCAGCGGTCGCGTTGACAAGGCAGTCCAGCAACTAATTGCAGCAGGCAAAACCTACGAGCAAGATGGCGCACTGTGGCTTAAAACAACCGACTATGGCGACGACAAAGACCGCGTCATGAGGAAGTCTGCGCCTGACGCATCAGATCCAAGCAAGACAGAAGCACAGTACACCTATTTCGTGCCCGACGTGGCCTACCATTTGACCAAATGGGAACGCGGCTACACGCGCGCAATCAACATCCAAGGCACTGACCACCACGGCACCATCGCCCGCGTGCGCGCAGGCCTGCAAGCCGCAGGTATGAGCGTGGCCGCAGGCTACCCCGACTACGTGCTGCACACCATGGTGCGGGTAATCAAAGACGGCGCTGAAGTAAAAATCAGCAAGCGCACGGGCGGCTACGTCACGCTGCGCGATCTGATTGACTGGACCAGCAAAGACGCTGTGCGCTTTTTCTTGTTGTCACGCAAGCCAGACACCGAGTACACCTTCGATGTGAACTTAGCGGTGGCCAAAAACAATGACAACCCGGTGTACTACGTGCAGTACGCACATGCACGTATTTGCTCTGTACTGGCCGCCTGGGCTGACAAAAACGGCGGCAACGCAGCGGAACTACAGGCCGTGGATTTGAGTCTACTGAATACTCAGGCAGCCCAATCGTTGATGTTGGTATTGGCCAAATACCCCGCTATGCTATCCGCCGCCACCCGCGATTTTGCGCCGCATGATGTTACGTTTTACTTACGCGATTTGGCCAGCCAGTACCATAGCTACTACGATGCTGAGCGCATTTTGGTAGACGACGTTGCGGTAAAAAATGCCCGTTTGGCATTAGTATCAGCTACCGCCCAAGTGCTGCGCAATGGGCTGGCAGTATTGGGTGTCTCTGCACCCACTAAGATGTAGGAATGAATATGCAAATGAACCGGCAACACATGGCGACAGTCAAGCAAGCAAAGGTGCGTCAAAAAGGCGGCACTGTACTAGGCATAGTCATCGGGGTATTAGTAGGCTTGGGTGCGGCTTTAGCGGTAGCGGTGTACGTGACCAAAGTGCCGGTACCTTTTATGAATAAAAACGCATCGCGCGGCACCGGTACCGAGCAAGACGCGGCTGAAGCACAAAAGAATAAAAACTGGGATCCTAATGCACCTTTGTATGGCAAAAACCCTGCAAAACCCAATCCTGCCGCAGCAGGCGCTGTTAGCAGCGTGCCGGATGCCGCTACCAGCACTGATGCGGTGGCCGCGAAGCCCGGCAGTGCAGCAAGTGTGGCCGGCAAACCAGCTACGGCCAGCTCAGCAGCAGGCAAACCCGCCCCCAAGCCCAGTAGCACCGACCCACTGGGCGACTTGGCCAAGGCCAAGACAAGCGCTGCTGGGTCAACCGCTGCCACGGCTGACCCGTTTACTTACCTGGTACAAGCAGGGGCGTTTCGCACACCTGAAGATGCTGAAGGACAGCGCGCCAAGCTGGGCATGCTGGGTATGGACGCTAAAATTACCGAGCGCGAGCAGTCAGGTCGCACGGTATACCGTGTGCGCGTAGGACCGTTTAATAACAAGGACGATGCGGATAAAGCGAAAGAAAAGCTTGATAACGGCGGTTTTGATACGGCTTTGGTACGTGTGCAGCGCTAAGCTAAAGTTGGTTTTAACGTTAGATATTGGAACCTTCTGGATTGAATGCGGTCTCCAAGGTGTTGGTTAGTTTAACAATGCCGCTGTGCGGTGATATGGAGTTGTTGTATGTTGCGTCGTGATTTTTCTTTGCAGTTGGCGGCTAGCTCGGTAGCTGGCACATTGGCCAGCGTTGCTACCCCATTGGTACAGGCGCAAGCTGCTAAAGGCTTTCAAGAGGGCACAGATTTCATCGCGCTAGAAAAACGCGCCCTTACCGAAGCGCCTGCAGGCAAAATCGAAGTTGTAGAGTTCTTTTGGTACAGCTGCGCACATTGCAATTCGTTTGAGCCCGCTTTGGAAGCATGGATTAAAAAAGCCCCCAAAGATGTGGCGGTGCGCCGGGTGCCAGTAGCTTTTCAGCCTAATTTTGAAGCGCAGCAGCGCTTGTATTACTCGCTGGAGGCGATGGGCAAGCTGGACAGTTTGCACGCCAAAGTGTTCTACACCATCCATGTTGAAAAACAACCCATCAACAGCTTGCCAGCCATCTCTGAATGGATCCAAAAACAAGGTGTGGACAAAGTCAAGTTTGAAGCCATGTTTAACTCTTTTGCCGTTGCTACCAAAGCGCGCAAAGCTACTCAGCTGCAAAATGAGTACAAAATTGACGGTGTGCCGTCGTTAGGTATCGGTGGGCGTTATTTAACATCAGGCTCGCTCACACAGACCATGGCGCGCGCACTGGAAGTGACTGACTACCTCATCGCAGATGTGCGTAAAAACAAATAGTTGCAGCGGTGACCTCACCGCACAATTTTGAAAAGGCGTGCTCTGCACGCCTTTTTCATTTAGACACGCATAGCTTGTCAAATAAGCTATCCTTGCAATATGCCTTCTCAAGACACGCCGCCCCCACCGCCGCCCTCTCTGGCAGAGTCGCTACTTGACCATGACATGGCCGAGCTGGCCCGAGGTAATCAAGGGCGTTTTTGGTTGATCTTGGCCATCGTGTCGGGTTTAGTGCTGGTGGGCTTGTCGGCTTGGCGGCAAGGCTGGTTCACACCTACTGCGCATTTGTTTGTCGTGTTGCCAGGGGCGGTGGGCGTACAAATCGGCACACCCGTCAAGCTTAAAGGTTTCAAGATTGGTGAGATCGACGAGATCGACCTAGAGCCCAATCTCAACGTGAAAGTACGCATGCGTGTAGTGCAAGAGCGCTTGGCTTTGATCAGCGCCGGGGCCAACGCCAAGTTTGGCCGTGACGGCCCCATAGGTGGAAAATTTATTGACATCGTACCCGGCCCATTAGAGGGCAAACGTATCGTGGCAGAGGCTACCTTGCCAATGGAGGGCGGTAGCGAGCTGGAAGACGTGATGGGTACGGTGAAAGTGGCGATTGAGAAATTAGCTATAGCCATCGGCAAGATCGAGCCCATATTAGATGACACCAAAACTCTGACTGGAGAAGCCAGCGCTATGCGCAAAAATGTGCGCACCTCGGTTAGCACGGTGCTGGCCAATGCCGAGGAAATGTCAGCCCAGTTTAAGCGTATGGGCAACAGTGCGGCCAGTGTGGCTGGCAAGCTAAACGGTGACCGCAAAGCTATCGTCGGAGATATTCAAAAAATGTTGGTAGAGGCCAATGCTGCCGCCGAGCGCGCGCGCGCCGCTTTGAGAACGCTAGAGCTTGACATGCCGCAAGTCACCGACAAAACTAAAATGGCACTAGACAATGCGCGAGACGCCACCAGCAACGTTAAACAAAGCACGGCTGATCTGCAGCAAATTATCCGCGAAGCGCGTCAAGATTTGCCGCCTACTGTGCGCGCTGCGCGTGCGGCCACACAAGACGCTGCCGAGATTACCGATGGCCTAAAACGCAGCTGGCCCATTCGCAGCATCGTTACCCCGCCCTCAAATGGCAATCTAGAGCTTGACGGTTTTGAGGGTAAGCCCACGACCATTGCGCCTGGTACTTTGGGGCCTAAATAATGCGTGCTCACACTACGGTTGCACTGTGCGTGCTGGCGGCATGTTCTAGTACGCCACCTGCCAAAGAAACCAGCGCGATAGTACAAGCGGCACAAACCATAGAACGCCGCGCTAGCCAAGCGTTTGCAAAGGGCGAGTTTGACACTGCAGCAGGCGGCTACGAATCAGCCGCGCTGGTGTATGAAACGTTGGCCTTGGCAGAGCCGCAAGCACGTGCGCGCCTAAGCCAAGCGCGTGCTATGGCAGAGGCGGGCCAACCGCAACTGGCCTTGCCTCTGGTAGAAGCTGTGCTGTCCAGCGCTGCGGGTACCAACACATTAAGCGCTGAGCTGCGCGCCACAGCGCACGGCCGTGCAGCAGCTTTGTTGATGAACGATGACCTGCCCCGCGCGCAAACCCATGTGCAAGATGCTATGACCGCCTGTGCCAATAGCTGCCCCCAGTTGTCTGCGCTAACGGTATTGCGTGCGCGCACCCAACTGGCGGCCAACCAAGCCGGGGACGCAGTGGCCAGTGCCAGCACAGCCCTTGCCACTGCTAAAAATGACAACGACCGCGCTAACGCGCTGCGCCTGCGCGCGCAGGCGCACGCCGTGCAAGGCCAACACAGCGCGGTTTTGGCGGACGCACAACAAGCGCTAGCGATAGACCAAAACCTAGGGCTGGTGCAGCGTGTGGGCTTAGATTTGCTGCTGCTGCAGCGCGCCAGCTATGCCCTAGGCGACACCGCTAACGCAGCGCGCTATGCCGCATTGGCAGAGCGCGCAAAGCTAGCCGAGGCTACATTGCGCAGCGAGCGCAGTGCGCCCTGAGATGCTTGCCCTGAATAGTTGATCTGCTCGAGCATGGCCACCTCAGACAAACAACGCCAAGCACGCGCCGTGCAGCGCCTGAGCGTTAACGATTTATTGTTGACGCCTGCTAAGGTGCGCTGGTTTGCTCTGAGCGAGCTGTGGTGGTACCGCGCCTGCTGGCGTCTGCCCGGTGCGCGCGCCATCATGCGCCGCGAGCGTAACTTTGAAATGCGCGAGATGCTGCCTATTTTGGTGGTGTTGGGTTTAGTGGCTGGCGTCATGTTGTTTGTAGTGCTGCCATCGTCCCTGCTGCGCGACCAGTCAACCAGTTTGCTGGCCACACTGTGGCCTTTATGGGTGGTCCAAGTGGTGCCGATGATTTGTGCACAAGCTATGGCTATGCAAAACGCACCGAATATTGCCATGCGGCTAACCGAGGCCGAGGTGCAGGGCGATTTTGATGTGAAAGATATTGTGCTGCATTCAGCGCAGGCTGCCCATGCGGCTGTGCCGTTGATCATGGCGCACGCTACGGTGGCCCTAGCCAGCGCATGTTTGCTAGTAATGTTTACTCTAGGCTTTGGTTTGTTGGCCGCCTTTGTACTGGCGGTGGGTGATCTGCGTACCACCATGGACATGGTGTTTGCACGCGTGCCGCCGCTGGTGTGGCTGCGCGCTGCTTTCTCGGCCTGGCTGTTAGGGGGTGTGTGCGTGACAGCCGCTGTGTTGTACGCGTGGCCGGGCACCCAACAGACCCATTCTGGCATGGGCGCGCACCGCCTGGG
The DNA here is from genome assembly GCA_043718065.1 of Polaromonas sp. Lineage (GTDB taxonomy): Bacteria > Pseudomonadota > Gammaproteobacteria > Burkholderiales > Burkholderiaceae_C > JAAFIP01. The sequence goes on from JAYSWJ010000141.1 coordinate 10,866, forward strand.
TTTGCGCGCTATGTTGTCGGCATCACTGGCCTGCGCTGGTACGGGTATGTTTATGAACTGGGTTGCGGGCTTGTTGGGCTGGAACGGCTTTGTGACTTAAAGCCGCGCTGGGTTAAATCTGTCTACCACCACAGCCACAACAGCAAGCCGCAGATCAACACCCAGGCCAGCGTGTTCACAAAGTCAAACTCACTTGGCAAGTGGCTGCCGTCCCGCGCACCAAGCAAAATCCGGTACATATTGGTAGCGCGAAAATCGCCTTGCAAGCGGCGCAGCTTGTCGCCCCACGGTTTGGCCTGGCGCGGTGCACGGCCTTGCAGAATAGGCTCCACGTGGTCCAATAACGTTTTTAGCTGATGCAGCTGCGGCAACGCTACACTTTGGTCACAGTGGCCGCAGCGAATATCTTGCGTAGGGTCAAGCGCATGGCCGCAGCCTATGCACTGCACACCTAGCTGCAAGGCGGGTTGATCCACGTGCAGCGGGTCGCCGTGGCGCATGAGCAATGCTTGCATTAAACGCGGCAGGTCCACCATCACCACTGGGCTGTCGCAGTAGCTGCAAACTGTTGCTGCGCCATCTAACTGCGCGCCGCAGTTAAGACAGCCTAAGCTGCGCCCCTGGGCGCGCAAGGCTTGGCGATCGTGCGGGTAAATGGGCCGCACCAAGCCGCGCTCGGCCAGTAGCAAACTGTAGCCTTGGTAATGCCCGTGCCCGTGGTGACACTCTTGCGCAGCGGTACGTCCAAATCGTGTGAGGTTGCGTACGGGTTTGAGTGGCGTCTGGCAGCGCACGCAGCTCAGTTGCAAGGCTAGTGGCGCATTCAGCGCAGGGCTGGCAATCATTTGGCGGATCAGCTGCACCCAGCCCATGCCCGACAAACGTACCGACTCTAGTGCGTCAAACCATACTAGGTGGCAATGTGTGCACACATCTACTTGCACCTTGGCGGCGTAGTGGCCCTCAACCGACAGCAGTTGCATAGGCTGCTGGCAACTGGTACACGGGGCTTTATGGGTAGGCATAAGCTGCCAGTTTAATCGCTGCGCTGGGCCATCACCATCACGGCTAGTGCCAGGGCGCCCAACCACAGCGACAAGCCTAGATTGCCCATATATTGCAAGCTTGCGCCGCTGACGATCGGGCCTATCGCGCCACCCAGGGTGTAGCCGGTAATCATGGCCGCTGTGCCTGCTGCCACCGATGGGCTATTGAAATGGTGCGCCACACGGATCATTGTGAGGGTATACAAAGCGCCGCCTACGCCGCCCCATACCAGCGCGCTCACCCACAACACCCATAACTGTTCCTTAGCTGGTGGTGTGGCCTGCTGCGTGCCCCAAGCCAGCAGCATGACCGACAGCAGCAGCACGCCACCAGCCACGGTGAATACTCGGCGCGGCGTAAACCTGTCAGCCGCCATACCCGCTGGATACTGGAACAAAAAACTGCCCAAACCCAGCACACCCACAATACTGGCCGCTGCCGCCATCGACAAGCCAAGGTTCGCGCCGTTGGCGGCACTGATGCTGGACAGGCCTGCCTCAAAGACACCGCCTACAAAAGCAATACCCACCAAATACGGCACGGCGCACAGCGCCTGCCACGTACCCACAGTGCGCAGTGGGGTTGCCTGCAAAGCCGCAGCATTGGACAAGGGCGCGACACCTGTGCCGACAGTGGCTATGGCATCGCCTGGGGTATTGCCCAGCGTCGCCTCTGGCTGTGGACGGGCAATACCACTCACCCAGGTTAGTCCCAAGGCGGCAAACTGCACCAGCGCTGCAGCGACCAGCGTGGTTTGTGCTTGCCACTGCAGCACAGCAGGCACAAATGGCCCGGCGGCCAGTGCAGCCCCCAGCGCTGTTTGGTACAAACCCATCACATGCCCGCGCTGGTCGGGTGGTGCGTACTGTGCAAGCATGGCCTCGGTAGCGTTCCACACGGCCGCTGCACCCATGCCCCCGGCTACCGCACTGGCACACCACACCGTAAAACTACTCGACACGGTGTAGCCCAGCGTGCCTATAGTCTCCAGCACCAGCCCCAGCAAATAGCAACGGCCAATGCCAAAGCGCGCAAACACACGCGGCATGACCGGTATGAGCAAAGCCACGCAGGCAAACGGAATCATGGCGAACGCGCCAATCAGCGTTGTGCTGTAGCCGCGCTGCTGCAGCAAAATCGCCAGAACAGGGCCGAACATAGCGAACGCGCTCACCACCAAGGTGGTGGATGCCGCCAGCAACCACACTTTGCGCATTATCATGAGGTGATAGTCTCACGTCGTGCTGACACTAGTCTAGCAACTCGAGTATATTTTCTTCAAACGCGCGGTAAACCTAGTACTGATACTTAGAGCATTTCTGCCTAATTTGCACTTATGTGACGGCTTGTACAACAGCTTTCATGCCTTGTAGCGTGCTGTGCGCTTGTTCGTCTGCATGGTAGCTAGAACGCACCATGGCACCCACTGCGGCGTGGGTAAAGCCCATTTTGTAAGCCTCGGCTTCAAACATTTTGAAGGTGTCGGGGTGCACATAGCGGCGTACCGGCAAATGCGACATCGACGGCGCAAGGTATTGGCCTATGGTCAGCATGTCGATATGGTGCGCGCGCATGTCGCGCATGGTTTGCAAAATTTCCTCATCCGTCTCACCCAACCCCACCATGATGCCGCTTTTGGTAGGCACGTTAGGAAACAGGGCTTTGAATTTTTTAAGCAGGTTCAGCGAGAAGGCGTAGTCGCTGCCGGGGCGCGCTTCTTTGTACAAGCGCGGGATGGTTTCTAGGTTGTGGTTCATCACATCGGGCGGCGCGGCTTTTAATATCTCTAACGCACGGTCGTCGCGGCCCCGAAAGTCTGGCACCAGCACTTCGATGGTAGTACCGGGCGACAGTTCGCGGGTTTTGCGGATGCATTCAACAAAGTGGCCCGCGCCGCCATCACGCAGGTCGTCGCGGTCTACGCTGGTAATGACGACATATTTCAGTTGCAGCTTGGTAATCGTCTTGGCCATGTTCTCGGGCTCTTGCGCGTCCAGCGGGTCAGGGCGGCCGTGGCCTACGTCGCAAAACGGGCAGCGGCGGGTGCATTTGTCACCCATGATCATGAAGGTGGCGGTGCCTTTGCCAAAGCATTCACCGATGTTGGGGCAGGAGGCTTCTTCGCACACGGTGTGCAAATTGCTCTCGCGCAAGATTTGCTTGATCTCGTAGAACCGCGTGGACGGGCTGCCCGCTTTAACGCGTATCCATTCTGGTTTTTTTAAAACCTCGCCGCGCTCCACCTTAATGGGGATACGCGATAACTTAGCCTCGGCTTTTTGCTTGGCCAGCGGGTTGTAGTTAGCTTGGGTTTGTGCTTCGCGCACGACGTCTTGGGTGCTCATACCTGTATTGTCGCCTAAGCTGCAGGCCAACGCCTGTGGTAAGGCTTACGGTAACGTTAGCCTCCCAGCTTCACGCTTAGGCCAGTAAACAGCGACAGGTCGTTTTTCTTCAAACCGGCGGTGGGCACACTGTTGTAATTGTGGATCAGGCCGACGTTCAAAGAGAGGGTCGAATTCAAGCTGACGCCCAAGTTAGCGGTAGATTTGGCCAAAGTGCCGCCAGCGCCGCTGATGCGCGGGTACAGCTCGACACGTTGTTTGAAAAATACCGTGTCCGACAATTTATGGGTAGATTCTTCGCCCAGCAAAGCACTGTTGGTCGTGAAGCTGGTGCCCGTGGTGTCGTCAATAGTCTGCGTAGTTTTGTATTTGCTGCGGGTGTTAGCCACACCGGCAAACACATCGAACGTCGTTTTGGGCTCGTTAATCACTTTGTGGCCCAAGCCCGTGCCCAATGTGCGGCGCTGCGACAAGTCGACAATCTTGTCGCCCTCCAAACCTAGCTTGCCAAACACATACAGCTGGGGTGAGAGGTTGTAGTCGTATTGCCCACCCAGTCCCCATTTATCGGCGGTGGTGGTTTTAACGCCATCCACCTTACCGCTGCCACGGTTGGCCATGGCGTTAGCGCTGATTTTGTCCTGCTCGGTTTGGCGTGCCATGTCTAGGTTGAGCAGCAGGTTTTGGGTAGATGAATTGCCCGAGGTGGCCGAGTAGGATGCGCCCGCCAAGCCGCGCCATTTGCCATCGGCTTGGGTTTGTGCCGATGCATTGCCAAGTGCTGTACTTAGCAAGACCACGGGCAACAGAATTGGTGAAAATTTCATACATGTACTCGATTGAAAATAGTGCCTAGAGTATATTTTTGATGCGCCTTAGACAGTGCTTCAAAATGTCGCGCCGCGTATGAGAATGGGTCAAAACATGACGGGGCACAAACTTACCTTATCGCACAGAAAATTAAATGCTGCTACCGCATCTTTACAGGGCGGCTCTTTGTGAATATTGCAATCGCTCGGCTAGGGCGCAAGATAAGCGCACAATTTTTCACCCAACACCAGCGCCACTTCATCGAACGTTGCATTCACCCCCAGCGACGCCATATCCACCGTGCGCAGCCCGGCGTAACCGCAGGGGTTGATACGGCTAAACGGTTCCAAGTCCATCGCTACATTCAGCGCTACGCCATGGTAAGTAAAGTGTCGGCTGACTTTGATGCCCAGCGCCGCAATTTTGCCGATGTGGTCAACGCGCTTTTTAAATGGGGTCAGATCCAACTTATCGCAATCTGAATTACCGCCCGGACTATGGTTGACTGCAAGCAAATCAGCCTCTGTCAAGTTCAGCGCGGCATGGGCTGATGGGTCGTTGGTACGCACATAAATACCCGGTGCGCCGCGAACACGGTGACCGGTGATGTTGAACACCGCCAAAGTTTTAATCACCGATTCTTCGATTTTAAAAACGTACTCTTTAACGTAGTAGCCCGCGGCTTTGAGGTCAATCAACGGATAGGCCACCACTTGCCCAGGGCCATGGTAGGTGACCTGACCACCACGGTTGGTTTGCACCACAGGGATGTCGCCGGGCAGTGGCAGATGGTCAGGCTTGCCTGCTAAGCCTTGGGTAAACACTGGTGCATGCTCGCAAATCCATAGCTGGTTGAGCAGGTTTTGCTTGGGTTCTTGGCCATTTTCACTTATATTTTGATGGCTGCGGGCATCGGTATACTCCTTCATCGCCTCGTAAATGGGCAGGTAGTTAACGCGGCCTAGAAAATGGGTTTGCATGCTGATGGATAGAGCGTAGTGCGCAGATGTGCTGCTATATTTTGACAGCTTTATAGCCATGCTGCGGGCAGCGCGTGCACTAGCGCTCGGTGACTACGGCAATAGGAATAGCCTTGAAAGACGGGCATGCATAAGTGTCAATACTGTGCGCGTCAACTGGGTAGATGCCGCAACTGGTCATCTTCCAGAACCACTTGTTGTGGATGCCGCAGCGCGATTGCCCGTCGTTGGTCCAGCTCAGAAAAACACAGGTGCGGTCAACACAGCAGCGACCGCAATGCGTGCAATTGCCTGTGATAGCCTGCGATGGACGTGCAGCTTGGGGTGTGAGCAAGCGCCGCAGGTTGCGCTCAATCACGTTCGCGCGCCACAGCGCTGGCACCATGTGCGCGCAACGCACCATCGTGCGGCGATAGTCTGCAAGGTATTGCCACCTGCCTGAAATCGTCCAGACAACCAAAGGTGACAATGGCAAGCCCAGCAACAAAATCGATATCAACACTAGCTGCACTATCTGCGCAGCATGGTGAGTCAACCGCATGCTAAGTTGTTTGAAAAAAGGGATCATAAATACTACCGTAGCCCATAGCGTGTCATAGCGAACGTCTACAAAATAAAACTTTTTAAGCTGTAGGGACTTATCAGATGGCAATAACTCTCCACCTCAAATCATGTGCAGCACATAAGCTGTGTAGATTTTGAAACTAAAACAAACAAGCTGTTGCCAGCCAGGGTGTAGCCTGACTTGTTTTAAACAAATATTGCATAAAAATACTACGGTAGAAAGATGCTGGCTTCAGCACAAGTTATTTATATATTTCTTAGCTGCTATTTATTTTATAGCTAGTTAAGCAGGTTCTACGGCTTTAACAGCCTAAAACCCCTAATAAATTTACTCAATGCGTAGGTTTGAATTTCAGTCAATAAAATAATTAACCGGCAAACCGGGCACATCCACACGCATACTGAAAACGCAGCCCAGCTGCGGTTGCACTGCCAAGTCGGCGTCGCTGCGGCCGTGGCGCGCGCTGGTGAGGTACAGCGTTTGCATGTCGTCACCACCAAAGCAGACCATGGTGGTGCACAGCACGGGTGCGGGAATGTTGCGCAAAATCTCGCCAGTGGGAGACAGTTGTAGCACACGCTGGCCTTCGTACATGGCTACCCAGTAGTTGCCTTGTATGTCCACATTCGCGCCGTCGGGGCGGCCTAGGTAGCCGCCGTTGTCGGGCTGAAAAGGCTTCCAGCCTGCAGGCTTAGGCGCAAATTGTTTGAACACGCGGTGGTGCGTCATCGCGTTGCTGGCCAAGTCATAGTCCCACACAAATATAGCGTGTTGTGGGGTGTCTGCCCAATAGACAGTGGCCGCATCGGGCGACCACGCCAAGCCATTGGCTACAGTGGCGTCACCCGCTTTGCGCTCTACCGGTGCTGTGCCGCTGCGCATGTCTAAGCTGAACAGCTCGGCCTTGCGTGCGTCGCGTGGCTCATACATGGTGCCTGCCCAAAAGCGGCCTGCAGAGTCGCATTTGCCGTCGTTAGCGCGGGTAGTTTTAGGGTCGTGCGTGAACAAATGCAAGGTTTCTAGCGGGCCGCCCCACGTGCGTGCTCGCACGATGCGGTCGCGCAGTGCGATGACCAAGCCGCCACTGCGAGCCGGGGCCATGCAGCCGGGCTCCATTGGTTTGCCATCCACGACGATGGGCCAGACCTCCACCGTGCCCATAAACACGTTAGCGCGTTTGATTTGGCAGCCCGCAATGTCTACCCAGTACAGCGTTTGCTCCTCGGGGTGCCAAAAGGGGCATTCGCCCAAAATGCTGGGCTCGGTAACAACTGTGGTCCAAGGCGATGATGGTGTAGTCATAGTGCGTGCATCTCTACGGTCATGCTGGCTGCGTACGACTGGCCGGGTTGCAGCAGTTGCACGCCCAGCGCGCTGGGGTTGGATTGGTTCATGGCGTTATTAACATGGCTGACGGGTTCAATGGCAATTGAATCGCGCGCTAATGTGGTGTACACCACTAGGCGTTTGAGCGCGGACGTAATGCGCACGTCCATCGCCTCGTCGCGCAGGTGCACCGTGCCAGCCCAATCGTCGTAGCAGTGGTCCACGTCCAGTGCCGTACCGCTAACATTCAGGCCACCGTTTGCTGAAAAACTAGTGGGCAGCTTGGCCGCGTCCATCTCCCAGCGGCCTGCAGCGTCAAAACTGAGCTGGCTTTGGCTGCGTTTAACAAAGTACGGGTGCCAGCCCAAGCCTGCGGGCACCACGTGGGTGCTGCGGTTGGTCATGCCGATGGTCATCTCTAAACTGTGGTCAGACAGCCTGAAAGTTTGCCATGCGTCGAAAGCGAAAGGCCAATCGCCCTGCGTGGCAACCTCGGCCGTGTGGGTAAAAGTGAGGTGCGCAAAATCTGCCTCTACTTTGTGCACTGCCCATGCACCGAGCCAACCCACGCCATGGATAGCATGCGGCTCGGGTGCAAAGTTGGGGTTCAGCGGGTAGGTAACGCCTTGCCAGTGCAACCGTGCGTTGGCAAGGCGGTTGGAGTACGGCACAAACGGGTAGCTGGCACTTTGCTTAACACTGGTCAACGTGCCGGGCGGAACCGAGCGCATGATTTCCAAGTCACCTAGCCACAAACCTTCTATGCCGCCGCCAATGTCGGGGCGCAGCGCCAGCTTAGCCGCGCCGTGGTGTAGAAGCAAGGAGGTCATCGTTGTCTAAGCCTTGTGTGGACAGGGTGAAAAATCATGACCAGATTTTACGGGCTAGCGGCCAGCTGCACGCGCAGTGCTCGGGCTGTTAGCTGACGCAGCAAACACGCTCTAGCCTACAGGCATCTTTTCAAGCGCTGACATCATGGCACAACCAAGTTTTTAAATTGCAGATTTAAATTCACCAAGCCCTGCTGCAACACCCGCTAACAAGGAAAGTCGATGACCAAACCAGCCAACTCCTCCGGCAAGCAAGCACCTGATTCCAAAGGCCTGTCGCGCCGTGCCATGGTGCAGGTAAGTACCGCCATAGCAGCTGCCCCACTGGTGGGGTGCGCTACAGGCCCTGCAGGCGGCACGGTAGGCACCACGGCTGCTGTTGGCACTGAGCCCAACCCAGTGCTAATGCGTATGAACTTGCAGGTTAATGGCAAGGCGTACCCACTTGCCATCGATGGCCGCACCAGCTTGCTTGACGCGCTGCGCGAAAACATGAATTTGAAGGGCTCTAAAAAAGGCTGCGACCACGGCCAGTGCGGAGCCTGCACTGTGCTGGTGGATGGTAAGCGCATCAACTCATGCTTAACACTGGCAGTGATGCATGAAAACCAAGCCATCACCACAATTGAGGGTTTGTCCAGCGGCGAGCAATTGCACCCCATGCAACTGGCCTTTATCAAACACGACGGCTTTCAGTGCGGCTACTGCACGCCGGGGCAAATTTGCTCCTCGGTAGGCATGCTGGCCGAGGCCAAAGCAGGCATGCCCAGCCATGTGACACAAGACTTGCAAAGCCCAGCGGGTAGATTGAGCGATGACGAGATACGCGAGCGCATGAGCGGCAACATTTGCCGCTGCAGCGCTTACCCCAATATTGTTGCAGCCATCCGCGATGTGTCGGGAGCAGCAGCATGAAATCCTTTACCTACGAGCGCGCCGCATCACCTGAGGCCGCTGCCGCGGCAGCGCTGGCTAAACCGGGCGCAAAGTTTATTGCGGGTGGTACCAACTTGCTTGACCTAATGAAGCTGCAGATAGAGACACCGCTGCATTTGATCGACATCACCCGGCTGGGCCTAGACACCACCGAGGCGATGGAGGGCGGCGGCGTGCGTATTGGTGCGATGGTGCGCAACTCTGATTTGGCTGCTGACCCGCGTATTCGCAAAGATTACGCCGTACTCAGCCGCGCATTGCTCAGCGGTGCATCAGGCCAGCTGCGTAACAAAGCCACCACCGGTGGCAACCTGCTACAGCGCACGCGTTGCTACTATTTTTATGACACGGCGCAGCCCTGCAACAAGCGCACGCCGGGCACGGGTTGTTCAGCCCTTCAGGGCTATAACCGCCTGCACGCCGTGCTAGGCACCAGCGACCTGTGCATAGCCACACACCCGTCAGACATGGCGGTGGCCATGCGAGTGCTGGATGCGCGGGTAGAAACTGTCGCGCCCAATGGCACTAAACGCGTCATACCGATTGCAGATTTTCACCGTCTGCCCGGCAACACGCCGCAGATTGAAACCAGCCTGCAGCCAGGCGAGATGATCACCGCTGTCACCCTACCGCCGCCTCTCCCGGGCAAACACATTTACCGCAAGGTGCGTGACCGCGCGTCTTATGCGTTTGCTACGGTGTCAGTCGCAGCTATTGTTGATATTTCTGGCAGTACGGTGCGCACGGCCCGCATGGCTTTTGGCGGGCTAGCGCACCAGCCGTGGCGTGTGCTGGACGCTGAGGCTAGCCTAGCTGGCGCAGCAGTAAGCCAAGCCAGCGCTAACGCAGCCGCCGACCGGGTGCTGCAAGGCGCGCGCGGCTTTGGGCATAACGATTTCAAAATTCCCTTGGTGCGCAGCACCTTGCGAGCCGTCTTGACCGACGCCTAAAGCAGCAAGTTTTAAGGACCATCACCATGCAGATGAACGTACCCGCCCCGCGCAACGCGCTTGACGCGAACCGCCAGGGCCTGATGGGCAAGGCGGTTGACCGTGTTGAAGGTCGCTTAAAGGTAATGGGCAAAGCGCCCTATGCGCACGAGATGGTTGAGGGCGGCGCGGCTGCCGCTTATGGCTTTATTGTGCAGGCCACTATTTCAAAGGGCACGGTTAGCACCATCGACACCGGCGCAGCTGAACGTGCACCTGGGGTGTTGATGGTGATGACTCACCTTAATGCACCCAAGCAAGCGGCGTGGGGCCCGATTGAGCTGCCTGACCGCTACGCACGGTCTATACCGCAGCTGGGCTCCAGCAAGATTGAGTATTACGGCCAGCCAATAGCGTTTGTAGTGGCCAATACCTTTGAGCAGGCGCGCTCGGCGTCAAAACTCATCACGATTAGCTATGCTGCCGTTCCCGGCGAGCATGAGATGCAAAGCCGCCAGTCTCAAGGCCAGCTGCAAAAATCGTTTTTTGGTGATCCGCGGATTGACGGCTCTAAAGATGATTTCGACAAAGCGTTTGCCGCTTCAGCTGTGACGGTAGATGGGCGCTTTACTACCCCCGCCCACGCCGCCGCCCCCATGGAACCACCGGCCACGCTGGCCTACTGGGAGGGCAACAAGCTGACAGTGCATTGCTCGGCGCAGCTTATTAACAGCGCTCAGCAAGGCGTGGCCTCTACCTTGGGCGTACCACTTAAAAATGTGCGGCTGGTGAGCCGCTATATCGGCGGTGGCTTTGGCAGTAAGTTGCCCATTTATGGCGACGTGATCTTGACCGCACTTGCTGCGCGCGAGTTGCGCCGTCCGGTAAAAACAGCGCTTACACGCCAGCAAATGTTTCACATTACCAGCCACCGCAGCGACACTGTGCAGCGTTTGCGCTTGGGTGCGTCTGCCGATGGCAAGCTGTATGCTGTGGGCCATGAGGCGTGGTCAAACGGCGCGCGGTACGACGATTTTTTTGAGCCGTCTGCAATGCAAACCCGCCTGCTGTACGCCGCCCCGGCGCGCTATACGCCGCATTATTTGGTTAAGCTGGATTTACCGGTTGCAGACTCGACCCGCGCGCCGGGCGAGGCCGTTGGCATGATGGCACTTGAAGTGGCGATGGACGAGCTGGCTGAAAAACTTAAGCTCGACCCGATCGAGCTGCGCCTGCGCAACGAGCCTACACAAGACCAAGATAAAAGGATCCCGTTTTCAAGCCGCAACTTGGTGGCCTGCATGAAAGACGGGGCCACACGCTTTGGCTGGAGTCAGCGCAACGCAGCACCTGCCCAAAAGCGCGAGGGCCGCTGGCTGGTGGGCATGGGTATGGCCGCGTCGATTCGCTCCAACGTTATGATGCCGTCAAAGTGCGATGTAGCGCTTGACCGGCAAGGTATGTTGACGGTCAAAATGGCCATGACCGACATTGGCACTGGCAGCTACACGGTGCTTACGCAAATTGCTGCCGAAATGATGGGCTTGCCGATTGAGCGGGTGCGTATGGAGCTGGGCGACAGCAACTATCCGGCCACCCCAGGATCGGGCGGGTCATGGGGTGCGGCCAGTTCGGGGTCGGGCTTGTTTGACGCGTGTACCAATTTGCGCGACAAGCTGGTCAGCAAAATGGGCATCAACCCGCTTGACGCTGTGTTTGCCAATGGCAGTGTGACAGGTGCTGGCAAAACAGAAACGCTGGGCGCGCTAGCCGGTACCTTGGGTATGGAGGCTAGCGGCGAGATCAAACCCGGTGCCATGGCCAAACAGTTTTCACAACAAGGCTATGGCGCGCACTTTGCCGAGGCGGCGGTCAACATCGACACGGGTGAGATACGTGTACGCCGACTGCTGGGCGTATTTGCCGCTGGCCGGATTCTCAATGAAAAAACAGCCAAAAGCTAGATCAGCGGTGCCATGATTTGGGGCGTTGGGTCAGCGCTGCACGAAGACGCCATAGTTGACAAACGAGACGGTCACTTCGTCAACCACGACTTGGCTGAATACCATGTGCCTTCACATGCGGACATTCCAAAAATTGACGTGTACTTTTTGAACGAGGTGGACGATAAAACCAACCCGCTGAAAATCAAAGGTGTAGGCGAGCTTGGTATTTGCGGCGCAGGCGCAGCAGTTGCCAACGCGGTCTACAACGCCACGGGTGTGCGGGTGCGAGAGTTTCCGATCACACTGGACAAAGTGCGCGCGGGGTTAGATGCGAACCGGGTGGTTTGAAGATTAATATGTCTGTAGCATGAACTTCGGCAACAAGACAAGTCGCGCAATCCACGCGTGTTTTTGCAGTCTTTTTGCAGCGCTTTAGCCGTTCTAGGCCGTAGATCCTCCTCAAGCAGCTATGCAACTAATAGCGCCGACCAATCTGGCAACTCCTCCCAGCGCGGGCTGTTAAAACCAAGACAAGGTAAATAAAACCTAGGCTTATTTGCGCACGCCGCTCAGCACAACCTCTACCCTGCGGTTGGGCAATAGGCACTCTTGCAACTCGGCATTCGAGCGAAATTTGGTCTTGGTACAAGCCTCGATCTGCGCCGTGTCAGCTTTAAATTCAGTGCCGATCAGACTAGCCGGCACGCCCGCGTTCACCATGTAGGTCTGAATAGTGTTCACGCGGTCTTGTGACAGTTTGATGTTGTAGTTGGCGTCGCCCGTGTTGTTTAAGCGGTCAGCATGGCCAATCAGCTTAATACTATTGACTGTGACTGCGCCGCCTTTAACCTGGGCTATCAGCGTATCTAACTGATCTTTGGTGTACGGGCGCACATTGAACATGTCACGTTTGTCAAAGTTAAACAAAACATTAGCGGCTGCGTTAACAGGCATGGCCGCCGCAGGTGCCGTCGTGAGTACAGGAGGGGGAACTGCCGCTACGGGCGCAGGAGCAGACGCGCACGCCTGGGCGGCTTTTTGGGCATCGCCGATCAAGTCTTCTGCAATCTGCACATAGGGCTTGGCATGACGCCATTGCTGTTGGTTAAATTCATTGCCTGCATGCACTAGCTCTACTTCGGCACACGCAGTTTTTTGCTCTGCGCAACGCCAGCCTGCACTGTCTTTAAGCTTGGCAGCTGCGTCCCATAAGTCTTGGCGCAGCTTGCTAGCGTCGTTTACTAGCGGGGTTTGCAGCGCAGGGTTGGTGGCACCCGTGACTGCGCCACCTTTGCCAAAGTAGTCTGTAATTTTGAAAGACTCCTCGTAGGCTAAGCGTGGAAAGTTGCTACGGTCATTGCGTGTGTACTCGTGCACGCTCACATCTAACCAGCACTGCGCTTTGGCCAAGCTGTAGCTGGCCACACGCTGGCTACGCGTGTCGTTGAGTGATTTAATGCGGCCTTGTTGGGCTTCGTAGTTAGCGTAATCGGTGTTAATGGCTTGGTCGGTAATGGATTGTGTGCTCGCCGGCGCTGTTGTGCTGTTTGGTAGCTGACCTGCCGTGCTGGAACACCCCGCAAGTACCAGCGCTGACAGGGTCAAGGCTACTGCCGGGAATGCGCCCACACGGTAAGTGTCACGCGTGGCTGAGCTAGCTTGTAGTTTCATAAGAGCCTCTAGATGGAATGGTGGTTTAGCTGTAGTGGTTGGGGGAGTCAAAGCAAAGCGCTGGGTCTTTTCTTTAGTTAACGGTTGAGCGCGCGATTGACATCCGTGTCTTTGCCTTGGAACAAAGATGCATCGAATTTGAAGCGCAGGCGCATGTAGACGCCTTTGTTGGTGTACTCCGATCCAGTCAGCTGGGCGTCGCTAAAACCCATCCAGTTAACACCCGCAGACAACCACAAATTTTGGCGGAGTAAATAGCCTACTTCAGCGCCTTGCGCCCATTGCATGGACGAGCCTTGCGGGCTGTACATGTAGTTGGTCATCAAACCGACGTCCCAGTTCTCAGTGACATCGTAGGTCAGGCGTCCACCAACTAGCCATGCGCTGTAGCCCTGCTGGCCTGCAGGCAGTGTTTTGTCCGTTGTCTTTTTCATAGCCAATCGCCCGTTGATCCACCAAGGGCGGCTGGGGTGATAGTCGCCATGCAAGCTGACCACATGGGTACGGTAGTTATCGGCGATGCCCAAGGCAGCGCTGGTACCCAGTTGGTCTTTTGCTGTCTTGTACTCGTAGCGTGCCAGTGCGTTCCAGCGGTTGTGGTCTACGGGGCGCCACGCTGCACCGATTTGAAAACGGTCTTCTAACTTGGTGCCGCCGTCATGGTTATTTTGGTACAACAGGTAATTGCGCGCCAGCATAGTCCAGTCACGGTCGATCTTGCGCGCCACACTGACAGTGCTCAAGTATTGATCCTGCGTGTTGTTGCCCGCCACTGATTTATCATCGAATACACGGCGAAACTCTACACGTCCACTGGCACGCCACAGCGCGCTTGCGCTGTAGTCCACCCCAGCATTGATGGCAAATGCTTCGCGCGTAGTGCCATTGAATATTTTTAGGAACTCTGCACCACCGGTGTACACAACGCCCTCAGCGTAGTTCCAACTGTTGCGCACACCACTGGCAAGTTGCATATCGCGGTCTAGTGCGTTGCTGCTGCTCAGGGAGTCGCGCATTCTAAATTCGCTGTACACCGTGGGGCCTGAGGCAAACGTGTTGTCAATGCCGGCCACAAAACTGTTGCTGCGGCCCGTTGGATTAAGCGCCGCCGCCGATGTCAAGCCGGTACGCGTTTCAAAACGTGCATATAGTTTGCTGCGCTCGCTGATCTGATAGGAGGTTCCTAATGCCAAACGGCGCTGGTTTTCAGTACCCGCTTCGGCTTCACCGCTTACAGACCAACGGTCCGTCACGCGGTAGTTGGCACCTAGTCGCAAGCTGGTCGCGCTAATCGTGTTGGGGTTTAAGCCTGTGGCCGCCGTGGTGGATCCGCCTCCTAGTGTGGCAATACCTGTTGCCGGATTAAGCGCATCTGTGCCAAGTCCGTAGAATCCACCGCCTTGCGTGGAGTTACCGGCAATAAAAGCCGTGCTCCCATAGCCTGCTTCTTCTTTTGTGCGACGCACAGAACCGTCCAGTGTGAGGCGGTCTGTAACGTTCCACATTAAGCCCAAAGCATAGGCATCACGCGCAGGGCTGTTGGATAGGGCGGCGTCTTGATTGCGCTGTGCAGAGCCATAAGTTGACAGGGTATCGCTAAATTTGTAGCGTGCAGACAAGCCAATTTCTTCTTTGCCCTCGCTCACACTTGCGGCGGGGTTGTAGAAGTCACGTTCCGCGCGCAAGAACCAACCGCGTGTGTCCCAACTGCCTTGGTTGTAATTGCTTTCTAAGCGTATGGCATTGCCATTGCGATCCTTGCGCACCTCACCCACAGCGCCGCTAGGTGTCAAGGTAAATGCACTACCTACAGCGTACGCGGATGATGCAGAGTTGGCCACCTCCAGCACGATAGCACCCGCACCAGAACCAGCTTTACCTAGACGCACAGTAGCGTTCACGCTGCCCAAGCGATAAGGCGACTGCGGATTTTTGTCCTCTGCATAGCTGCCACCAAGCTCAAAGTTCTCACCTAACTTGACTTGGCCATCTACGCCGTAGGTCAAAAATTTCTTGCCGCCTTGCTCAACTTCGTAGGTGATGCGCAAACTCTGCGGGTCACCGTTAAGGTTGATGCTACTGATAGGCGACTTGAGAATAATGCGGCCAGAGAACGGCTCAAACGTGTAGTCAATAGATCTTTGTAGCAGCTGCACTGTTTTAACCACCCCCAACGCGTTCTTGTCGCGGGTGATGATTTCAACCTTCTCAGAGTTTTCTACGGCTTGGTTGCTCGATACGCTGAACGGACCCGATGTTCCGTTACCTGCGTATTCTTCAACCAGTTGTTTCTGGTTTTCGTCAAACAAGAAACCGTTCGCAAAATAATTGGACTGCTCGTAATGACCACGAAAACCTGTTGCGGTGCGGTTGTAAGCGCCCAAATTACGGCTACTGACACTGGCCACAGCGCCGCCACCAGTTAATTGGCTAAAGCCATCGCCAGTGGAAAAGTCGCCATACAAAGCATAGCTTTTTCCAGAGTCTAGGCGTACATACAAACGATCGCGGCTACGCGCCTCAAAGCCATTGATCGACGAATCGCCATACACGGGATAGAAGCGATTGGGATCCACATCACGCGATAAACGCGCGTTGGTTTCTTTGTCAGAGTCAAACGCTGCTGTTAGCAGCATGTCGCCACGTACTTTGCCTTTAAGAAAAAACGCGCTGCGCAAACCCGCACTGCCTTTGCCATTGCTAAACTCTTGCGTCCAGCGGCTTAGCTCTCGCTCAAAACCATCGTCAATGCGCACTGGCACGATGCTGTTACTAGCGTTCTTCTTCCAACTCAAGATACCGTCGATCAAACCAGCGGCCACCATGTCGCGCAGCTCTGGCAGATAAGAAATCGTACCGTTGGCTACTGCACTGCCTGCCGTAATGCGCACCTTGACGTCTGTAGACTCCATAGGCGCTAGCAACACAAAGTTGCCCACTCCATCCACCACCTTGAGTTGTACGCCGGGTGTCACTTTGTCCACATCTAAGCGACCGGGGCCAAGCTCGTCTGTCTTAGCACCGGCAATCAAAACACGGCCTGCGCTGTGTTCAATAGTTACCAGCGTCTCGCCCTTGACTGGCGCGCCTTCTTTGTCAAACAAGCGAACAGTCACTTGGTTAGTGCTCTGGCCATCTGCAGGTAAGTCATTTTTTTCGACCTCGACTGCTACGCGCGCTACTTGCTCGTTAGCGCTGTAATCAACCCCCGAAACCGACCCACGCAGCACAGATGGCGGCGTGGTTTGCTGCGAAGGCAATGGTTGTGCAACCAAAGGCCGGTACGACGACTGTGACCATGCTGCACCAGATAATGTGGCACATACCAACGCACACGCCGCGGCGAGAGGGGACGCTGCGCCAAGATAATGATGCGCGCGTTTTGAAGACTTGAGCTGAACGGTCATAGTGGATGCAAATGGTGAAGCGGAGTTGAATGCTTGAGTCATGTCAGTCTCCCTTATTGGGCATTGCGCACATTAGCGCCTTGCGTATTGCTGGATGAGCCGGGTATTTGCGGTACCGGTTTGTTTTGCTCGGGCACAGAATCAGAACCCCCGTTATTAGTTCTCGGCACTACCAGCGGCTGGTTGGCACTATCTGTGCCACGCTGCGGGTACGAAGGTGACTTGCCCTCGAACTTCAAGGCAGGTTGTCCTGTTTTTTCTGTATCGGTAGAGCGCACTTCACCTTGTGTTCTGCGTGCTTTGACTTGTTCTAGTGTGGTGTTGGAACAAGACCCTTCGGCAAAGTCGGCACGGATAATCTGCCCACTCTTCACATCTAAGAAAATGCTGTTGCCGTCGCCTAGATTGCGGTTGCTGGTGGTGGTCATGCGAGAGCCACGGGGCATGGTCAGCATGTCTACGCTGATCACATGTGACTTGGCAGATATGCCGCAGTAGCTGTACTTGCCTTCGCTGTCAGTCACAAAATAGGTGCCATCTTCCATATACATGCGCACAGCGGGTATGCCCAGCTCTTCAGCATCTTGGATGTGGTTGTTGTTGCAATCCACGAACACTTTGCCCACAACGCAGCCGTCGCTGGTAAACACGCCGTCTGTCACCTTTACTTTGGCTTGCGCTTCATTGGAGACAGAGGTGCCTGACTTGGCTTGTACGCGGTTAATACCATCGCCTTGTTGGGCACCTACGCCAATACGCACACGGTATTGCAGCAAGTATTCAGCACCCACCTGCAACGCTTGGGTAGTGGTGTAGTCCAAAACAGCGCCCACTCCACCGCTGGGGTCAGCAATCGCGGTGGACATTACTGTGCCAGGCAGAGTAGCTTGCGATGTGCCCAAGATATACCTGAAGCCTGCAGGCAGACGGTCAGTGATGCTCACACCGGCGGGTACTACCGACT
>JAYSWJ010000142.1:0-4185 GCA_043718065.1 Polaromonas sp.
GTGTTGGCAGTCGATGTCGACCGCGAGCGTATCAGCTTGGGTATCAAGCAGCTGGACAGCGACCCGTTCACCACCTTCACGTCCATCAACGACAAAGGCTCTATCGTTACCGGTAAAGTCAAAACCGTAGATGCCAAGGGTGCAGAGATTGACCTGGGCGAAGAAATCCTGGGTTACCTGCGCGCTAGCGAGATCAGCCGTGACCGCGTTGAGGACGCACGCAACGTGCTCAAAGAAGGCGATGAAGTCACTGCAGTCATCGTCAACATTGACCGCAAGACACGCAACATTCAGTTGTCAGTCAAGTCGAAAGACCAAGCTGACCAGAGCGAAGCGATGGCTAACTTGTCACAGCAGTCGTCTAAAGAGAATGCTGGTACTACGAGCTTGGGCGCTTTGTTGCGTGCTAAGTTGGATAACAACGGCTAATCATCCAGCTAGTTGAGGACAGAGCAACCGTACGCCTATGTGTAACAATCACATGTGGTGCGCTGTCGGTTGGTCTGTACCGCTTAAATAGCAACTTTGATGACTCGTTCTGACCTAGTAGAAGCCTTGGCTTCGCAGTTTCACCAGCTTACCCAGCGTGATGCCGAATTCGCCGTGAAGACGATTTTGGACGCGGTGGGTGATGCGCTGGTGCGTGGCCACAGGATTGAAGTTCGTGGTTTTGGCAGCTTCTCGGTTAACCGCCGACCTCCCCGCGTGGGGCGCAACCCCCGCACAGGCGAGTCAGTAACTATTCCAGAGAAGCGTGTACCCCACTTCAAGCCGGGCAAAGCCCTGCGCGAAGCGGTAGACGCCAAAACCGAAGAGCTGCGAGCCAGCAATAAACTCTAATCCTGTTATGGTTTCATAGCGGGCACTGTTACAGTGTAGATAGAATCTTGTCTACACCGTATTTCAAAGACCATGACTAACTTGCTATGGCTGCTTCGGTGGATACTGAAAGCAGCCATTTTTTTTACCCTTTTCGCTTTCGCGCTGAATAACCAGCACGAGGTGGTAGCGCACTTCTTTTTTGGCAACGTGTGGCGCACGCCGCTGATTGTGGTGCTACTAATAGCCTTTACAGGTGGCCTAGTGATCGGCGTGCTGGGCATGGTGCCGCGCTGGTGGCGCCAGCGCCGCAAGGTACATACCCTCAAAGCGCAGCGCGGCGACCCATCTACCACCCAGATGGGCGACAGCACGCAGATGTAGCGTTACGTCTACGCTGGTCCAACCCTCTATTACCTATGGAATTTGACGTTACTTGGCTACTCTTGGGCTTGCCCTTGGCTTTTGTTTTGGGCTGGGCTGCCTCGCGCACGGATGTGCGTCAGCTGCGTATTGAAAATAAACGCTCACCCAAGGCTTACTTCAAAGGCCTCAATTTTTTGCTCAATGAACAGCAAGACTTGGCGATTGATGCCTTTATCGAGGCCGTGCAAAACGACCCCGATACGTCTGAGCTGCACTTTGCGCTGGGCAACCTGTTTCGCCGCCGTGGCGAGTACGACCGCGCGGTACGCGTGCATACGCATTTGCTCTCGCGCGGCGACTTAAAGCAAGACGAGCGCGACCGCGCGCAGCACGCCTTGTCTTTAGATTTTCTCAAAGCAGGCTTGCTGGACCGCGCCGAAGATGCCTTGTCCAAACTGGAAGGCACCCGTTTTGAGTCGCAAGCACGCTTGGCGCGCTTGCCTATATACGAGCGCACACGCGACTGGCTGCAAGCAGCGCGCATTGCCGAGCAGTTGCAGGCCGCAGGCCAAGGCGACTTTAGCGCGCGCATTGCGCACTACCTGTGCGAGCAAGCTACACCGCTAGCGCAAGCCAGCGATAAGCCAAGCAACGATGCTGCAAATGATTTGCTGCAACGCGCTATTCTTAAAGCACCCGAGGCCAGCAGGGCACGCATTATGCTGTCCAAACTGCTCACCGCCATGGGCATGCATGAGGCGGCCTACGCCACGCTGAAAGATGTATTGGAAGCGTCCCCAGCGGCCACGCCACTGGTGGCACACGACTTATACACACTGGCAGTACAGTGCCAATTAGCACCGCAGGCTTTGGCGCTATTGCAAGCCCACTATGCGCAATCGCACTCGATTGATGTGCTGGAAGCCATCATTGCACTACAAACCTATATCAGCAGACAAAGCGGTGCAGTGCCCGGGCTACAAGATGACGCACGCCAGCTGTATGCCAAGCACCTTGAAAAAGAGCCATCACTGGCTGTAGCAACGCGTTGGCTGGCTGGCGAAAAATTGGAGCACGAGGAATTTCATCCGCAAATACAGCGTGCGCTGGACAAAGCCGTGAAGCCCTTGCTGCAATACCGCTGCGCTGCCTGCGGCTTTACAGCGCAGCGCCATTTTTGGCAGTGCCCCGGCTGCCAAACTTGGGACAGCTACCCTGCAAAACGGGTAGAGGAACTGTAAGCACACCATGACCACGCCTACACAAGACCAACTCGCAGCCGCTAAAGTTTTAGTGGTGGGCGACGCCATGCTAGACCGCTACTGGTACGGCGCGGTAGATCGCATCAGCCCCGAAGCCCCCGTACCCGTTGTACGCGTCACCCGCGAGGAAGAGCGCATTGGCGCTGCCGCCAACGTAGCCTACAACGCCGTGTGCCTAGGCGCACAAGCCAGCTTTGTCGGCGTGGTGGGCGACGACGAGCCCGGCCGCAAGCTAGAAGCGCTGATGCAAGCCAGCCGCATCGCCACCCACTTGTCGCGCGACAGCGGCCTGCAAACCACCGTCAAACTGCGCGTGATTGGCCGCGCCCAACAATTGCTGCGCCTAGACTTTGAAAACACGCCCGACCACGACGTACTGGCCGCGCAAACTGGTACCTTTACGCAGCTGCTGCCCGGGCATAGCGCTGTGCTATTTTCAGACTATGCCAAAGGCGGGCTAGCCCACGTATCGGCCATGATTGACCTGGCACGCAAGGCTGGCAAACCCGTGCTGGTAGACCCCAAAGGCAGCGACTACGCCCGCTATAAAAACGCCACCGTGATCACGCCCAACCGTGCAGAGCTGCAGCAAGTGATCGGTAGCTGGAGTAATGAAGACGAGCTGCGCACCAAAGTGCAAAATTTGCGCATATCGCTGAACCTTGATGCGTTGCTGTTCACCCGCAGCGAAGACGGCATGAGCCTGTATGACGATGATGGCGAGCTGCATGTCAAAGCGCAAGCGCGCGAGGTGTTTGATGTGACAGGCGCAGGCGACACGGTGATCGCCACCCTCGCCTCGCTGGTGGCCGCAGGCCTGAGTTTGCGCGACGCGATGCCGCATGCCAACCGCGCTGGCGGTATCGTGGTGGGCAAGTTTGGTACGGCAACCGTGTCGTATGCCGAATTGTTTAGCTAAGCTGGCATTTAACCCAAGTAAATACTAGAAAGTTAGCTATGAAAATAATAGTTACCGGTGCAGCAGGTTTTATCGGCAGCAACATCATCGCCGGGCTTAATGCGCGCGGTATCAACAACATTATTGCGGTAGACGAGCTGACGCAGGGCGATAAATTTTGCAATTTGGCCGACTTGCAAATTGCCGATTATGTCGACGCCGATGACTTTTATTTGAATTTTTCTAAGGGTATGTACGGCAAAGTAGATGCTGTGTTTCACGAGGGTGCGTGCAGCGACACGATGGAGCACAACGGCAAATACATGATGGACAACAACTACGAAGTGACCAAGCAGTTGTTTACCGTCTGCCAAGCGCAGGGCACTCGTTTGTTGTACGCATCGTCTGCTGCAACGTACGGTGGTAGCGACACCTTCAAAGAGTCGCCTGAGTTTGAAAAGCCGCTTAACGTGTATGGCTACAGCAAGCTGCTGTTTGACCAGTACGCCCGACGTGCCTTGGGTAGCAAGCTAGAAAACGCTAAAACCCAAGTAGTGGGATTCAGATATTTCAACGTCTACGGCCCACGCGAGCAGCACAAAGGCCGCATGGCCAGCGTAGCGTTTCACCAATTTCACCAGCTGCGCAATGAAGGCAAGGTCAAGCTGTTTGGCGAATACGGCGGCTATGGCGCGGGCAGCCAGATGCGCGACTTTGTGTTTATCGACGACGTGGTGGCCGTCAATCTGTGGTTTTTTGACCACCCCGCGCACAGTGGCCTGTTCAATTTGGGCAGCGGAAAGGCCCAACCCTTCAACGACCTGGCCCTGGCTGTCGTCA
>JAYSWJ010000143.1:0-1638 GCA_043718065.1 Polaromonas sp.
CGGCATCGCTTTGGCGCTGGTGGTGGCGGTGCCACTGGCGTTGCTGTCGGTGCGCGTGCTGTCGGTCTCTGCGCTGGCGGGCAAGATGAATGCACTGCCAGCCGTGCTGCGCACCGTGCTGCGCACCGTGCTGCGCTGGCTAATGGTGCTGCTGCGCAGCGTGCCAGAGCTGATTTGGGCCTTGGTGTTCGTGCGCGTGGTGGGCTTGGGGCCTACAGCGGGAGTGATAGCTATTGCGCTGACCTATGGCGGCATGTTGGGCAAGGTGTATGCAGAGATTTTAGAAAGCGGCGAGGGCCATGCCACCCAGTCGCTCTTGCGCAACGGCAGTGGCCGGATGCAAGCGTTTTTCTATGCGCTGCTGCCGCAAAACGCGGCGGAGCTCACTAGCTACACGGTGTACCGCTGGGAATGCGCAATTCGCAGCTCGGCGGTGTTGGGCTTTGTGGGTGCGGGGGGCTTGGGGCAGCTGATGGATGCGTCGATGAAGATGTTCAACGGCTCTGAGGTGGCGACTATATTGATTGTTTTTATGCTGCTGGTGTGGTTGGCCGACAAGGCCAGTGCATGGCTTCGAGTGCAGTTAGGGTAGGCGCAATGGACACATCTCAAACCGCTGCAAACGAAAAATTCAGATTGCCGTCGCCCATGTTTGATGCGCGCTGCAAAGCCTGCTGGTTTGTATTTGCCTTGATCTGCCTGACGATTGCGAGCTTTTGGACCCTAGAGTTGAAGTGGGCACAATTTTTCAGCTTTGACGCCGCCCGCAAGATGGGCAAATTTATCGGTGAACTTTTGGTGCCCGAGATGAGCGCGAAGTTTTTAAACAAGTTGCTTTTTGCGTCACTAGAAACTTTGGCCATGAGCGCACTGGGCACTTTGATTGCCGCCGTCCTTGGGCTTGCTTTGGCATTGCCTGCTGCCAAAGCACATGCAGGCGACCCTGCGCGCTGGCGCGGCGTCACGCGTTTGCTGCTGAACGCGCTGCGCAGCATCCCAGAGCTGGTGTGGGCGGCCTTGCTGCTCATTAGCGCCGGGTTGGGCCCGTTTGCAGGCACGCTGGCGCTGGCGCTGCACACTGCGGGCGTGTTAGGCCGACTGTTTGCCGAGAGTTTTGAAAACGCGCCTGCAGGCCCTGCCTTTGCGCTGCGTGTGCGTGGTGTGCCTGAAGGCCGTGTGTTTTGGTACGCCACCTTCCCGCAGGTACTGCCTCAGTTGCTAAGCTACACGCTGTACCGCTGGGAAAACAACATCCGCGCCGCAGCTGTGCTGGGAGTAGTGGGCGCGGGTGGCTTAGGCCAGATGTTGGCCTTCCACATGGGGCTGTTCCAGATGCAGGAAACCAGCAGTATTTTGCTGGCCATGATCTTGCTTGTGGCCATCGTGGATGCGGCAAGTTACTGGTCGCGCCGGGTGATGACGCGCTGACTATATTCAGCTTGCATGCTAACTGCACCGCTAGCTGACAGCTAATAGTGCAGACGTAAAAAAGGGCACGTTATAGCTAACGCGCCCTTTGCTTATTGAAGCTGTGTATCAGCCTTGGTGCCACACCACTTTGCTGCGTGCCTTGGCCCAATTCTCAAAATAATCACCGTAATGCTTTTCCACTACGTTGCGCTTGATCTTCAGTGTGGG
>JAYSWJ010000144.1:0-28469 GCA_043718065.1 Polaromonas sp.
TGGGCTGCGCGCTGGCCGAGGCGGCCCACACAATGCCGTAGGTGCAGCGTTTGGCCACAGGGTCTTTGCCGGGTTTGCCATCGGCTTTGTTTTCAAACAATGCTACGCATGTTTCACCAGCTTGGCCTGCTTCGGTGGTGAGCGTGAGCTTGGCGAAGGTGGGCTTGGCTGTCTCGGCTGCCCAGCGCGATGCGCCTACGCGAATGGCGGTGTCGCTGTATTCCTGGCTGTCGTTGTCGGTTAGCTCGGCTTTGTTGACTGCGGCCAGCTCGCTGAGTGCGCGCTGCGCGGTGGCGGTGGGCACTTGCATGCGGCGGGCTTGCTGAAAAGCCAAGCTGGCTGACACGCCTGCACGGCGCAGGCGCAGGCGGTTTTTGTCTACTTCGGACAATTGGGCAAACTGCGTTGCGGTTACTTTATCTAGCACCTCGGCGCGCCACTGGTCGTGCGCCAGGCGCTCTTGTGGGTGCATGTCAGCGGCCATGCAGTCGTGGCGTGTGATAGCCAGTGCAGCGCGGGCGCGCTGTGCTGCGTCAGATGGCAGGGCCAACACCCTTTGGTAAGCCTCGCCGTTGTAGCACAGCTGCATGGTGCCACCCTGCTCATAGCCTTTGAATGTCACGCCGTAAAACGCGGCCACCTCGGTGTGGGCCGAAATCACGTCGCTGGTGGCTTTGCTGTGCTTCATCGACGCGCGGCGTGCCAAGCGCTCGGCCATGGTGCCCAGTGCGTCAAAGGCTTCTGCGCCTATGGCCTCAGCAGGGGCGGCCTTTAAATACGCGACGGTGTAGCCAATGCCTAAGGCCTCTGCGCCGGGGCTATCACGCAAAAAGCGTACTAACGTCAACAGCTCGGGTGCATCTGCTGGCTTAGTAGATAGCATGCGCACCTGGCTGGTGTGGATGTAGCCTGCGCGCTCACGGCGATGGTCATACACCTGCAAATAGTCCATGCGCTGGCCGCGAATCTCTAGCGTGTCGCCTTGCCACAGCGCGGCTTGTTGCACCGCAGAGTCGCGCGGGGCAGCGCGCAGGCTGGCTTGGTCTTGGGTAACGATAGCTAGGGTGAGGAGTGTGGTGGCGATCATGTTATTTGCTCTCTTCGGTGTTAGCCTGTTCTTCGTTATTTTGATCAGCTTGGGCAGTTACGCGCTCTACTTTGGCCTTGGGTGCACCGCCTAGCAGGCCTGCTGCAATAAAGCCACCGTCTGTTGAAGGGGGCGCAATGATCACGGTGATCTTGTCGCTCAGTTTGTCGGCCATGGTCTTTTGAATCAGTAATGGGTGCTTGCTAATCAACACACCCTCGCGTGCCATTTGCTCGCTGTTGATCTTGCCTACTTTGTCAATGCGGTAGGCTTCAGCGTCGGCCAGCTTTTGGCGTGAATCGGCTTCGCCTGACGCTTCAATACGGCGGGCTTGTGCGCTACCTTCTGCGGTGCGAATGCGTGACTGCTTCTCGGCTTCGGCTTCTAGCTGGCGCTGCTCAATTTGCTTTTGCTTGAAGGGGATCACATGCTTCATAGCCTCTGCTTGTGCTTTGGCGGCAATCACTTGCTCGTTACCGGCAGCTTCGGCACTGGTCTCGCGGCGTACTTTATCGGCTTGGGCGTCTAGCTCGGTTTCTTTTACGCGCTTTTCTTTCAGTGCCAAGGTGTAGCGCATTTTTTCGGTTTCTAGTTCGGCAGATAACAGCTTGTCCATGCCGCGGCGGTAGTCTTCGGGCAGGTCAATCTTGCCGATTTGCACAGTGCGCAGCACAATACCGTCGGCGGCTAGTTTGGGTTTAAGTTCAGCTTCAATTGACTGTTGAATTTCGGCGCGCTTGCTAGAGAAAATTTCACGCACGGTGTAGCGGGCCAATATTTTGTAAATCACCCCCTGCACAGCTGGTTGCACCACTTGGCCTGCAATATCGTCTGGCAGGTTTTTAGACATAGCACCCAGCTTGCTGCCGTCTAGCGCGTAGCGCACCGTCAGGTCTACACCTAGCGACATGCCTTCGACTGACTGAAATGCGCCGCCGCCGGTGGCCTTGCTGCCCTCTGCAGGCTGGTACACCTGGTCGCGCAGCGAGAAGGTGCGCACCTCGTGCAGGCCGGGCAGCAGCAGCATGCTGCCATCCCGAAACTCGTCAAACCCGCCAGTCAACTGGTTGGTGCGAATGGCCACATCGCCTCGCGCTACGTTGTGCACGGGTGGGTGAGCCCACACCACATAGCCGACAGCACCTAGGGCTGCGGTAGCTAGTAGTAAGCTGCGGGCGCTGGCTACGCCTTGGGCTGTTTTTTGGCTGGTAGTTTTGACACCGGCTGCGGTTTTGCTGAAAGCATTGCCAAAGGCGGTGCGAATGGTCTGGGCGATTTGGGTAAAACGTGGGTTCATGGTGGGCTCCTAAGGGGTTTTAAATTTAGAGTCACGGGCTGTGTCTCTATAGGCTCTATTGTTCGATTTACGCCCGGAGCATTCAATGCCATGGCGCGGCGTCTTTGCACTGAACAACAGCCAGAAACATCCGCCAACGGAAGAAAAACTCACACGGCACAACTCCAGCCTCGCCCATAATGAGCACTACTGCACACCAGCCGCCTCACCATGACCAAAATTGCTGTAATCGAAGACGACTTGCCTATGAGCAACCAGCTCAAGGGTTGGATTGAATCTGCCAAAGCCGGCATTCAGGTAGACCAATGGTTTAACCGCGACGATGCCGAGGCCGCCATTGCCCGCGAAGACTACGACGCTGTGGTGCTAGACATCGAGCTGGGCCGCGAGCGCCACGCAGGCGTGGCCATCATTAACGCGATTAACAAGCAGCGCGCCACACCCGTGCTAGTAGTGTCGGCCATGCCCGCCGCCATTTACCGCAGCATTATGAAAGCGCTAGATGCGTGGGACTATCTGCAAAAAACTACGTTTGAAGAAGCAGATTTTGTAGACACCTTTTTGGATATTTTGCGCAGTGCCAAAGCCAAGCCTGCGGCTACCGCGCCCGTCGTCAGCACTGATGAACTGCAGCTAGATCCGTTGCGCCAAAACACCGCGCTGTGGCGCGGCCAGCGGGTTAATTTGCCGCTCACTGCCCAGCGCATCTTGGCTGCATTGCACGCCCACCGTGGCGAGGTGGTGAGCTACGACGACCTGTACAAAGTGGTTAAAAGTGGCCGCAACCGCGACAACATCCGTAAACACGTTAGCACTATACGTGATGCGTTTAAAGAGATTGACGATAAGTTTGACGGTATTGAAAACGTGCCCATGCGCGGCTTTCGCTGGGCTGAAGTTAGCCCCGTTGCTAAAGGCAAAGTGTGAAGTTACCCACCAGCCTAGACGTGAACCGTCTGCTGCCCGCGCGCGTGCCGTTTCGCCTGCGGGTTTTTTTTCGTGGTGCGTTTTTGCTGCTGGCTTTGGCAACGATTGGTTTAGCCCTCGCTGTGCTGCAAGACGAAAAAGAGCGCAGCTATCGCAACTACCAAGATGGCTTTAAAAAGAACCAAGCGCAAATAGCGGCTAAGCTGCGCCACCCTACCGGCCAGTTAGTGCTGCTGAACCCCACAGCCTATACGGGTGACGTTACGCCATTGCGCCCCGTGGTGTTGCCGTTTTCAGCGCTCGACTTTGACGACAAAAGTAAAGCGCAGCAAGCCGTAGAAATGGCGGGTTGCTTGGTGCAATACCCCGACGCTGCGTCTATGTGCGTGGCTATTGGCAACAACCCGTTTGCAGGCGGCTTTATCTATACTGTGGGCAGCTTTAACAGTGGCGTGCTGGTGCCGCACATATCGGGTGAACTAGACCTGAGCTTATCGCACCGCGCGCGCATCACGGTAGACATGCGCGGTCAAAGCTTTAAATGGATTGCACCGTTTGAGACCGCTGAAGAAAGCGCCAACATCGCCAACCTAGGTAATGTGCGTGGCCGCTTGGTAGGTTTTGCGGGCGATGCGCCCATCACGCCCGCCACCCGCCCTATACGCGACTTTCGCGGTTGGCTGTGGCAAGACGGGCGCTGTGTGGACGGCGCTGCTGTGGTGACTGATGCAAGCGCTACCACTGCATCAGCGGCTCCTATCGTCACCTGCACCAAGCGCGCCTTCGTCAGCGTGCGCCTGCCCATTGAGCTGTTTCGTGAAGCCCTGTTCCAAAAAGGTCCCGCAGGCGTGGTGTGGCCACCGGCAGACCTAGACCAAATCAAAGTACATGTAGAGCTACTGCCCCCTGGCTACGCAGCACCACTGTTTGACAGCAATGCCAGCGGTGCCACTGCGCCTTTCTCATGGTCAGAGATCACACCCTTATTGCTGCCCGGCGAAAAGCTGCGCGTACGCAAAGTGAGCGCAGCCACCAACAACCCTAATGCAGATATCATCACTCTGTCAGGAGCAGAAACCACCGAGCAGTCATCCCCGCTGATAGGCCGCCTTATCCGCAGACTAGAAGTAGATGGCTATGACGCGCCTATTAACGATACCGAAGTCATCAGCACGCCACTAGGCCGCTACGAGCTGACGCTGTCAGGCGACATTCGCACAGTTAATAAAGCGCTGACTGCCGTCGCCACCCGTGTGTCGTGGTTTGTAGGCGGCATGCTGCTAGCTATCTTTGTCACTTGGTTGGCTATTGAGGTGCGCATCATTCGCCGCATTACCGAGCTAACGCGCCGCGCTGCTACCGTGTCGAAGGGCGTTCGCGCCAGTGATAATCTGGCCACAGTAGATTTAACCGACTTGCGCGGTGGCGACGAACTGGGCGTGCTAGCCGGTGGCCTGCAAGACCTGCTGCAAAGAGTGAATGAAGATGTGCGCCGCGAACAAATTCGCATCGCACAAGAAAAAGACACTTGGCACGCCGTAGGCCACGAGATCATTTCGCCGCTGCAGTCCCTGATGGTGCTGCATGGCAGTGTGGACGACCCTGCGCACCGCTACATCAGCCGCATGCAGCAAGCAGTGCGCGTGCTGTACGGCAGCGCGTCACCCAGCGAAGCTTTTGAATCTACCGCGCTGAATGTGCAAACACTGGACGTGAACGAGTTTTTAAGCCACATCGCCAGCAACAGCGCCGCCGCAGGCATACCCGATGTGACCTTTACGCCCGCAGCGCTGCGCGTGATGGTGCGTGCTGATGAATATTCACTAGAAGACGCCGTGTCCCACATCTTGCGCAACGCCCAGCGCTACCGCCTGCCTAGCATGCCCATTCCCATCACCTTGGCCATCAACACCATAGAAGGCACAGCGCCCGAAGCGATAGTGAGTATCAGTAACCAAGGCCCACATATTGAACCAGACATGCTGGGCAAAATATTTGAATACGGCGTGTCCGACCAAGCCGACTCCGCCGCCCACGGCCAGCGCGGCCAAGGCCTGTTTGTTGCCAAAACCTACATGGCCAAAATGGGCGGCACCATAACCGCCCACAATGTAGACGGCGGCGTGTGCTTTGAACTACGGCTGCAATACGCAGGTGGGCGTGCATGAGCACAGCGCCTGTTCCCGTTGCAGAAAAAGCACTGAGTGCTGCAAAAAAAGTAGCCAAGAATACGGCTAAGAAAGCCGTTGTCAAAGCACCGCGCACGCCCAAAAGCCACCACTACCACGTCTACGTCATCGAGCTAGACGACCGCGTATGGAACAGCGCCAAATTCCGCCGCTGCAACCCCGAATACCACATGGGCCAACCCTTCGTCTACGTAGGCATGACCGGCCTAGACCCCGATACCCGCTTCGATAAACACAAAGCCAGCATCCAAGCCAACAAATTCGTCACCGACTATGGCGTACGCCTGTTGCCTGTGCTGTATGAGAAGTACAACCCTATGCCCTATCAGGCGGCTAAAGAGATGGAAGTGGAATTAGCGATGGCGTTGCAGGCGCGGGGGTATGGGGTTTGGCAGGCGTGACCACTTTCAACCCGCAACTGCGGGCAAGTGGCGAAGCTTTGAGGTTTATCGTGAGACAGAGTCGTCATTGCTAAAGGCATTGACTTCTCAGAGGTGTGGGTGAATACGGTCACCCACTTCCAATAGCTTGGAGGCTTTCTTGAGTCGCTCCATAGCCAGCGCCACCCGGCTGACTGCTGTCGCGTTAACCGATGCCATCCCCAACAGGCGGCAAACCGACCGGGCTATCGTTTTTAGTGAGGTTTTGGCTAGAAATTTTTAATCTCAAAGTCGAACGCCGGAAGATACTCTTCGACAAATGGTTCATCCGCATTGAGTGCGTCGTGCATAGCTTTAATTAAACTGTCAGGAGAAACAGGTTTAGTAGCGTAGGCATCCATGCCACAACCCAAATACTTTTCCTTATCACCAGCTAATGCATGAGCAGTCAGAGCCACTATGGGTGTATGACCGCCACGTATTTTTTCTTCCAGTCGAATTTTTCCTGCTGCCTCTTCTCCGCCCATAATTGGCATCTGCACATCCATGAGTATCAAGTCGATACCACCACTGCGCCAACAATCAATCGCCTCTTGCCCATTTCCAGCCATCACCGTATGGCAACCTAGCTCCTGAAGCAGCTTTTTTATTAGCATTTGATTAATAGGATGATCTTCAGCCACCAAAACTCTGAGGTTATCCAGCGACTGTACCGACAGCATAGCCGACACAGTCAGCTCTGTTACCTGTGTTGATGCGACCACGAAAAGGCTGCTAAATCTAAATGCACTTCCTTTATCAGGCAAGCTCGCGACACGGATCTGACCTTTCATCATATTAACAAGCTGCAAAGAAATCGCCAGCCCAAGCCCGGTGCCCCCGAACCTACGAGTAGTTGATGCATCTGCTTGAGTGAAAGGTTCAAATATTTTTTTCAACTGCTCGGCGTTCATGCCTATGCCCGTATCGCGTATCTCGAACAATATCTGCGTATAACCATCAGGGACACCAGTCTGATCCGGATCGGTCCATACTTTGATACGTATACCTCCTTTGGGTGTAAATTTAACAGCATTCGACAAAAGATTGGTGATCACTTGACGCAATCTTCCGGGGTCTCCCATCAAGTATTGCGGTACGTCATTTGCTATATCAAGATCGACCAACAAACCTTTTTCTTGAGCCTGCATCGTAAATGGAGATACAGTTTTCTCAAGCCAATCGAAGATATTAAATCTGACTTGCTCAATGACAATTTTCCCGGCTTCTATTTTTGATAAATCAAGTACATCATTGAGCAGCGCTAGCAGAGCAGTTGCAGAATTATCCATGAGTTGAAGATAGTCACTTTGTTGTTTGTCTAGAGGAGTCTTATGTAGTAACCGTGCTAAACCCATAATTGCATTGAGTGGTGTGCGCACCTCATGACTCATATTAGCCAAAAACTCACTCTTTGCAGAACTTGCCTGCTCGGCTCTAGTCTGCGCTTGCAATAATTGTCTCTCAATTTCTTTGCGCTCAGTAATGTTGGTATTAGCCCCTACCATACGAATAATGCGACCAGATACATCGTACTCACTTGCAAGCCCCATGCTCAAAATCCAAATCCAAGCATCGTTGCTTCTCATTCTGTGCTCTATTGCGTAGCGGTCCCTTTTCCCTTGCAAAAAATCAGCAAGATGTTGCCGTACTCTGTCTACATCTTCCGGGTGAACTGACGCCTTTAAATCCTCTATGGTCTGCCATACAGGTTCGACAGACGTTTCCGTAGTATCGCCCCAAGCAGGGGCTAGCGTTACCCGGTTGTCAATAATATCCCAATCCCAAAGCGATAGTCCCGCAGCTTTAACAGCAACACGCAACTCAAGCGGTGCGCCACTAAAAGCAGCGGGAAGGTACGCGTGATTCAGATTGAGATTGGCCAACTGCTTGCGCAGGAACACAATTTCTTTTTGAGCAGCCTGTAGCGCTCGCCTCAATGGCTGCAAGTCAGTCTCATCGTTAAAGTTGGGCAGTTCCATAGCTTTTATTGTGCCTCTTAACAGATAACATAAGAAACATAAACGTTGCTTGAAACCCACACACTAGACTCCTCAACCGACATGAGTTAATTTACACTGTGTTATGAATAACAAAAAAAGAATCTTGCTGCTTGAAGATAGTGCGGAGTTTGCTTTGCTGATTAAGCATTGGATTAGCTCCGAAGTATCCGCTGACATTTTCCACGCTACTGATTTGCCTCAAGCGCAAGGGCTCCTTGCACACGAAACGTGGGACGTGATGATTACAGACATTGAATTGCCTTCAGGCAATTGCTTTGAAATTTTAGGCTATGCCAAACAAGCACATCCCGCTCTACGAATATTGGTGATGACTTCACACCAACGCGCAGATTATGCAGTGCAGGCGCTTCGTTTAAAAGCCGAAGATTTTTTATTCAAACCATTTGAAAAAAACGAACTACTGGAAAAACTGAATGCCCTTTTAGTAGGTTCAAATATGAATACTCCAAAGCGCAGTATTTTAGCAATTGGAGCTCATCCAGACGATGTGGAAATCGGTTGCGGCGGAAGCTTGCGTGCGCATGTCATTGCAGGTGATGCAGTTCACATACTAACATTGTCAATGGGCGAAGCAGGTGGGCAGCGCGAAATACGAAGGGCAGAGTCTTTATATGCAGCTCAGATAATTGGTGCAGGATTAACTATAGCCGACCTTCCTGACACCCGTATAAGCGAAGGTGCAGACACTATACAGGTCATAGAAATGGCTATTGAACGCGTGAAACCAACTACTATATATACGCATAGTGAACACGATGCGCATCAAGATCACCGCAATACCTTCCGCGCTACAGTGGTTGCAGCGCGCCGGATTCCAAGCTTACTGTGCTACCAAGCGCCATCAACAACTATTGATTTCCGTCCAACTCGCTTTACAGATATTTCTGGTTGTCTAGATAGTAAGCTACAAGCAATAGCAGCTTTTACCAGCCAAGCTACGCAAAGACCCTATATGTCAGAACTCATAATAGAATCTACTGCGAGGTATTGGTCTCGTTTTGCTGGATACGGTTTGTGCGAGCCTTTCGAAGCTATCCGAGAGCTCTCTAATTAGGTGTTTTAGCAGATGATAGAATTTTTTTAACAGCAGTCACATCTGATGTCATGACTTCCAGCTGAACAGCAAAAGACCGAGCTAAAATTAAGCATTCCGACTGGTTTTTTGTTTCTAGCGAATTACACAACTGCTCTGTCATCTCGCGCAGCTGAGCCACACTGATAATGATCAACATAGGCCTAGCACCATGTAGTGCACGATAAAAGTCAGCCCAGTGTGGATGATTTATCGCTAAGGGTGAGCTTTTTTGCGCGGCGGCAAGTAAGCTTCTTAATTGCGCCAATGTAGCTTCAAACACCTCCATTAATTGCTGCAAAAAAATATGATCACCATGCACATACCCGAGGGAACGTGTCAAATCAATTGTGCTCGTCATGGCTAATTACATCAATTGCGAACGCGACAACTGGATGATTTGACCGTTGTGCAATGGTTGATCGGATTCCAGCGACCGGAACCGACGCATCGCACAGGATGACGCATCAAATCCGTGCTCCAAGCCTAACAAGAAGGCTTTGAGAAACATGCCATGACCAACAACAATACCAAAACCCTTGGTGTGCTTTAGCAGGAAAGCTAAATTTTTCACTCGACACATGAATTCAATGAACGACTCTGCGCCTTCGCCGTCTACGGCATGTGGGTTACTAGCTGCCCAATAAGCCTTGGCCCAATCCTGTCGATCTGCTGCACATGTACCTCTGCAACGAACTGGGCTAAGATATGTCAGTTCTTGGATCGGCCATACTGATACCAATGAGTCAGGAAATTTAATAATTGATGGTGTAGCCGTGTCGGTGGTGCGTCGAAACGGCGATACGGCAATCCACCGTGGCGGGCATACAATCTGTTCAGCCAAATCCAACGATTGCGCAACACCTACGTCGGTCAGCGGTATGTTTGACGGATGATCGGTGGGTAAGCCTGCATTAGCTGCGCTTTGCCCATGCCGAACCAGCCACACTACATCGTTAGTTTTAGATGTCACAATAAATTGGCAGCAGGTTTTTGCAACGCTTGCCATTCTTTCGTATCGCAGATATATTCAGTCCAGTAGCGGACTGCCATAATCTCTTTGAAGGATTGTAATTTCGTAGGTATTTCTTGACCTAGAACATCGGATACCAACAGCTTAGGAATGTCAATTCCAGCCGCGGCAGTAATCGGTAAAGTTCCTGGAAATCGGGGGTTTATTTCCAACAATTTAGGGGTGCCGTCTGCAGCACGCCTGAACTGAATATTGGCTACAAAGCATAAGTTGACATGTTTAGCTAATCGAATGGCGAGATCAATGACGTCTTGGTGATGTACGGTACGTGCTGTTATAGCGATACCGGAGTCGGTTTTCATTCTAATACGGGGTACAGCGGCCAACACATTGCCAGCTTGTGACACGTAAGTGTCAACTGAATACTCTTCGCCAGGCAACCACTCTTGCAATAAAAACTCACCGTTGCGTGGTACTTGCAATAAATCTTCGGGCGTATCAATTTTCATCAGATCACGTGATCCGCTACCGCTGCGAGGCTTGGCAAATGCGGGTAGTTTAAGGGACGCGGCGTCCTCAGTCCAAACGATTGATGCAGGAGTTGGAATAATGTCTTGGCAGTACTTCAGCAATGCAGCCTTATCCCTAGACATTTTAAGCATTTGCAGATTAGGCAATGCCACACGTGTACCGGTGTGCTCGAATGCATTTCTTTGAAGGGCGATTGGTAGCAACTCCGCATCTACAGTAGAGATCAACAAATCAATTCTGCGTTGTTCACATGCCTTGATGATAGCCAGAGCAAACTCTGGAGCATCGCCACGGGGAATAATGAGTCGTTGCGCGGCCGGCACAAGATATAAGCCAGGTGCACATGAATCCATATCAGCCATATGCAGCTCATGCTCGGGATTTAAGCTTTTCCAAACACTGATCGCTGCTGGGCCACCAGCCCCGGTTACCATAATGCGCATAGCAATTTCCTCATAACTTGAAGTCTATCTTAACGCTTTAATTGGCGCGACCTAAGACAGCCATTTCACAATCATGTTGCACCACAGCTACAGCTGAGGCATCCTTTGTTGATGTAATTGCTCAGTTGACGTATTGGTTGTACCATTTAAAATAAATTTAAGTATTGATCAAATAGATCATTAGCCTCCTTAAATCTGAACAAAATGGGCTAAATATCAGGTTCTTAATGCACACAACATCAACTAAGCGTTTATCTGATGGCGCTCTATTCGCTGCACTAATTTTGGCGTTCATGGCTGGCCCGTCATCAGCACACAACGCTGCATTTGAATCGCTCATTCGTGAAGGTGTTGAAGCCAGATCCAAGAAAGAGCTTGATCGATCCATTAGAATTTTGCAGCAAGCCCGTGAATTATCCCCATTGGATCCCCGTGCCGCCCTCGAATTGGCTGCTGCATACGAATGGGCGGAGAATTTAGTTATGGCAGAGAGTGTATATCGTGGTTATTTGAAATCTCAGCCCTCAAATACTTCTGCGAATTTGGGTCTAGCACGCGTATTACGCTGGCGTTGGCAATTTGAAGAAGCCTTGTTGCTTTACAAACAAGTACTTGCTTCGATAGATGTGTCAGTTGGTATGCGCGTGGAAGCTGACTTAGGAATAGCGCAGATTGACCGTCTGGAGTTTCGCTTGCCGCAAGCACGCGACAGGTTAGAAGGTATTCTTGCCCAATATCCACTGGACACACAAGCACTTGAAGAAATCAATCAGGTGAACGCCTCTTTTGCGCAGCGTCTGAACTTACTTGCGGGTCAGAGTAAAGGCCCTACCAGTGCGACCATTTTGCTGTCAGCAGAATGGTCCCTTAAGCAAAATGCTCGCACGATGCTTAAACTGGGAGCATCTAGGAATTCCAGCTCATCGCAGGCTTTAATTACTGAGTCAATCAGCAACGAAATCCAGAATTTTTTATACATTGAGCAGTCTTCCTTTGCTAGCAAATCGCTTTATTGGCGATGGCGCGCTGAATATCGTCATCGCTCGGCTGTAGGGAATGGATACCAATTGCAAGGTGACTGGTCAGATCAAGTCGCGAGCTTAAGTCGCGCAAATGCGGGATTAACTCTTACAAGGCCCTCTGCACAAATGCGTCGCACCGTCCATGGCGGTTTAAGTTATGCATTCGCGCCAAGCTGGGACGCTGGCGTGACGGGATTTTTATCCACTGGGGGCGAAGCATCGGCACAAAAAAATTTACTTGCCCGCTTAGGTTGGGAGCAAGGCCGGACATTAGCGCAAGTGTTCGTGTCACGTGAGCTGGGTCAAACCACATACAAGCAAACCGCATTAGTCAGCATTCCTGTAGGTAAATACCAATTGCGCACACAACTCCAACATGACGGTAAGAGTCATACCAATTCATGGCTCCTAGCGCTAAGGATTCCCTTTGATAACGGCAGCTCCATTCAACTACAGCGTGATGCAGAGGGTTCTAACAAAGCTTGGTCGGTTGCGGCCGATATCGCCATCCCCAACCACTGATTTGCGACCATGGAAACCTCTAGATGGAATATATTTCTCTAACTAGCCTATTCGCAGGCATCTTGGTTTTGATGGTCATGCAAGGTACATTACCCGTTGTTGCAGGTTTGTTTCAGTTCGGTCTAGTAGCGCTGTCTTATTTTTATTCCCATGCAGAAAAAACTCGCCCTTACGCACCAAGAGTAAGTGTACTCATACCGGCATGGAACGAAGATGCTGTAATTGGTACAACTATAGATCGCTTAATGACACTGGATTACCCGCGCAGTGCTTTGCGCATCTACCTGATTGACGATGGATCATCGGATAAAACTCCTCAAATTGCAATTGAAAAAAGCAAGGAGTATCCCGGTAACTTGATCCATATTCGCCGAGTCGCCGGCGGCGAAGGCAAGGCACACACACTCAATTATGGCTTAGACGTTTTGTGGCTCAATGACTGGACTGAGGCAATACTCATCATGGATGCAGATGTGATTTACACCCGCGATTCGCTCAAACGTATGGCACGACATTTAACAGATCCTGAAATCGGAGCAGTAACAGCTTATATCAAGGAAGGAAGCCAGCGACCGAACTACGTTCAGCGTTTCATAACCTTTGAGTACGTTACCGCTACTGGTGGCTCTCGCAGGGCGCAGAACGTACTGGGTTTTCTAGCCTGCCTATCGGGCGGCGCGCAGCTGCACTCGCGTGAAAACCTGCTGGCAATCGGTGGGCGCATCTTTTCTGAAACCCTTGCCGAGGACACCTTCACCACTTTTCGAACGCAAATGCATGGACGCAAAGCGATTTTTGAGCCCCATGCGATCGTCTACGCCGAAGAACCAGATGATCTAGTGGGGCTATGGAAGCAGCGTGTTCGCTGGGCGCGTGGTAACGTTCAAATTACTGGTGTTTTCAGACGACTCTGGGGCAATCAATCTGCACACTCGACAATGGGATCTTGGGGCATGGTGTTTTTGTGGTTTACTATTTTTTTGATGCCCGTAATCCAAATTACTGCATCTTTGGGACTGCTGACACTTTTTTTTATGGATGAAGCCTTAGCCTGGAAAACGTTCCAATCTTTATGGCTATTGGCAGGCATCGTTTATTTGCTCGTCACTTTTGTGTCTTATGTCATTGACTGGGAATCGTCGCGAAAGTCTTGGTTGGAGGGCATTTTATTTCCAGGGCTTATCTCGCTATCCGTAATTTTGTACAGTCTTTTTCCACCTCCTTTTGAAGCTTTAGCGAATTTAATTGGATGGCAAAACCATATTAGATTGCAGCAATCTGTGACGTTTTTTTTATACAGTTGGTTGTCACTCGCGATGGTGTTTGCCTATGTTGCTAAAGAACTGGAAGCACATGGATACCCTCGGCTCGCCATGCTGCTACTGTATATCTCTGGGTATGGACCCTTCTTATGCGCTGTGACATTTGGCGCTTATGTCAAAGAGTTTCGGGGGGCCTCAATGGTATGGGACAAAACCGTTAAAACCGGTAAAGTAGGTTGAGCGCAGAATCAGCTTGACACGGGCAATTTCAAATCTAATATAAACGATAAACCTAGGCCGGTGTCGGGGTGTATGTAGTACTTAAATTCGACTGTTGTAGGCCGGAATTTCCAAGAATCCAATGGAAAACTGAAACTTCGTAAGGCTCCGGCCTGCAACACCTCCAAAAAATAAGCCTCTTGGCCATCCGGGTACACAAGTGCCTCTAGAACAATGCGGGCATCCGGGATTTTGTTGCACGCGTAGCGGGTTCGCTGAAAAGCAACGGCATCACCCGTGAGCTTGGTATCAGTGCTTTGCTTGACCTCGTAACCTGCATCAGCCAAGTGTTTGGCCGTGTCCCCGAGATAGGCTGCTGACATTTTCACGAAGAAGAGCCTCTGTGGCTAGAAGAACTTAGGCTAACCACCATAGTATCCACTCACGCGCAAGCATCAAAGCAGCTATGGCTTCTATGACAAGAGTTACC
The DNA here is from genome assembly GCA_043718065.1 of Polaromonas sp. Classification (GTDB taxonomy): domain Bacteria; phylum Pseudomonadota; class Gammaproteobacteria; order Burkholderiales; family Burkholderiaceae_C; genus JAAFIP01. Next base: position 14,478 of record JAYSWJ010000144.1, read on the forward strand.
TTATACAGCAACTCGCGCTCAAGCTGCATATCGAGTTGAACCTGTAATCGGAAAATCTTTTCTTCGTCTATGGCAAGCGACGACTCTAGTGCAAAATTTTGAACCGGAGCGCTACCAGGACGACGCGGTAGCTCTAGCACCTTACTTTGAGTAGTTGCTGAAGTTTTTAAAGTCGCGCCTGTATTCATAGAGACCGTTTTACGATGCGCCGTTTAGAAGCCAAAACTCTGCGGGTGTCGTACAGCCCACAGTAAGAGCGCCCCCGAAAAAGTGACGACCATTACTGCAGCACAAGCACGTTTAAGCCAGCGCACATTTTTCTGTACTTCACGCAAATCAGCATAGAGCTGATTAACTGGTGATTTGACTGATTCTGCGGTTATCATTTTGGTTAATGACCGTCGGTTTTTGCCGACAGGAGCTTTATGTTTTATCCCATTATCGCCGCACTAGTGTTTTCTTGCTTGCTTTTGCACAGTCCACACGTTCATGCAATCCAAGTAAACGTTACTTTAACGCCACAAGAAATCCAGCTTACAGGTCTGAATGCTGAAGCCAAATTTTTCATTAATGTAGATGCTGCCAAGGATCGCAAAACTGAGCCCGTCCTGACGCTGTCATGGCTCAAGTCACAGCTGATTGATACGAGAAAATCAACTTTCTCTATCGTGCTGGACGGTCGCATCCGCCGAACGATGCGGTTAGCAGACATGGAAGCAGGTGCATACACCATAAGGTTACCTGGTATGCAGGGAGGAGATCATCAACTAACTATACGTGCCTCACTGCAGGTGGATGACGACCCTTGCTTGTTACACCGAAAAGACGATGCATGGCTCACCATCAAGCCAGACACGCGGATAAGCTGGGAGCGAAGTGTTGCGAAGCCACAACTATTAGCTATTCACAGCATCCCTGCAAGTTGGCAAAGACTAGCCCAAGGCCCGAGTGGAGTGTTGATTGAATACCAAGCTGCATTGGACCCTGCAGGCATGGGCGCTTACCTAGATGCTAACCAATTGGTGCGCCGATGGGCCTACGAGCCAGAGCTAGCGAACAGCGAGCGCACAGTGGGGCACATGCGTCTCACAACGGTAGATAAATTAGCAGTTGACAACGCGGTGGCAAAACGTCTTCGCCAAGCAGCCCCAGCACGGTTTGCCTTGGCAATAGACAGCCAAGGCATTTTGAGCGTAATAGGACTTGATACAACAGCATTGCGTGAAGCCCTGCTACTTTTAAGTGATGACAGCGCACGTGGTCTGTGCCGCGACGCTGTATGCACAAGTAATACTCAAATCATACGGACACGCCCTGCCATCGGCGTGCTTCGCCCAAGTGACGAGCCGCCCACGCAAGTTTGGCAGTTGGGCACTTCTGGCAGCTCTAATGGCTGGACGGCCAAGGGTATAGGACAACACCAAATGCGTTTTGTATGGCGACGTCCTGCTACATGGAAGGTGCAAGAATGGCCCACTTTGCAAGTGCACGCACTGGCATCATCCTCCGCAACTTTGGATCCCAATAAAAGTGCTATCAGCGTGCGTATAAACGAACGGCCAGTGGCAACTTATTCTCTAGCGCAATGGAAGTCTGAAAAAGCCGAAGTTAAAGTACCTCGTGATTTTTGGGAAGCTGGTGAGTGGGTTGTGGATATTGTGGCAAACCTGCAGCCTGTCGAGAGTAAAGGTTGCAGCTATTTCGACGAAGAAAGTAACTGGGTGTCAATCCTCCCAGAAACTGCACTATCGGTGCCAAGGCAGGAGCAAGCCTATGAAGGTATTGCCAGTTTTTTTAATGAATCAAGCCAATCAGATCTACCCATATTGACCATCGAGCAACCTAGTCTGCAACGGCTTGCTGGTGTCGCTGCAGTGCTGTACCCCTTTGTAAAACCTAAGCCGGGCCAAGTCTGGCAAGAGCGTGCATGGCGTGTTGAGAATTTAGCTGCTTGCGCTGCCAAGCGCTGTATACAGGTGCGTAGTGCGACGCCTGCTGATGCGACTTTGCAATATGGCCCCAGTGTCTGGAACGACACCAGCGGCGAACTGCGAATCCCACAAGTGGAGACCCGCGATACGTTGGGACTATTCTATTTGGCGCCTCAAAAACTGCAACCATCTCAAATGCTGGTTGTGGTGGGGCCTGCATCTGAAAAAGCTACCCCTCTTGAACCGCCAGACTATCGAGGATTATTGGGGCGAATCGCATTATTTTCAAAAACTTGGCATGTGCTGGATGTACGTGCACCCGGCCAAGACGGGCCAACCATACTGTCGCCAGATCAAATCAAAAAAAGAAACGCTGTCCCCAATATTTCAGCTGAACAAAGTAATCTGCGTTGGCTTAATTTTGTTTGGGCAGGAGTTTCAATACTGGTGATCGCCATACTGTTAATTCGGTTATGGAGAAAACCAAAATCGAAAAAAGTCGACGATCATTGGGAAATGCATGAGTAAAGATTCGCTGCAGCCCGCACTTCAATATGGCGTGATCTCGCGCATAGACAGGTGTGCAAAATCAACGCTGCGGTAGCCGTCCACGCGCAAAGTCGTTTGAACTACGCCCCAGTCCACCAGCTTGCTGTAGCGACCTGTACTTTTGCCTTCTACGTCTATGTAGTCGTCCCTGAGAAACCCCGTTTTTTAATTCAAAGCGAATTGACGAACCTTCAACAGAGGTTTCAAGACGCCTAAAAGTAAGCCAAGCGCATTGACCTTGCCAAAGTCGTGTAGCGTCTGCACCCAAGCGCGCATCCATGCGGCCCAAAAAAAGCCGCAGCTTGTTGAGAATCTTGCGCAGATTGTGGGCAGTAGCGCACAGCAGTGCATTGATCGCGTCTCCATGGCTGCCTTTGAGGAAGTTACGCGAGAGCCTGCCGTCCGCCTTCAACTTCCCCCTCTTTTAACCGACCGGAGCAATGCATGAAACTCTCTTCTCTCGCTTTTATCGCCCTGGGTGCCAGCGCATTAGCTAGCGTCAGCTTGGCCCAACAACAACTCAAATCTATCGGCAAAGGCGAAGGCCGGGTAGATATAGTGGCCTGGGCCGGATACATAGAGCGCGGCGCAACCGACAAAGGTTATGACTGGGTGACAGGTTTTGAGAAAAAAACAGGTTGTAAAGTCAACGTTAAAACTGCTGGTACCTCGGACGAGATGGTGGCATTGATGAACGAGAGTGGCTTTGACCTAGTAACGGCTTCGGGCGATACCAGCACCCGACTGATTCGCGGTAAGCGCGTGCAACCCATCAACGTAGATTTGCTGCCCAGTTGTAAGACGGTAGACGCGCGCCTGCAAAAAGCGCCTTGGCACTTTGAAAACAACACCCACTACGGCGTGCCCTACCAGTGGGGCTGGAACGTGCTGATGTACAACACCAAAGTGTTCGGCGACAAAAAGCCCACCTCGTGGGCCACGGTGTTTGAAGAGCAAACTCTGCCCGACGGAAAATCGAACAAAGGGCGCGTGCAAGCATTTGACGGGCCTGTCTATATTGCAGACGCTGCCCTGTATTTGATGAAAAAGAACCCTGCACCGGGCATCAAAGACCCGTATGAATTGAACGAAGTGCAGTACAAAGCCGCACTTGAACTGCTGCGTGGACAACGAAAGCTGGTGGGCAAATACTGGCACGACGCGTTTGTGCAGATTGACGACTTCACCAACGAGGGGGTGGTAGCGTCCAGTAGCTGGCAGTTCCAGGCCAATATTTTGGGCTCTAAGAAGGCGCCTATTGCCACCGTAGTACCCGTAGAGGGCGCAACGGGCTGGGCAGACTCCACCATGATGCATGTGGATGCAAAAAATCCTAACTGCGCCTACATGTGGATGGAGCATTCGCTCAGCCCCAAACTGCAAGGCGATTTGTCTGCCTGGTTTGGCTCGGTGCCCTCAGTGCCTGCAGCTTGCAAAGGCAACGCACTGCTCGGCGATGGCGGCTTCGACAGGCAAGGCTTTGGTTCTTTTGACCGCATTTCCTTTTGGCGTACCCCTACCACCTAGTGCAAAACGCAAGACAATAAATGCGTGCCGTACCACAAGTGGGTGTCTGACTACATTGCCGTATTGGGCGGACGTTAACCGCTTGTCTCCACCCCACTGTGCACTGGGCGCGCTAGCTGCAACAGCCCGCGCGGCAGGGGTGCGCCAACAAGGATGGCAATGTCAGCAGCCGTTTCCTTAGAGAACGTATCGTGTGTATTCAAGTCAGCAGGACGCGAGGTGCGCGCTGTTGACAATGTTAGTGTCGATATCCAAAGCGGTGAGTTTTTTACCCTTTTAGGCCCGTCAGGCTCAGGCAAAACTACTTGCCTGCGTATGATTGGCAGCTTTACTTTGCCTACCAGCGGCTATGTGCGCATTCATGGCAAAGACGTTAGCCTGCAGGCGCCCTACGCTAGACCGGTGAACACAGTCTTTCAAGACTACGCCATGTTTCTGCATATGACGGTATTGGACAATGTTGCCTACGGCTTGATGGTCAAAGGCATAGACAAAATGCAAAGACAGACCAAAGCGCAAAAATTGCTGGAGCTGGTGCAGCTGCCCGACGTAGCTGCGCGAAAACCGGGGCTACTCTCTGGTGGGCAAAGGCAGCGGGTGACACTGGCGCGCGCATTAGTTAACGAGCCTCAAGTCTTGCTGCTGGACGAGCCGCTGGGTGCGCTAGACCTGAAGCTGCGCGAGCAAATGCAAACAGAGCTGAAGAGCCTGCAACGTAAGCTGGGCATTACCTTCATATTTGTAACCCACGACCAGCACGAAGCTTTGTCGATGAGTGACAGGATTGGTATTTTCAACCAAGGCAAGATAGAGCAAATTGCCACACCTGCAGATTTGTACGCGCGGCCCAAGACCCGTTTTGTAGCTGAGTTTGTAGGCGCAGCCAATGTGCTGCATGGCAGCCAAGCCAAGGCGCTGGGTTACCAAGGTGCGGTGATGGGCAGGCCCGAGATGATCGCGCTGGGCGCTGGCAGTGCCGGTGAAGCGTCTATTGCTGGTGTTGTGCAGGAGAAGCAATATTTTGGCTCTTTTTGGCGGTTGCAAGCGGCGGTGAACAACTCAAGCTTGGCGTTAACGGTAGACATTGCCGCCACCTTAAAGTAGCCTGTGCCTGATGTGAGACAAGCTGCGGTGTTGCATTGGCCTGGCCATGCGGTGCACAGCGTGGAGGATACGGCTGCAGCTTAAGTTGCGCCCTATATACGCTGCCATGCCATTACCTTCTTCAATGCTCACGCCACGCAGGGCGTTAGACACAGTGTCCGACCTGCTGTACCAGCGCAAGGGCCTTATGCTGGCGGTCTTGCTCACGCCCCCTTTGCTGTGGTTTGGGGTGATTTATCTTGGCTCGTTGCTCAGCCTGCTGGCTAACAGCTTTTTTCGGTTGGACGACTTTACCGGGCAAGTGGTTAAAGAGCTTGGCTTTGGCAACTTCATTACTTTGTTTGAGCCTGCCGATGTGGACGTGGCGGTGCGCAGCATCACCATGGCGCTGGCCGTCACCTTGGCTGCGGTGGTACTGGCGCTGCCTATCGCGTGCTACATGGCTCGCTACGCATGCGGCCCGCAAAAGGCCCTGCTCTATGTGGCGGTGATGCTGCCGCTGTGGTCAAGATATTTGGTCAGACTGTATGCGTGGAAGCTGCTCTTGGCTAAAGAGGGTGCTATTTCATGGGAGCTACAGCAGGTGCATATGCAGTGGTTATTAGATGCTTTGCTAGCCACGCCTTGGATAGGCGGCAACTCACTGAGTTTCTCGCCCGTGGGCACGTTTATGGTGTTTTTGTACATGTGGCTGCCGTTCATGATTTTGCCGATACAGGCGGCTATTGAACGCATACCTAGTTCTTTCATCGAAGCGTCGGCAGATTTAGGGGCTGCACCGGGCGCTACTTTCAAACATGTGGTGTTGCCTTTGGCCATGCCGGGCATTGCTGCAGGGTCTATATTTACCTTTTCGCTCACGCTGGGCGACTATATTATTCCGCAGGTGATTGGTAATTCCACCACGTACATTGGCCAAGTAGTTTTTAAGCAGCAGGGCATTGCGGGCAACTTGCCGTTTGCCGCCGCATTTTCTTTGGTGCCGATTATCGTCATTGCTGTTTACCTGTGCATGGCCAAACGCAATGGCGCTTTTGATGCCATCTAGCCCAGCCAATACCGGTCGCTTGGGGCCCTCCCTGCCGTTGAAGCTGGCCACTTGGGCCGTAGTGCTGTTTTTGCATGTGCCTTTGATGCTGATTATTTTGTACGCTTTTAGCGCTGATGATAAAAGCTATGTATTCCCACCGCCTGGCCTGACTACCAGGTGGTTTGCTGTAGCGCTAGAGCGCGATGATGTGTGGGCAGCCATCAAAATGTCGTCGGAAATTGCGCTGTACTCTACAGCTATCGCGTTAGTGTTGGGTGCGCTGGCGGCTGGTGCGCTAGCGCGAACACAGTTCTTTGGCCGCGAGGCGATCACCCTGTTGTTAATTTTGCCCATCGCTCTGCCGGGGGTAGTCACGGGTATCGCATTGCGTTCGGCCTACCACACGCTGGAAATTCCATTTAGTTTTTGGACTATCGTCATTGGCCATGCCACCTTTTGCGTGGTGGTGGTTTACAACAACGCAGTGGCCAGGCTGCGGCGCATCAGCCCGTCATTGGTAGAGGCTTCTATGGATTTAGGGGCTAATGTTTTTCAAACCTTCCGCTATGTACTGCTACCCCAGCTAGGCACTGCTTTGCTCGCGGGTGGCTTGCTAGCGTTTGCGCTGAGCTTTGACGAAGTGATCGTCACTACTTTTACCGCAGGCCAGCAAACTACCTTGCCTATTTGGATGCTGCAAGAGCTGATATGCCCTAGGCAGCGACCCGTAACCAACGTAGTGGCGGTGTTCATCATTGCGCTTACTTTTATTCCGATCATTACCGCCTATTGGCTTACCCGCAGTGACGAAGACAGTCAAAACCGCTAGTCATTACCGATAACGCATAGCCAACCATCATCCGCACCATCACCACCAGGAGTCATGCCATGGGACATACCGATATATTTCAAAGCTTTCCAACCGATCTGCTCATTGACAATCAGTTTGTCAAAGGAGAAGGTGCTGCCGAACCTGTGCTCAATCCGTCCACAGGTGAGGTGCTGTGCCAAGTGCACGAAGCATCGAATGAACAAGTGCAGCGCGCAGTATCGGCAGCGCACCGTGCGTTTGAGTCGTGGTCGCAAACCACGCCGATGGAGCGCTCGCACTTGCTGCTGAAAATAGCCGACGAGATTGAGCTACAAGCAGAGAATTTTGCGCGACTAGAGTCGCTTAACTGCGGCAAACCGTATGCCCGCGCGCTAGAAGATGAAATCCCCGCCATAGCCGACTGCTTTCGTTACTTTGCGGGCGCGGCGCGGTGCATGACCGGTGCTGTGGCAGGCGAGTATTTGGCGGGCCACACCAGCATGATTCGGCGTGACCCGGTGGGCGTGGTGGCATCTATTGCGCCGTGGAACTACCCTTTGCTGATGGCCGCTTGGAAAACTGCGCCTGCCATTGCTGCAGGCAATACCGTAGTACTTAAACCATCTGAGCAAACCCCGCTGACTGCGCTGCTATTTGCCACAGTAGTGGCCGCTATTTTGCCCAAATGCGTGATCAATGTGGTGTGCGGGCGCGGCCCGAGCGTAGGCCAGCCTATGGTAGAACACCCTCAGGTGCGCATGGTGTCGGTCACAGGCGACGTAGCCACTGGCCGCAAAATATTGCAGGCGGTATCGGGCTCGCTCAAGCGCACGCATTTAGAGCTGGGTGGCAAGGCGCCTGTTATTGTGCTGGACGATGCAGACATTGCCGAAGTAGTGGCAGGGCTGCGCACTTTTGGTTTTTACAATGCTGGCCAAAACTGCACCGCTGCGTGCCGTGTTTATGCTGGCGCGGGCGTGTACGACAAGCTGGTTAGCGAATTGACCTTGGCAGCGTCTAGTATCAAAATGGGGCTGCAGGACGAGGCGGGTGTTGAAATGGGCCCGTTGATCTCTGACCGACAGCGCAGCAGAGTGGCGAGCTTTGTGGAGCGTGCGCAAATGGCAGGGCATATGGAAGTAACTACCGGTGGCAAGCTGCGGCAAGGCCCTGGCTTCTTTTATGAGCCTACGGTGATTGCCGGTGCGCGGCAAGATGACGAGATTGTGCAGCGCGAAGTGTTTGGCCCAGTGGTGAGCGTAACGCGTTTTGCCGATGTAGAGCAAGCCATTGGCTGGGCCAATGATTCTGAGTATGGCTTGGCGTCCAGCGTATGGACAAAAGACGTGGGGCATGCCATGCGCCTGGCCAAACAGTTACAGTATGGATGTACGTGGATTAACACGCACTTTATGTTGGTCAACGAGATGCCGCACGGCGGTCTCAAATCCAGCGGCTATGGCAAAGACATGTCGATGCACGCACTGGAAGACTACACAGTAGCACGCCATATCATGGCTAAATTTTAGGAGCAAAAGATGAAGCATTCATTGAACGAGCAATTAATGGCCCGTAAGGCCGCCGCTACACCACGCGGCGTGGGTGTAATGGGCAGTTTTTTTGTCGACAAAGCGCTGAACAGCGAGCTGTGGGATATTGAGGGCCGCCGCTTTATAGACTTTGCAGGCGGTATTGCGGTGATGAACACGGGCCACCGCCACCCTAAGGTAGTGCAGGCTATGCAAGCCCAGTTAGAGCGCTTTACGCACACATGCTACCAAGTGGTGCCGTATGAAAGCTATATTGCGCTGGCAGAAAAACTCAACGCGCTAACGCCTGGCACCCATGCCAAGAAAACCGCCTTGTTTTCTACCGGGGCCGAGGCCGTAGAAAACGCCATCAAAATTGCCCGCGCCGCGACCAAGCGCAGTGGCGTTATTGCGTTTTCTGGTGCGTTCCATGGCCGCAGCATGTTTGCCGTGGCCATGACGGGCAAGGTACAGCCTTACAAAGCTGATTTTGGGCCGTTCCCACCAGAGATCTTCCATGCGCCTTTTCCGTGCCACTGCGCTAATTTAGAAGAAGTTAAAAAGGCTATTCACCACATTTTTAAATCGGACATCGAGCCTGCCCGCGTAGCGGCTATTATTTTTGAACCTGTGCAGGGTGAAGGCGGGTTTAACGTGATTCAACGGGAAGCTGTCAAGTGGCTGCGCCAGCTGTGCGACACCCATGGTATTTTGCTGATTGCTGACGAAGTGCAAACAGGTTTTGGCCGCACTGGCAGCCTGTTTGCCATGGACCATTTTGTGCAAGACGGTGTGCTGGCCGACCTGACGGTGATTGCCAAGTCCTTGGCTGCTGGCATGACGCTGTCAGCCGTGACAGGCCGTGCAGAAATTATGGATGCGCCATCACCCGGTGGGCTAGGCGGCACCTACGCTGGCAACCCCATGGCCGTGGCCGCAGCCCACGCTGTGATCGATATTATGAAAGATGAGCAATTGCCCGCACGCGGTGCTGTGTTGGGTGCGCAATTGCAAAAGCGCCTGAACGCACTGCGCAGCCAAGTGCCACAGATCTTTGATGTGCGCGGCTTGGGTGCCATGGTGGCTTGTGAGTTTCGCAAAACCGATGGCAGCCCCGATGCGGACATGACCAAGCGGGTACAAGCTTCCGCTTTGGCCCAAGGTTTGATTTTGCTCACCTGCGGTGTGGACGGCAATGTAATCCGCTTTTTGTTCCCGCTGACTATTGAGCAGGCTATTTTTGACGAGGCCTTGGGTATCTTGGAGTCTGCGCTTTTGGCACAGGTGTCACAGGCGGCATAAAAAGGTAGGTCAAAGGTTGGAGGGGTTGTATAAAATCAGCTTTGCACAGGTGGCTTTAGGCGTAAGTTATCCAATCGGGCAATGCTTCCAAATGCGGTAGTGTGTTGTAGGTTACCAGCATGTGGCGCTTAGGCGTAAAGGCAAACTCAGTCACGCTGCTGTTGCGGATGCGCAGGTTCAGCTCGATGGTGGTCTCGGCGCTGGTGCCCAGCACATGGCCCACCGCCGTACTGATAGGCCCCCCGCTACTAACAACCAACACGTTGGCGCTATCGTTGCCGGCAAACTGTGCGCGCACATACTCTAGTGCGCTGGTAACGCCGTGCACAAAATCTGGGTAGCTGGGCATGCCTGCGGGTTGCGCGTTGCCTTGCATCCAAGCGGCCAGACCGGTTTTAAGCAGACGAAAATGGTAGCGGTAGTTTTCTGGGGTGCGCTCAGAACTTAAGGTCTGTGTGTGAACCGCTTTGATCACGGCATCGCTGTCGTATTCGTTAAGGCCTTCCCACTGAAGTGCTTGCATGTCCAGGCCCGCCCCTTTACAAATACCCGCATAGGTTTGCGCGTGACGGCGCAGTGTGCCCATCAGCACACCGTCAAACCGCAAGCCTTTGGCAGCAAAGTACTCGCCCAAGCGCACGGATTGTTGGTGCCCCAGCTGACTTAAGTCGTCATAGTCTGCTGCGCCAAAACTGGCTTGTCCGTGGCGTACAAGATAGAGTGTTCCCATAGCTGTATTGTGCTGTGTTGGCGGGCATTGGCTTGTCGCAAGCGTTGCAAGCCGTACGAGATGATTTACTATAGTTTTCGTAGCTGCTCAAGCATTATTTACTTGGGTCGCATGATAAATATGCAGTTAGTTATTGCCATGCACTGTTGATCAGTGCCGTAGATACACTCTACCAGCTGCTTAAGTGATGCCTATATGTATTACTTGCACGGCATGTGGTGACCTAGACGTTGCCTAAGGGCGTGGCCATGTTAGCCAGTTAATGAGATTTAAGCTTAGCAGCCGCCTACTGTTGCATCGCCTGCTGTTCTTGCATCGCCTGCGGCTGCTGCATCGCCTGCGGCGAGCGCACGTAGCCGTAGTGCTGGGGTAGCTGCGCCGCTAATTCTTGCTGGGGCACCCACAGGCCGCTCTCTACCGCATCTGCAGCCAAGCCTACATCTTGTGTGTGTACTAGGCCAAAGCCAGCCTCAGTCTCCATATACACACGGCCATGCTCATCTATCACGCAGCGCTGCGCTCGCGCTGCTAAACCAGTGTGTGCTAGTAGGCTAAATTCACTTTGCACACGCCACACATAGGGCGTGGCCTGCAGCTCGATGTACACACGCTGCGGGCCGTTTTGAAAAAACCATTGCCCTTGCTTATCCGCAGCGTAGTTGCGATTGATAAAGTCAATTAGTTTTTCATGCTGCAGCAGTGAGCCCTTGGAACCCTCAATAGCGCTGCCGAAGCTACCCAAGGCTTGCACGCGGTCGTCACGCATCCACCAGCCTCCGCGCGCATCTAACCCCAGCCAACCGTAGCAATCGGGCACATTAGGCCATTTGGCCATCGCTTTAAGAACCATGTCATCCATGGCTTAATTATCGTGGTTTGCGCTATGACCTGCATTGCCCGGTGTACTGCGCTGATCTGATGCAGTTACGCCATTTTTCGTGTGGCCAGCGTTTGGCATGGTCATGCTTTAGCGCTCTGGCACGCAGCTGATTTTGTACAAATTTTTGGTTTAATGTTAGCTAATGCTCAACGTAAAAAACTAAACAAGTGCACACCTGCTTAGAGCCATGCCCGCCAAGCTTGATTTCACAAAATTAAGTGTTTTGCATCAGCCATGTACCCACGGCATCAGGCAACGCACGCACGTGCCCAGGCGGCCCGCCTGCCGGAAACCCTACATGCCCACCATGCTGAGGCTGCCACAGCGTCACACTGGCGCTAACCTCATGCTGCTGGGGCAAGCTTGCTGCAGGCACAAAGCGGTCGTTTTGCGCGTTCAGCACCAGCGCAGGAATGCGGATACGCCGCATGTGGGACTTGGCCGAGGCAAGACGCCAATAGTCATCGGTATTTTTAAAGCCATGCAGTGGTGCTGTAAATAAGTTGTCAAATTCATACAAGTCGCGCGTAGCCAGCAGTTTGTCGCGGTCAAATAGCTTGGGGTGCAACGCCCAGCGCTCTAATGCCTTGGGCTTCATGGTGCGCAAAAACATGCGCGTGTACACCTGCCGGTTAAAGCCGCGCCCTATAGCTTGGCCTGATGCCGTTAAGTCGAGCGGGGAGCACACCGATACAACTGCACTGACAACGCCGGCCGCGGTATCACCCATCTCTTGCACCCAGCGCATCAGCGCATTACCGCCTAGCGACACGCCCACCGCCACGATGCGCCGAGTGCCATGCTGTTGGCGCATGCGCTGCAAGATCCAGCCTATCTCTTCATAATCGCCCGAGTGGTAAGCACGCGGCGCATGGTTGATCTCGCCACTGCATCCCCGAAAATGCGGCACCGCATACGCCCAGCCGTGCTGCGCTGCCCAGTCGGCAAATGCTTCCGCATAGTGGCTGCGCGACGAGCCTTCTAGGCCGTGGAACAGCACGAGCAAAGGTTGGTCAGTGTTCGTCAAGGCATGCGTCGCACCGTTGTGTGCAGCCTCGGCTGCAAAGTCTTTGGACACTGCCTTGTTCGCAGTTGCAAGACTAGCCAGTGGCGAGGGCACTGCCGTCGCGGTAATGTTGCGGCCCGTGCCAGCCGCTCTATCGACCTGCGCATTGACCGCAAAATCTACATCAACAAAATCACCATCAGGTGCATGCCAGCGTGCACGCCGGTACACCGGCGCAGGACCAAAATAGCGGCGCGAGAACAACGCAGGCCAAATAGTTTGCGCTTGGCCGCCCGGTAGCCAGCGTGGTGCGTGGTATTGCATAGACTATATACTATGGTTTCGATAGCTGCCTGAGCTGGTTCTGCGGCCTAGAATGCATATTTTGCATATTAATGCAGGAGCATCGGAGCTTCACTTAATTCTTGCATCTCGTGCGGCGTGCCAGGGCTGGCGTGGTGCGCCACCATGCGCCAGCCTTGGGCGGTCTTATGGTACACATTGGTGGCAATCACGTAGGCCTCACGCGGACCGTCTTCAGTCAGCACTTCAATTTTTTCTAAGACGTTGTGCACCGCACTAGCAAGCGATTCAATCTTGCGAACGCGCTGCGGTGTGGCTTTGATGGTACCGTTAGAGAACATGCCGTCAAACGCCGCGCGGATAGCGCTGATGCCCACTACACGTGGCCCGCCGGGGTGCACGCACACCACCTCATCTTCGTCTGCCCAGCAACCCATTAGTTTTTCGATATCACCCGTTTGTAGGGCTTCGTAAAACACGGCCTCAATGTCGTCAGCACTGCCGCCAACAGTGACGGATTGGAGTTTGGATTTACGCATAGTGTGATTATGGTGAAAAACGCTAAGCTTGTATGTAAGCCGTGACATCGAATTAGCGTGTGCAACTAACCTGCAGAGCGGCCAAAGAGAGGCCACAAACAAAAACGCCAACCCTAGGGTTGGCGTTAAATATTTGGTTGCGGAGGCTAGATTTGAACTAACGACCTTTGGGTTATGAGCCCAACGAGCTACCAGGCTGCTCCACTCCGCGTCTGAATCTCTATTCTACTCTGAATCACTTCGCAGTGCGGCGTGATTCAGAAATATAAACTGCTATGGTTAACATGGACAGCCTGCTTAAGCTGTTGGCGCCTCTGCGCTGGTATCTGGACGATCGACCAGTTCAACAAAAGCCATAGGCGCATTGTCACCCACACGGAAACCCATCTTCAAGATACGGGTATAACCACCTGGACGCGTCTTGTAACGCGGGCCGAGTTCTGCAAACAGCTTGACGACCATATCGCGGTCGCGCAGGCGGTTAAACGCCAAGCGCTTGTTTGCCAACGTTGGCTCTTTAGCCAAAGTAATCATGGGTTCCACAACGCGGCGCAACTCCTTAGCCTTAGGCAAAGTAGTTTTGATGGCCTCATGCTGAATCAGCGAGTTCATCATGTTGCGCAACATAGCGAGGCGGTGCTCGCTGGTGCGGTTGAGTTTACGAAGTCCTTGTCCGTGACGCATGGTGCTTTCCTTTCAATGTAATCGAGATGGCCGTGTCAGGTACCACCTACGCACTTGCCCCTATGAA